>JAGOQI010000002.1 GCA_017991515.1 Minisyncoccota bacterium | reverse complement strand
GTTATGGGTAATGTTCCTTCGACTGTAAACATTCGTCACTATGCTGATATTGTTTACAAAAAACATATTCTTCGCTCTCTTATCGATGCTTCAGAAAATATTGCGACTCAAGCTTATGCCGAAAACGATCAAGAAGTTTCTGATATTTTAGACTCAGCAGAAAAAAGTATTTTCCGAGTCTCTTCAAATATGAGCGTCAAGAATGGTTTCGTTTCTATTAAACAAGGTTTAGTGGATACGGTAGAGCAAATAGAATACTTGCGAGAGCACAAAGATGAAGTTCGTGGTGTACCAACAGGCTTTCCTGATATCGATAACCTTCTGGCAGGACTTCAAAAGTCTGACCTGATCATCTTGGCCGCTAGACCAAGTATCGGTAAGACAACATTTGCGCTCGATATTGCTAGAAATGTTGCACTCTCAGGACGCGCTGTAGGAATATTTTCTCTAGAAATGAGTTCACAACAATTGGTTCAAAGAATGCTCTCTGCCGAGTCTAGGGTTGATGCTTGGAGTATACGAACTGGTCATGGTCTTTCTTCACAGCATTTCGGAACTCTTCAAGAAGCAGCAAGTCGTTTGCAAAAAGCTCCTATCTATATAGACGACCAAGCTGGAAACTCTATTGTCAAAATGCGAGCTGTTGCGAGGCGACTTAAAAGCGAACACGGACTCGAGCTTATTGTTATCGACTACTTACAACTCATCCATGCAAGTAAAAACTACGACAACATGGTTAATCAAATCACAGAAATATCTCGATCTCTCAAACAACTAGCTCGTGAATTAGATGTACCTGTTCTTGCTCTATCACAACTCTCTCGTGCTGTTGAAGCTCGTGGAGGTAAGCCTCGTCTCTCCGACCTGCGTGACTCTGGATCTATCGAACAAGATGCCGATGTGGTGATGTTTTTACACAGAGAAGACAGATACAAAGACCAAGCCGAGAAAGACAACATAGTCGAGGTACTGATAGAAAAACACAGAAACGGTGCTATTGGAAAAGCTGACTTATTGTTCGATGCAAAAACAACCACTTTATTGTCTATAGACAAACAACATGTACCTGCCTCAAAAGCAAAATCACTGGATGATTTCTAATGTTACAATATTAAAACAATGGAAGATCGTATTGAACAATTAACTCGTCTGTTTTTAAAATTCCCTGGTATTGGCGCTCGCCAAGCCAAGCGTTTTGCTCATTTTATATTGAGTGAACAAGAGTCCTATGTGAAAAATCTAGCAGCAACATTGGTGAGTGCTAGGAATCAGGCTCATACTTGTTCTCTGTGTTTCAAAATATTTGAAAGCCTACCTGCGCAGGCAGGAAATCCTGGTATTTGCCATATATGTAGGGACGAAAAAAGAGACAAGCAAACTATCGCTGTTGTTGAAAAAAGTAGTGATATTGATGCCTTTTCAAAAACCGACTATAACGGATTATTTTTTGTTCTTGGTTCTTTGATACCAATAGTACAAAAAAATATTATTGATAAAACTCGTGCTAAAGAATTAATCCAAAGAATAGAAAAAGAAGGCTCTGAAATAAATGAAATAATACTAGCCTTCCCTCTTACTCCAAACGGAGACCATACCGACTCTGTTATAAGAGATTTGATTTCTAAATATACTATAAATGTCTCAAGTCTCGGTCGAGGTCTCTCTGTGGGTACAGAACTCGAATACGCCGATCCTGCCTCACTTGAAGCATCACTTAAAAAGAGAGAGTAAAAAAATCCACCGTTTGGTGGATTTTTTTATTTAGATAGAATTTATGATTACTTTGAAGTATGGTTGTCTGTGGCCATTTTTCTTCATGTATCGAGACTTCTGTTTGTATTTTATAACAAGAACTTTTGGGGCTCGTCCGATAACATCAATAGTGCCTTCTACCTTTGCACCTGCGATAAATGGAGTTCCAATAACAGTATTTTTTCCATCGTCAGTTAGTAGAACTTCGTCGAAGATAACCTTGTCACCTTTTTTAAAATCCCCTTTCATTTTCTCAATTTTTATAGCTTCTCCTGCAGATACACGGTACTGCTTACCACCTGTTTTAATAACAGCAAATGCATCAGAATTTGCCTTAGTTGTCTTTTTTGTTGTTTTTGTTGCTGTAGTCATAGAAATATGAGTTGTCGGACCATTATACCTAATAGCTCATATTTTGCAACACCTACAAAGGTGGTACAATATAACCAATGATTTCTCGATATACTCACCACAACACCATTTGGGTTGACATGGAAAGTCCTACAAAAGAGGAAATTTTACATATCATGGAGGAGTTTTCAGTTCCTGACTTAGTTGGAGAAGAATTAGTATCAAGTACTCTCCGTTCAAAAGTAGAACTCTATGACAATCTTGTTTATGTTATCTTACATTTTCCTGAATCAAGAAATAAGGGTCGACACTCTGAACAAGAGATAGATTTTATTATCGGAAAAAACTTTTTAATAACAGTTAGATACGACAAAATAGATCCTGTTCATGAATTTTCAAAACTTTTTGAAACTGCGTCTATGGTAGACCGTGAAAAAGTTTCAAGTCATGGAGGTTATATTTTTGTTCAAATGATGAAAGAACTCTACAAAACATCTATGGTAGAAATGGAGGAACTAACGAAGGTTGTTAGAGAAATAGAAGACTCTATCTTTATTGGTAAAGAAGAAGACTTAGTTAGAAAAATATCTCATACCAGTAGAAAGCTTTTGGACTTCAAACAAGCACTTCGTTTTCATAGAGATATATTAAAATCATACGAATCCTCAAGTATAAGGCTATTTGGTTCAGAATATGGTTATTATGCCAACCTTGTAACTTCAGAATTTAACAAAGTAAATTCTATCTTAGAGAGCAACAGTGACGCTTTGTCTGAACTTCAAAGAACAAACGATTCTCTTCTATCTATGAAGCAAAACTCTGTTATGAAGAAATTCACTGTTATATCTTTTGTGACCTTCCCTCTTATGCTTATCACAGGTATCTTTGGTATGAACACAGGACCAGATATTATTTTTATTAATTCAAGCTCTCATTTCTTTTTTGTTATAGGAGCAATGCTTCTAACATCTTTGGTAATGTTTATCTTCTTCAGGATACACAAATGGTTATAAAAAATGAAACTGTACAATACGAAATCACGCGAAATAGAAGAATTTAAGCCTCAAAAAGAAGGTGTTGTTACTATGTACGCCTGTGGACCAACTGTTTATGATTTTACTCATATAGGTCACATGCGTAAATATATCGGAGACGATATATTGCGAAGAACACTTTCATATCTTGGTTATGATGTAAAACATGTCATGAATATTACTGATGTTGGACATTTAACAAATGATAGTGACGAAGGAGACGACAAGTTTGAAAACAAAGCGAAGTCTGAAGGAAAAAGTGTCTGGGATATTGCTTCTTTATATACTGATTATTTTCATGAGAGTATGAGATCTGTAAATGTTTTACCGCCAAATATTGCCGAAGCTAAAGCTACAGATCATGTATCACAAATGATAGAAATGGTAGAAAAACTTTTGACAAAAGGTCATGCCTATGAAACTGAAAATGCAATTTACTTTGATATAAAAAGTTTTCCAGAATATGGGTCTTTGTCTGGTCAAAAATTGTCTGACAAATCTCTTGGAGTTCGAGAAGATGTTGTAATAGATAAAGATAAAAAAAATCCAGCTGACTTCGTGCTTTGGTTTAAAAGAGTAGGTAGATTTGCAAATCATAGTATGTATTGGCCAAGTCCTTGGGGAGAAGGATTTCCTGGTTGGCATATAGAGTGCTCTGCCATGAGTATTCATTACTTAGGAGAGACTATAGATATCCACACAGGTGGTATAGACCATATACCTGTTCATCATGAAAATGAAATAGCACAAAGTGTTTGTACTACAGGACACGACTTTGTTAAATACTGGGTTCATTATGCATTTTTAAATGTTGATGGAGAAAAAATGAGTAAGAGTAAGCATAACTATTACACTATTTCTGATATAGAAGGTCATAATATAAATCCCTTAGCTATGAGACTACTTTGTATGCAAACTAGCTACAGGAAACCTATAAACTTTACTTGGGAAGCACTCTCTGTTGCAGAACTACAACTAAATAAATTAAGATTATTTACTTCTATAAAAGAAACGCTTGGTAATATTATTTTAGACTACAAAAACAAATTTATCGAAGCATTATCTGATGATTTAAATACGGCCAAAGCTTTAGCTGTGGTTTGGGAAATGACTTCTGATGAAAAATATTCTAGAGAAGACAGATATAAAACATTGTTATCTTTTGATGAAGTGCTTGGCCTTGATCTTGCTGGTGTAAAAGAATTTACTATCAGTTCTGAAGCCAAAGAGTTACTTGAAAAAATGAAAGAAGCCAGAGAACAAAAAAACTATGAATTATCAGATTCTATTAGAAATGAATTAGAACTATTGGGTTATAAAGTAGAACAAAGTTCACAAGGAGTAAGCCTCTCTCCTATTCTTTAGTCACACCTGTTGCAGGTAATATTACTTTAAATATAGATCCTTTTCCTATGCCTTCAGAATCAATAAATATATCTCCCTTGTGGGCTTTAGCTATCTCTCTAGCTAAATAAAGACCTAGACCTGAGCCACCGGTATTTAATTTGCCACCCTCTCCTCTACTAAACTTTTGGAATAATTTTGCTTTTGTTTCTGGGCTTATACCTACACCTGAATCTGTAACTGAAAATTCTATTGTTTTATTTTGATCATTTCTTGAAAGAGCTACATGCACAAAACCTTTTTCTGTATATTTAATACTGTTATCAACAAGATTAAGAAAAACTTGTTTAAGTTTTACAGGATCAGCATTTATCATAAATGTATCATCTTCTTGAATATCAGATTTGAATTCCAAATGTTTATTTTCTGCTGGAATTTTCATCTCTCCTACTAACTGGCTAACCATAGTATTTAAATCAGTTGGCATAAACTCGTACTTCATACCACCTTGTTCTATCTTTGAAACGTTTAGTAAATCTTCTACAACATTTACCAAACCTTGTGCTGAAGCATATATCCTCTTTACTGCCTCTTCTTGTTTATCTTCTAGTTTACCAAAATCTCCTTCTGTTAGCATCGAAGAATAGCCTTTGATAGCAGTAAGTGGGCTACGGAGTTGATGTGAGGCAAGAGAAAGGAATTCTGTTTTAAGTTTGTCTAAACCTTTTAGCTTTTCATTACTTTCTTCAAGTTTAGAAGTCAAATCCTCAAGACGATGGCGTTGATCAATCTCTCTTTTAACACTGCGGATAAGAATATAGCCAACAATAATAACGAGAAACAATGTTCCAACAACAATGTATTTTACATTTTCAATAGTTCTAACAAAAAATATTGCTGAAATAACAAAACCAAGTATCCAAACAAGAGCTTGGGCTGACATAAGTTTACTATTAAATGCTTTATATCTAACAATAAGATAAGACAGGAAACCTAAGAAAATTGGCATGCCGAATATTCCCACCTGCGCCAGTTCCCAGTCTTCTGTAATACTACCGATAATATTTCCGTAAGAGAAAGCCATCAGGAATAAAATACTTCCAACTCCTATAAGAAATATTTGTTTTTTAAATTCTGAAGATGCTTTTTTAAATGCCCTAGTACAGACAAACAAAATCCAAAGAACTGATGTTAGTTCGAAAGCATAAGTATAAAAGGTAGCAATTGGTCCTTCAATAACAGAACAATCGCTCAGTATAACTCCTTGAAGAAAAAATGGTGTTGAAAGTGCTGCAACAATAGGAAGAAGAAGTGCTGAAATAGTAAGTTTCTTTTTTGTTGAAATATCCTCCTTATAAACAAAAACTGAAACAAGATAGAGAGTTGCGGCAAATATTAAAACTTCTACTAAAATAGCAAAGCCCCAGGTAAATATTGCTACAGATGGTTTATTTGTTGCCCATTGTACAAGATCCAAAAGAAGCCACGTTGAAAAACTAATACTAATAAAAAATAAAAGTCTGTTTAAAAGCGCCTTACTATTATTGCTAATAATTAAAACAGCAAAAAATATTGCAACAACAATCACCGGTATATGGGAGTAATAAAGAAGCGTAGGAGGATTTGAAGAAAAGATACCGTATTGAGGTGGTGGTACTTGGCAATAAGTTTGTTGCATATAGGTTTTATTATAACACTTTAGTGCTATAGATACAGAAGATAGGTACCTAAGAATATAATAACTATAGCTATAATCTTTTGAGCTAAGTGTCTACCTGATATTTCTTCTTTACTAATATGTGGGAAGAAGATAGTCAATATTATACCTATAATAAAAACAAAAAGAGGCTGGAATGAATCTACTAAGAAAACTAAAGCTATAGGAACAAGTAAACTAACAAAATTGAAGATAACATTCCCAAGAATAACCAGTAATTCACTAAATAAAATAGCAAAAGTAACTATTTTTTTTCTAGTTTTAAGCATATAAAGAAAATCACTTTTATATTTCTTATTAAAAAGAAACAAACAGATACCTGTTATTGTTAGTCCTACATATTGCCAAAATACTGCATCAAAAAAGTTATAGTTCAAAGCTATTTGCTTAAAGAAAGTTTCATAAAGAGCAAAAAGTAATCCTGAGCCTATCATAAGGGCAATGAGCCTCTTCTTAAATTTTATCTTTTTATCTTCATCAAATTCAAAAGATAAAATAGTTATTCCAAAAATAACAATAAGAGAAGCTGCTATTTGGTTTTGCGGTAAAGTTTCTCCTAAAATCAAAAAACCAAAAAGGTAGCCAAAAATTGGTACAAGCTGAGTAAATGGTGCCACTACAGAAGCTTCGTTATCTTCCAACGCATATAAACTAAGACCAACAGCAACAATACTAACAGCACCTATTAACATCAATCCTAAAATATGACCAAAAGGTATAGAAAAAATATCTTTACTTATCAGGAAAAGAAAAGGTAGAACAACTATAGAAAATAAAGAAGAAAAAATCAGCAATGCTCCGATTCCTCTTTCTTCTAAATATTTAGAAATAACAAATTTATCAATATGAGAAACTATTCCCCATAATAAAGGCGATATTAAAGCTAGAGCAAACCAGTGCATAAGTATTTATATTTATTTACTTTGTGAAATTAATTCTTTAGTTTCTTGTGGATTTTTTACGGCCTCAAGTAATGCTCCAAGCATTAAAGGAGCAACGATAGTCGCATCACTCTCTATAACATGCATAGGTGTATGCTTTGTTAATTTATCCCATGTTATTTTTTCATTTGGAGTGGCGCCTGAATATGAACCGTAAGAAGTAGTAGAGTCACTAATCTGACAGAAATAAGCCCAAGGTTTTACTTCTTGTTCGAGGTCATACTTAATACTTGGAACAACGCATATTGGAAAATCTCCTGATATCCCTCCTCCTATTTGGAAAAATCCAACCCCTTCGCCAACAGAGAGATTGTTTTGATACACATCATAAAAATCAGCCATATATTCTATATCTGACTTAACAATACGAGGATCAAAGTCACCTTGGTAACAATAACCTGTAAAGATATTTCCAAAAGTTGAATCAGCATGTCCTCCCACCATTATCGGCAAATTTTTCTCTGCTGCAGCTAAAAGCCAACACTCATCTGGATTACCATCAAAGTATTGTTTTAATTCTGGCGACAAGATTAATTCATAAAAGTATTCATGCCAAAACTTTCTCTCTCCATTTTCCTGAGCTTTCTTCCAGATAGGTATAATAATTTTTTCAACCTTTCTGAAAGCTTCATCTTCAGGAATAGTAGTGTCAGTAACTCTACGCATTCTGTCGTTTAGTATCTTTTCATCGTCTTCCTTTCTAAAATACCGATAGTCTGGAAAATTTTGATAATGAGTATGGGCAATAAGTCTAAAAAGTGATTCTTCTAAGTTTGCACCAGTAACAGAAAGTCCATGTATCAAACCTGCTCTAATAGCTGGAGCCATATAGATACCGAGTCTTGCACTAGACATAGCCCCCGCAACAGCCCAATACATCTTTCCTCCTTTGTCTATGTGATTAAAATAATCTATCGTTGCTTGCTTTGTAGCAGAAGCATTAAAGTGGTGGTAACTTTTGATTATAAAATTTAATAATGGCATTTGATCTTGTTTCATATTTTTACTCTTCTTGAATTATAAAATCTTCTCTTATAAAAACTCTTTCATAAAAAAGATAAACTGAAAAAAGTACTACTATAACCAATATTGCAAAAAAATATTTATTATTTTTAACTTTATTGCTCATATGTTTATTGTAAGTTTTCAGAAGGATAACGAGTCCCTCTTTTTATAAAGTTTACTTCTTCGCTTTTAATCTTAAACTTATCACGGAAGAAGCCTATTATCTTTTCTTGGTCTAATCCATTTTGACAAGTATAAACATCTGCCGATACAAAACCTCTGGCAGGAAAAGTATGTATACTTATATGACTTTCTTCAATAACAACAAACCCGCTCCATCCACCAGGGTCTTTAATATCATTACCCTCTGCAAAATAAACTACAGGACCTCCTAATATAGTCATACCTAAATATTCTGGTAAATCCTGCAACGCATTTTGTACGACATCTTTATCGTTCAAAAGCTCAAATTCCCCATTGTATCCATCAAGTGTAACATGTTCACCAAAGTGATTCATAAGATTTTTATTATAACATTTATTTATTTAATACGCTTTTCACAAATTCTGTCAGTGTCGCTCCTACTGCTTCAAGGGCTTTATAAAAAGGTGCATGCTCATGAAGAGCTGGATGTGTATCAGTTTCTAAAAACCAAATTTTTCCAAATCTATCTACCACAAATTCACTTTGAGAATAATCTTTTGCTCCGAGGCTTTTATGGAGCTTTAAAGCCAACTGCCCTAATTGCTCTCTCTCGTCTGGTCTAAGTTTTGTTTTATCGTTAGTATGCTCTCCTTGCCTATCACTAAAACTCAATATTCCTCTAGTTGGAGATTTAATATCTACAACTGGTAAAATATAATCTTCTTTATTCCTAAAGTTATCTATAACACCAACTGCAACCTCAGTACCTTCTATATACTGTTCTACTAAAAATGACTGGTTCTGGAATATTATCTCTTCAATAATATTTGCAAGCTCAAGTGGAGTAAAAGCAAAAAAAGTATTCACTGAAGATCCGCCTGTTAAAGGTTTTATCACCCAGGGAGGCGCCATAGTTCTATAAATACGAGCTGCAGTCTCTGAGACTGATTGTTCTTCCTCTGGCATTATCAACATTGAAGTTGGTGTTTTGATCCCTAGATTAGTTGCATGTTCTTTAGTAATTTTTTTATTAAATGCTTGAGCTGAAGCCAAAACACCTGAACCACTATAATCTATACCGTATTGATCTAGCAATCCTTGAACCTTACCATCCTCTCCAAACTCTCCGTGTAGGGCGTTCCAGATATAGTCTACTGAGGATTGAGCCTTTTCCATGTCAGCAGGCACGCCTTTGATATGTAATACACCTTCTTTATCTAAAAGCATATCAATAGCTTCAAAACCTGCATCAGCCAAAGCCTTTTGCACATTTCCACCTGTCTTAAGTGAAATATCATATTGTGGACTAATACCTCCTCGGAGAATACCAACGCGTTTCATTGTAGTAAGTATAGCATTTAGATTTTTTATAAGAAGGATTTTACTTCAACCAAAAGGTTATCAGTTGCTCACATGCAGGATTTGGTCACGAATTACTAAGTATTTTATTTGGCAGGATTTTCCCTCGACTAAAACTGTTGCAACAGTTTTGTCTGGGCACCGACTCGCTTGTTTCTTTTGATAAAGAAACATAGCTCCGTCGTTCAAATCCTGACGCAAACCAAGCAGTTGGTTTGCTCCTCGGCGAGACATAAAACAAAAACACCTCACAATGAAGTGAAGTGTTTTTGTTTTTGTGCGCCGGGCAGGATTTGAACCTGCGTAGCCCGAAGGCGTCAGATTTACAGTCTGATGTAATTGACCACTCTACCACCGACGCTTGCCGCTGCAAACGCAGCGCTGCATTTTTTTGGCCTATTACTGCGAAGATTTTACTCCGCGAGTCGCTCGGCCCTTTAAAGAACTAATCTGTTTCTTATTTTTATTTTTTAAATTAATGACAATTTCATCATTAATAAGAGAAACAGTAACAAAGTCACCAGTAGTAATTTTCTGACTGATGATCCTCTCAGCAATCGGATTCAAAACTTTTGTTTGAATCAAACGATTTAGGGGTCGAGCCCCATACTGAGGATTATAGCCGACCTTCGCAAGATATGAAAGCACTGACTCTTCTAAAGCAACAGTTATTCCTTTTTCTTGTAGTCTAGCCAAAATATTTTTTGTTCTAATATTTACTATCTCGGCTATAGAAGGCTCAGACAGAATATCAAATACTACGACTTCGTCAATACGGTTGAGAAATTCTGGTTTAAAATGGTCTTTTAGTGCTCCTTCTACTTTTTCTTTCATTTGAGAATATTGAACTGTTTCTGTATTGTTGTGAAAACCTATTGATTCCATTTTTTGGATAAACTGACTTCCAATATTACTTGTCATGATGATAATAGTATTTTTGAAGTTAACCTTTCTACCCTTTCCATCTGTCAAAACACCGTCATCTAAAACTTGGAGGAGTATATTAAATACTTCTGGATGAGCTTTTTCTATTTCATCAAAAAGTACAACACTGTATGGACGGTGTCTCACTGCTTCAGTCAATTGTCCTGCTTCATCATGCCCAACATATCCTGGTGGTGAACCTATAAGTTTAGAAGTTGCATGTCTCTCCATATATTCACTCATATCCACACGAATAAGAGCTTTATCATCATTGAACATAAATTTCGCTAAAGTTTTTGTTAGCTCTGTTTTACCCACACCTGTAGGACCTAAGAAAATAAATGAACCTATTGGACGATTTGGATCACTAATACCTGCACGAGCTCGACGCAAAACATGTGCCACTCTCTCTATGGCTGAATCTTGTCCTACTACTCTCTTGTTGAGTTCTGCCTCCATATTTGAAAGCTTCTCTCTCTCCTCTTCAAGCATTTTATTTACTGGTACTCCTGTCCAACGAGCAACCACTGAGGCAATATCTTCTTCAGTAATTTCTTCTTTCAAAACCCGACGAGTTTTTTGAAGTTTTTTAAGTTTAAGCATTTTACTAGTCAAATCTTTTTGGAGTAATGGTAAATGGCCATAACGAATTTCTGCCGCCCTACCGAGGTCCGCTCTTTGCTCTGCACCTTCGGCTTCAAGACGAAGTGTTTCTTGATCTTTACGAATTTTTGCAATCTCTTGAAGAAGTTCTTTTTCATTTTTCCATTTCATTTCAAGTTCCTTAGTCTTCTCTTGAATATTCGCTATTTCTTCTTCAATATCTTTTATTCTAGTTTTAGCAGTTTTAAGGCCATGCTTTTTTTCAAAGTCTTTATCAATGTCTTTCTTGATAGCTTCAAGTTCTATTTCAAGTCGCATTATTTTGCGATGTGCTTCATCTAAAGTGGCAGGCTTATTTTCAAGTTCCATACGAAGTGCTGAACAAGCTTCATCAAGAAGATCTACTGCTTTATCAGGAAGTTGTCTGTTTGTAATATAACGCGCAGAAAGTTCTACAGCTGCAAGTATAGCGTCATCTGTAATATGTACACTGTGATAGATTTCATATTTTTCTTTCAACCCTCGAAGTATCGCAACTGTATCTTGTACAGAAGGTTCATCAATAGAAACAGGTTGAAATCTTCGAGCTAAAGCTGGATCTTTTTCTATATACTTTTGATATTCTTTCAGCGTTGTCGCACCAATAGCCTTTATTTCTCCTCTTGAAAGAGCAGGTTTTAGCATATTGGACATATCCATAGAACCTTCTGCACTTCCAGCTCCTACTATAGTGTGTATCTCATCTATAAAAAGAATTATTTTACCTTCTGCTTTTTCTACCTCTTTAAGTATCCCTTTTAATCTCTCCTCAAATTCTCCTCTATATTTTGTACCAGCTAACAAGCTCCCAATATCAAGCGAAACCAATTCCTTATCTTTCAAACTTTCAGAAACATCACCTTTTACTATGCGTATAGCCAAGCCTTCAACGACAGCAGTTTTGCCTGTTCCTGGTTCGCCGAGAAGTACTGGATTATTTTTTGTTCGACGAGAAAGTATCTGCATGATACGCATAATCTCAACATCTCTACCTATTACTGGGTCAAGTTTATCTTCACGAGCAAGCTTTGTTAGATTGCGAGTAAATTTTGTAATTAAACGAAACTTTTTACTATTAGATGTGTCAGGATTTTTATTATTTCGAAATTCTGAAATAGCCTCAAGTAATGAAGCTCTATTTATTTTAAATTTTGCTAAAATTTCTGAAGTGTCGTTACTAGTATCTAAAAGCGCCACAAAAAGATGTTCTGTTGAAACAAATGTATCTTTTATTTCTGTTGCTACTTTCAAAGACTGTTCTATAGTCTGAGCCAAATCAGCAGTTAAAAACATTTGATATGACGGAGCAACAGTACTTTGATTTTCGACACCTTCTATCGCTTCGAGCACAGAATCAGTCAAATGAATACTATCGATATCCATTCTATCTAAGAGTGTTATAACATTTGATTCTTCTTGAACTAACAAAGCCGCCAAAAGATGTATTGTGCTTACATTGTTTTGACCTCGCTCTATAGCTAGTTCATGTGCTCGCTTGATAACCTCTTTGGCTTTGGTTGTGAATTGGTTTAGTGGAGGATTCATAGTGAGTAATATATTAAAAAGCTCGTAAATTAAAAGGATTTCAGAAGTGCGGCAAAAACAGTCAAAAGTCTCTCGGTATAGAGCTACTATACAATAAAACCACCTTTTTTTCTAGTTTTTAAAATTAAATATTTTTGTATTTTTCTAAAACATTTTTTATAGCTTTTATTGTCTTGATTAATTCCCTCTTGGTAGTCTTCCTTCCATAAGAAATACGAATAGCTCCTAGATTTTGATTTGGATATAAAAGTTCCATAATTCCAGATTCATCAGTATCTTCGTTCTTACAAGCACTCTTGGAGGACACGGCTATACCTCGCGCATCGAGCTCTATCACTAAAAGTTCACTGTCTATATCAGGTATTGTTAAGTGTGTTATATGTGGAGATCTATCACCACCTCCTGTGATAGTGATTTGGGGAAGTTCTTTTTTGATTTTATTTTCAAAATAATTTTGTAAAACCTTGGTCTTATTATAAGCATCTTCATACCTATATTGAGCATATGAAAGTGCGTTGGCAAATTTATGAATAAGTTCTACTGGCTCAGTCCCTGGTCGTAGTCCTCCTTCTTGTCCTCCACCATAAAATATTGGAGAGAGATTTATAGATCTTTTTTTATAAAGCATTCCTACACCTTTTGGTGTATAGAGTTTTGTAGCACCGAGGGTCATCATATCTACTCCGAGTCTAGCAACATTTAAATCATAATAAAGTGGCGCTTGGGTTGCATCGGTATGAAAGACTATAGTTTTTTCTGGATATTCCTTGCGAAGCTTTCTGATTCTCTTGGATATTTCTTTTATATTTTGAGTTGTTCCTATTTCATTTTGAACAAACATAACAGATATCAAAACCACTTTTGTTTCTTCGGGGATATTTATACTATTTGGCAAAACATATCCATCTTCTTGAACCAGTTTGCAAACTCTTATACCTTTATCAATATTATTTATCAAAGACTCAATTGCTGAATGTTCAAAAGGACTAATATAAAGAGCTATTTCTTTTGGATTTATACCAACATCTATTTTATTTCTGATAAATCCTAATATTGCCAAGTTATCACTTTCTGTCGCATTGCTAGTAAAAATTATTTCATTATTTTGGACTGTCAAAGTTTTGGCGACAAGTGATCTTGTGTCTGAAAGAATCTTTTTTAAAGCTACACCTTCTTTGTGTAAGGCACTAGGATTAGCTTTCAACACTCTTTTATCGAGACGCGAAAAAGAAGCGAGCATTTTAGCGTCTTCTGGAGTACTTGAAGCATAGTCAAGATATATTCTGTTATTTCTGTATAGATTCTTAAAAGGCTTGAAAAACATGATAAAATCAGTATAATACGCTACTATGGTACAAAGTATACCACTGTGGCTTCTAATTACTTTAGCGACTATGTCGCTCTTTATTATTATACTAACAGTCGCACTTGTAATACTCCATAAAAAGCTTCGTTCGTTTACTGCCGGCAAAGATGGCGCTTCCCTAGAAGCACATATTGAGTGGCTCACAAAGAAAAATTTTGAAGTAGACCAAACTTTAAATGCTCACAAAGAAGCTCTCGAAATCATAGACAGTCGTATCAAAAAAAGTATTAGGGGTTATTCTCTTGTTCGTTACGATGCTTATGAAGACAACGGCGGTAACCAAAGCTTCGCTTCTGCCTTAATAGACGAATCAGGTGACGGATTTATTTTATCTGTTATCACAAACCGCAATCATGTTGGGGTTTATGCCAAACCAGTTAGTCGAGGCACTCCTCTACCAACACTCACTCCAGAAGAATCTCTCGCATTAGAAACATCAAAAAAGAGTTTATAAATATGAAAACACCTTCAACACAAAGACCACCAGTAGTAGCTATCATGGGACATATAGACCATGGTAAAAGTACACTACTAGACTACATTCGTAAAACAAATGTAGTAGGAGGAGAAGCAGGTGGTATCACTCAACACTTAAGTGCTTATGAAATTTCTGTTCCCTACCAAAAGGAAACTCGTGTTATTACTTTTTTGGATACTCCAGGTCACGCTGCATTTACTGGTATGAGAGAACGAGGTGCCAGCGCTGCCGATATTGCTATTTTAGTTGTTTCTGCAGAAGATGGTGTGAAAGCTCAAACAATAGAAGCCTTGAAAACTATCCGAGAAGCTAAAATACCTTTTATAGTTGCTATAAATAAAATTGATCTACCAGAATCCAATATTGAAAAAACGAAACTTTCTCTTGCAGAGAGCGAGATACTTGTTGAAGGTTTTGGTGGCGATATTCCTTGGGTTCCTATTTCAGCTACAAAAGGTACTGGTATCCCGGACTTACTCGAAACTATTATACTTGTCGCTGATCTTGCTGAACTCTCTTCTGATGCTGGTGCTATGGCTGAAGGTGTTGTTATCGAAAGCCATTTAGAACCAAAAAGAGGTATTGCTGCAACTTTGATAATAAAAAATGGAACACTAAAGAGAAGTCAATTTGTAGTTGCCGGAGACTCTTTTACCACTACAAGAATCATGGAGAACTTCTTAGGTAAAACTATAGAAAGTGTGCCGGCTGGGACATCAGTTCACCTTATCGGTTTTGATAAACTCCCTGAAGTAGGTGCTGAAATAGTGGTCTTTGATAAAAAGAAAGATGCTGAAAAACATATAGCAGAATTTTCTACAAAGAAAAATGGTGGCAAAGACGCAGTTGCAGTTGCTGATGGATGTAGAGTCGTACCTCTTATTATTAAAACTGATGTTCAGGGAACGCTTGAGGCTATAGAAAAAGAGATAAATAAGATTTCTATAGAAGGTCTTCATATTAAAATCATTGGTCGCGGTATTGGTTCTATTGGAGAAGCAGATATCAAACTTGCTCAATCTGATAAAAATACAATCATACTTGGATTTAACTCTGTTTTAGATAAATCAGCAAAAGACATAAATGAAAAAGTAGAAGCAAATATCCAAAGCTTCGATATTATCTACAAACTGACAGAATATTTAGAAGAAGAACTAGAGAAGAGACGACCCCGCATAGAGACTCGTGAGGTTATAGGTACTGCCAAGGTATTAAAAACTTTCTCTCATACCAGAGAGCGCCAAGTATTGGGAGCTAGAGTTGAAAGTGGCACAATTACCCATGGAGCAAAAGTTTCTGTTATAAGACGAGAATTTCCATTAGCTGAAGGAAAGGTTGTAGAACTTCAACAGGCTAGACAAAAACAAAAAGAAGTTTCTGAGGGAGAATGTGGACTGATGATCGAATGTAAAAAAGAGATCGCAGTTGGAGATATTTTGGAAGCATTTATAATGGTCACAAAATAATATGGATAAAGGAAAACAAGAAAAAATAGAAGTACAGATTGCACAAATCGCAGCGCAATTTATAGAAAGAGAAAGCAATAAAACTGCTCTTATTTCTGTTACTAGAGTTGAGGTTACAGAAAGAGGCCGCAATGCTACTATCTTTATATCTGTTCTCCCTGAAAGCGGTGAAGACTCAGCTATAAACTTTTTGAAAAGAAAAAGAAATGATTTGCGAACTGTTATCAAAAAAGGTGTAAATATGATAAATATCCCTTTTGTTGATGTTCAAATTGACAAAGGAGAGAAAGCCCGTCAAAATATAGACGCACTCCTTTACGAAGGAGAAAAATAAAAGACCTGGTGGCCAAGTGGTAAGGCGGTTCTCTGCAAAAGAACTATACGCGAGTTCGATTCTCGCCCAGGTCTCTAGGTAAGTTGAAAAATAAATATGCCCGGATGATGGAATGGTAGACATAGAGGACTTAAAATCCTCAGCCGTTATAGGCGTGCGAGTTCGAGTCTCGCTCCGGGCACCACACATAAAAAACCAGGACTGCTCCTGGTTTTTTATGTGTGGTGCCAGTCACAGTCATGTTGAGCGAAGCGAAACAGACGAGACGGGGTCGCGAACACTTTGTATTTTATGAGTTTTACGAAATAAAATACTTAGTGATTTGTGACCGCATGAATATCAGGATTTTCCTTCACCTAAAACTTTTTCAGTCAAAAAAATCAGGATTCGGTCACGAGTTACTAATTCATTTCATTCATAAGTACTCGCGACCCCGGCTCGCCTGTCGCAAGCGACATGGCTGTGCCTTTCAAATCCTGACGCAAGACAAGCAGTTGTCTTGCTCTAAGCGCGACAACACTTTGTGTTGTGCGCTTAGCAGGATTTGAACCTGCGACCGTCTCCTTAAGAGGGAGCTGCTCTACCAGCTGAGCTATAAGCGCCTGGATTCCACACAGTGTGCCCGGGAAAGGACTTGAACCTTCACATCTTGCGATATCAGTTCCTAAGACTGACGCGTCTACCAATTTCGCCACCCGGGCACGCTATGTAGAATGCCCCTTATTCTACAATACTAATTCCCTATTTTCAACCCTAAAATTAAAGCTCCTTATTGCTTATTGACAAATAGCTCCAAATCTGCTATAATATACTAGAAATAAATTGTTGTTTAACCTTTAATATATAAAAAATGAAAAAGATATTTTTGATTTTTGTAATAGTCTTAGGAACTTTCACATCAGTAAAAGCTCAGGAGCATAAAATTACTTTTGTTCCTGAAGTATTTAGTCCTGTTGCATTGAACCAGCAAGGTGAGGCAACAGCCTACGGAACTGCTTATCTGGAAGAAGTTCCAGTAGGTTTCTCAAAAATGCTGACGGCGTATTATTATATGCCATCAGCAGATGGTAAAAGCTTACTGAAGCTAACCATTGCTGGAGAAATGTACCCCTTGCCAAGTCATTGGCCAGATACATTTTTCAGGAATTATAATGAAAAAACTCTTATGTACAATGCTCCAAAACCAGTGAAATTCAGAATAGATTTTACTGAAGGAGGAACTCAACAAAGAGTAACCTTCATAGGTCTTTAATTCGTCAAAAAAACATTCAAATCCCCTGCTTTCGCCGGGGATTTTTTATTTGTATTTATATTGACAAAATCTTACTTTTATGTATAATATATTAAAATAAATAAACAATTTCTTTAACATAAAAACATATAACAATGATAACTACACTAATCATTTCAGCAGCCATAATTTTGTATTGGCTATCTGGTTTTTTACCAGGGCGAGCCATAAAGCCTAAAAATAACCGCTGGCATGCATGGGGTCCGTTTGACCAAATTTGGGGATATATTGATGGAGATAAGAAAAGTTTCTTAACAAAATCAATGCCTTGGCCTTTTAATAAGGTCTTTAAATCACTAACTTACAATAAATTTGTTGAAAATTTAAAGATTGAAGATCTCCCAAAAAAGAGTAAAGACGGGAAAACCATACGTTATGGTACTGTTCAACAAATTCTAGGTACTAAAAAACCTATAATAACCATAACAGAGGAAGTTACTAGGCTTCGTAAAACTGAAACACATCCTTATGCAATAGAAGTAATACTTCCAAAAGCAGGTGGTACATTTTATTTAGTATTTACTGTAAAAGTAGAGATACTAAATCCTATGAAAACAAATGATATGGATGACTTTTTAATTTTTGTTGGTAATCAATTAAATGATGCCATATACCCTTGGGCTGTTAAGTGGGAGAAAACATTAGCATCTATAAATATAGCTACTAATCCTTCTATAACCAAGGAAGAACTACAGAACTTGATAATTGATGAAATGATAGGTCTTAATATTGATGATGACAATTCAATCATGCTTAATTTCGGGAAAGGAGAAATCAATCTTCGGAAATACATGAATAAAGTTATTCAACAATATGGAGGCTACATCCCTGACTTTTCTTTAGATGTAGGATATGACGACAAAATAGAAAGTATCCTTAAAATTAGAAATGAAAAAACAGTAGAAACAGAAAAAGTAGGATTACAAGAGAAGAAAAATAAAACCAGGGACAAAGAAAGGGAAAAAGAAAAAGCTGACGAGTTACAAATTATAGAACTTGGGAAAAAGAAACTTGAAGATGTAACCGTCCCATTACTACAAGCACAAGCTGATGCTCACAAAAAAATAAACAAAGGTTTTAAGGCAAAAACCTTAGTACTTGGAGACACCAAAACAAGCCTACTATTAAACCCAAATCAAGGAGGTGGTAATGTTTAAAAAAAATAAAGTTAAATCAAAAAACAAAAAAGTTGTAAAGGTTAAAAAATACAAAGATTATTATGGTTGGGCTTGGAATTTTATAATACCAACAGTCATAATTTTAATCTTAGTATCAATTACTCAAATTGATTTTAAGAAAAAGAAGTCTTCAGAAAAAGAGGTTGTTATCTCAACAGAGAATGTTTCTCCTGCTGTGACAACCAACCCAATCATCCCTGAAAAAGAAAATTCTTTTTCAAAAAACGAAACTAAGAGCTTCCAACTTAAAAACTTTGGTGATGACTACTACCCCGTCCCTATATCCACAAAGGACACCATCACACTAAACTTTGATGGTCCGAGTGGTAAGTGGAGCTATAAAATATGGCTTCATAATGGAAGGGTTGGTTATGAAGAAATAATTGGTCAAAGTAGACCCGTTGCAGGTTCTCATACCCTAACAGTAGATAAGCCTTGCAAGATTCTTTGGACTAGTAAAGTTCCACTATTGTTATAGTTTTAAAGAAATAGTTCTTCGTACAAAGCAAAATCCCCGCAAGGCGCGGGGATTTTTTTATTTCGGTATATTTACTTCTTTTATCTTAGGAGGAGTAAATATTTGTTCTTCATTATTTATGCGAGGAGTTCCTAGTCCGAAAGTATTTACTAATATATTAATAATTCCATACACGCCTACCATGATAACTAGTCCGATAATACCCCAAAGCATATGGTCTTGTCCTTTTTTGCGAGCTTCTGGATTGTTAGCATTTCGTATGTATTCTGCTACACCCCAAATAAAGATAACGAAAGCGACAATGAAAGCAAACTGGATAAGTGGGTTTAATATCGTCCTGTTTATATCAAAGACAATAGCGTCAAAGCTTTTGGCATAGGCGATGTACTCGAACATAGTTTAGATTATCGACAAACTCTATCAAGAGTACTATATGTCATACCTGGAGGACAAGGAGTATCTTCAGTATTTAATGATCCACCTGTTACTCCTAGTGTACTTGCTAAAATACGAACTATACCCCAGATAGTTACGATAACAAAAAGTCCTATAATACCTCTGATCATCGCCTTTTTAGCATCTTCTGCTTTAGTAGCATCCTTGACTCGGATATAACCAATAACAGTCCAGATAAACCACAAAGTAGCAATAATCATCAAAAATGTAACTGCCATTTGTGACCATCTTATAATCTGTTCAACTGCAGTGTTAGCGTAGGTAAAGTTTGGTCGAGGGCCACCTAACTGAGCAGACACTGCGGCTGGTAAAACAAGAAGAGCAAGGACAAATAACGAAACAACTATTTTTTTCATATAAATTTACGGTTTTTAATATTAATATTTTATAAATACGATACCCTATAAGTATACCACAACCCTATTTTTTACAAGGGTTTTCCTTGGTATTGGTCAAACAATCTGTTTGAAGCTGCGGAACAGTATTACCTAAACCAAATGTACTAGTAACTATCCTAACAATCCCCCAAACAGAGACCATAACAGTCAGAGCAATAATACCTACATAAATAAATTTTTTACTCTCTTCCCTCTTCTTCTCGTTATTGGCATTACGGATGTATTGAACCATCCCCCAAAGGAAGTACAAGAAAGCTAAGGTGAATATAAGAGGAATAATAGCACTTCCTATAATACATTTAAGCCAGATCAAAATATCTAAAAGAGAATCAAAAGCGATAACATTGCAAGAAGATAATTCTGAAGACTTGGGTTGTGGAGTATTTGCTATAGTTCCTGGTGTTGTGCCTGTATTTGTAGGATTAGTCCCAGGTGTTGTCGGTCCACCCCCTCGAATGTTTGGGTTACAAGCTATCTCTGTTGGGTTATTAATACAAAAAAGTGCACATTTTTGTATTTGCCCTGGAATCTGTGACGGACAACATAGTGGGAAGTTTTGGCTTGTGACAGGAGTATTTAAGTCACAAGTTGGTATTTGTTGTGCATTTACATTTAAACTAAATAGAAAAGATAGAGATAAAACTAAAGTAGAAATTGTGATGAGTTTTTTAAACATAATTATCCTGTTATCGAATTAACTGTACCAATAATAGCGTTTGTAATAGTCCAAGCTCCAAGTATCAGAAGTGTACCGATAACAGTATACCAAAACATATTTTTGGCAGTTTTTATTTTTTCAGGGTTACCCCGAGCCAATATAAAGCTTAAACCACTCCAAATAAAGAAGATGATGATAAATGGTATAGCAATACGAAGCACGGCGTTCATGAACAAACTTATAGCTTCAGATATAGTTCCAACTTTCAAAGGATTATTTATGCGAACCTTTAGGTCAAAATCAGTGGCATCAGAGCCTGAAGTTGTGCCACTAGTTCCTGTACCTGCTTGAGTTATACATTTTGTTGTACCATCTTCACATTTTACTCCAGTTTTACAATCTGGATCTTTGTCATCAGCCAGATTGTCGCCATCACCATTATCTTTCCCATCATTACATTGATTTGGAGACTGTACAGGAGGATTTTGTGGAGATCTAACTGGTGCTTGAGCAAAAGTAGTACTAAAAATCCCAAGAACAAGGAGTAAGACTAAAAGAAGGTGGCGGATTTTCATAATATTATTATATCACTATTCTAAAAATTGCAGAGCACTATCTTCATTTTTAACCAAAGTGGTAAGTATTACTTTAACTATCAACCAAGCACACAAAATCAAAAGCATACCAATGACTATATTCATAAGCATCTTCTTGAGATTGGCAACCTTTGAAGGATTGCCTTGGGCTGTGATGTATTTAAAGCCAGCATACATAAACAGTAGGACTAATGTAGGTATAAATAAAGTTGTGATGAGAAAAGTTATGAAATTGTTGATAGTCCGCAGTACATCAGAGAATGTACAGTAGTTATAGCAAGATATAAGATTGCTGTTTGAAATATCAGAACCTTCTGTCCCTTCTGGTGCAATACATGATGGGTCTGGCTCCAAGTCTAACTTTCCATCACCATTTGTATCTACACCATAGTAGTCAGCCTTTCCATCTGCCGGATCACTGTTATCAACCCCATCATTGCAAGTGCCATCGCCTTTTGATTTTTCTTCTTGAGCATGAATAAAATAAGTGGGCGACAAAATTATACTTTGCGATAAGAAGCAAAGACTAACGAACAATAGACTGTAAATCGCGAGACGCTTCATATATTGCTTGATTTGGATTAGTTGCACCACTATTAATATTTCTTATCATATCACGGAAAACATTTTCAGTAGCTATGTTATCTACATCCGGCCAACCAAATGCAGAAAGAGCGGCTTGGAAATAAACTTGCACATAAGGATTTGTTTGCTGAGTAAGTAATAAATCTCGTCTTACAGAAGGAAGTGAAGTCGCACCTGAGAGGTATTCTGTAAACTCCGCACTTGTTAAATCCCCTGCAACAATATAAGCAGCCGAGAAATTTGGACTTGATTTGATCATAGCAAGGCCACTAAAAAGTCCGTGTGTCACAGGTCTAATAGCTCCATCAGCTTGAAATAGTGTAGAAACATCAAAGTTCAAGTTTGGATTACGCGCTTGAATAGTAAAGAGCTCGCTAGCCCTTCCTATGTAAAATGCACTTTTACCAGAGAGAAACATATCTAAAGTACTTGGAAGATTTCTGGACCAAGAGAACATTGAGCTCGCCTGATTTGCAAAACTAGTAAAGAAATTTAATGCTGAAACTGTAGGAAGCTCTGTGTCATTATTTTGAACAGTAGAAGTATTCAATCTCTGTACATAAAGACCTGTATAAGAGTCTAGAGAAACTATAGGATTACCTGTTTGCAAGAAAAGAGCTGAGAGAATGTCTTTGAAATGATTTACATTTGACCATTCTCCAAGACCTATAGCTGTTTGAGTTATAACTCCTTTTGCATCTTTTTTAACAAATAAAGGCAATGACTGCACTAAGGAAGACCAAGATGTTGGAGGAACTACAAATCTCTGCCCTGCCAAAAGATCTTTGTTGTAATAAGTAACAAGCGGGTCAACCAAAAGAGGTACAGCGAGTACTCCTTCTTTATTTAAAAATATTGAAGCTCCGTCTATAAAAGTATCTCGGTAAAGCCTTTCGTTATAGGTAGCAAAAGGTATGGTGTAGAGCTTGTCTCTGAAAGAGAAAATTTGACCAGAATCTGCTATCACTATATCTGGTGCAGTTCCACTAGCTAAAGCTTCTATTAAATTATTTCTAAAATTTTCGGGAGTTACCTGTAAATAAGAAGTGTTGATAGTTTTATTTTTTGTATTTATTTTCTCTATAAATGGCTGCATTACCTCTGAAGGATAAATACCCCAAACAACTACAGAACCTGTAACTGTATTATTAGAAGAAGATTTGCCAATATTTATAACTCCAGCAAAAATAAGAATAGCCCCAATGAAAGCTGCGATAAATACGGCTATTAAAATAGTTTGAAATGTAGATTTCATATTTTATTTCTTAAAAAGTATAGCATAATGATGCTCTCCAGCTGGAGAAATATCGGAGAGTTTTGTAAAACCAACAGAAGAAATAAGTTCTTCTGCCATTTCTTTTGTCAAAACTCTCTCTGGTTTTGGACCAAGTCCACCAAATGACTCCTGCCAATCAACAACTATCAAATGTCCTCCATCTTTCAAAATACGAAATGCTTCTTTTAGGGCATTTTTTTTATCATCAAGCTGAAATAAAATATTAGAAAATACTGCTACATCAACACTTTTCTCTCCTAGCTTTGATCCACCTATTATTTCAACATCACCCCAAAGTGGATGAATGTTTTTTATATGGTTATCCTCTACTTCATGAATAATACGAGCTACTAGATCTCTATTTATTTCAACAGCAAAAACATTGCCTGAAGTTACAATGTTTGCAATAGTCTTGGCCATAAAACCAGAGCCGGCACCAAAGTCTGCTACTGAATCAGTAGGTTTCAAATGACATGATTGCAACAACAGGACCGGGTCCATGAACATGTTTATATTATACCGGTAAGATAGTGAAGTTGAAAGGGTATTTAAAAATAAAAATATATTACAAATTTTTTCCTAAGCGAGGGAGCAATATATTATTTGCTTTCTGCGGATGCCTACGCAGAGTCCTCGATTCGCAAATAATATATTGCTCCCGAGCGATTAAAGGCACGTAACCGAAGCCAATGTATCCCCTGCTTTAAGTTTCATAATAGTCACACCTTGAGTTTGTCTTCCGCTCGATGGGATAGTATTAAGATCAACTCTGATAACTTGACCTTTTTTACTCATAGCCACAAGCTCCATATCATCTACTACTATTTTCCCTACCATCAACTTCCCTGTCTTTGCAGTTATCTTGGCAGTTTTTATTCCTGACCCTCCGCGCTTTTGTACTTTATATTCTGAAATAGCAGTTTTCTTTCCTAAGCCATTTTCTCCTATTATCAACATATATGTTTTATCTTCAGCAGTCTGATTATTTTCTATGACATCCGCACAAATAAGTTTGTCATGTTTACTAAGCTTAATAGCTCGTACTCCACCTGCAGTTCTTCCCATTTCTCGAACATCTGATTCATCAAAACGAATACTTTGACCTTCTGATGTTGCAAGTATAATACTTTGTCCTTTTTGAACTCGTAGTACTGCTTCAAGCTCATCCCCGGCATCAAGCCTGATAGCAATAATTCCACTTCTTCTAACATCTTTGAAACTTTCGTAAGAGATTTTCTTAGCAACTCCTTTTTTGGTAACTAACATCAAAGACGCTTTTTCTGACTTTGCTTTCTTTGGAACAGCAAGTATAGAAGTAACATTTTCATCGCCTGCTAGTGACAGATAATTCATAATAGACTTACCTTTTGTAGCCCGCTTTCCTTCTGGAAGTTCATACATCTTTATTTGATAAGCCTTACCTTTGTTGGTAAAGAAAAGTAAATCACTATGAGTATCTGTGGTTAGAAGTTGGGTAACAAAATCTTCCTCTTTTGTTTCAAGATCAATAACTCCTACTCCTCCACGGCGCTGCATTTTGTATTCACTAGGATCTGTTCGTTTTACATATCCTCCAGAAGTAAATACTAAAACTGTTTCTTTCTCAGGTATTAAATCCTCATCAGAAATCATATTTGTTCCACCATTCATGATCTTTGTCTTTCTTTCATCTCCATATTTTTCTTTTAATTCTGCAAGCTCAGAAGCAATAACTGCAAATATTTTTTTTGCACTTTTAAGTAGTGCTTCAAGTTCTGCAATCAGTTCTTGTTTCTCTTTCAGTTCAAGCTCTACAGCTTTTCTCTCAAGCCCAGCGAGCTTTTGCAAACGCATTTCCAAAATAGCAGTTGCTTGAAGGTCTGAGAATTTAAATTCTTTCATCAAGTTTAGCTTCGCAACAGCTGCGTCCTTTGAAGCACGGATAAGAGTGATGATTTTATCTATATGATCAAGTGCTTTCTTAAGACCAAGCAAAATATGCTCTCTGTCTTTTGCTTTTTGTAAATCAAACTCTGTTCGTCTTCGAACAATAACCTCTCGGTGAGCAATAAAAGCATTTAATACTGATTTTAGAGAAAGAGTTTCTGGAACTCCGTCAACCAAAGCTACCATGTTGTAGTGAAATGTTTGTTGAAGTTGAGTATGTTTATATAGATGATTTAAAACTTTTTGTGGATTGATACCATTTTTAAGTGTTATAACAACTCGCATATCTTTGGCTGAGTGATCTTCAAGACCTTTAATACCATCGAGCTTTTTTTCTTGAACCAGTGTTGCTATAGATTCTACGAAGTTACTTCTTACTACTCGATATGGAAGTGATGTTACTGTTATTTGATATGAGCCATTTTTTTGTTCTACTATTTCTGCTTCACCACGACAAACAACTCCTCCTCGTCCAGTAGATAAAGCGTGTACAATATCTTTTTTATTAAAAGCCAATCCACCAGTTGGAAAATCAGGTCCTTTTACTATCTCTGCCAAGTCATCACTGCTTGCATCATCATGCTCTATCAGATGAAGTGTTGCATCTACTATTTCATTTAAATTGTGCGGCGGAATATTACTTGCCATTCCAACAGCAATACCCAGAGTTCCATTTAATAAAAGTGTTGGAACAGCTGTTGGGAACACTAAGGGTTCTTTTCGAGTAGCATCATAGTTCGGGCGAAACTCAACTGTATTTTTTTCTATATCTCTTAAAAGATCACTAGCTATTTTTGACATTCGAGCTTCGGTATAACGCATCGCAGCAGGAGAGTCTCCATCTATAGAACCAAAGTTTCCTTGCCCTTGAATGAGTTGGTACCTTGTAGTAAAGTCTTGTGCCAAGTTCACCATCGCATAATAAACAGAAGTATCTCCATGCGGGTGATATTTACCTAGTACATCTCCGACAATATAAGCACTTTTACGAAATTTTGCAGTTGAAACAACACCGTTTTCATACATAGAATACAAAATACGACGATGTACCGGCTTAAGACCATCCCTGACATCAGGAAGAGCTCGATCAGTAATAACACTCATCGCGTAGTCTATATATGAGCGTTGCATTTCACCCACAATATCAACAGACACGATTTTGTCGTGAACGATTGGAGTTATTGGCTCGCTCTCAGGCGAATTTTTTTCTGACTTTTTAGCCATATTATTTCTCTATTATAGCACGGTCTGGACTAAAAAATGATTGCGCATTATCTAAAATTGTTGCGTAAAAATGCAAAAATGCTGAGTCTTTTTCTATATTATCTTTATTTGAACCTGAGAGATATATGATAGCCAAAATAGCCAAAAGTATTGCTCCGACAATAATAGTAATCCTAAGAGCTATCTTTCTGCGAACATGAATTGGCTTATCTTCTAAAACCATATTTTATGCTTGAGGTGTTAAGGCTACTATAAAACTTTCTTTTCCTTCTAAATCTTTTCTCTTAAGTGTTGCTTTGTCAGCCATTTCAGTCTTGTCCTGCCCTGCTTCTTTCAAAAGTCGTGTTATTAGAGATTCGTCAGAGGCCATAGGGATAAGAATACTTGGACTAAAAGATGTAGCTGCTTTGTAAGCTTTTACAGTATCAAAAACATCTCCTCCATCAATAGGGATAAATAACAAATCTGATGCTCCTGCTATCTCTTTGGCTTCTGTTGAAAGAGTCGCAACATCAGAGAGTGCACCTAAAACAACTACTTTTATACCATCTAGTTCAAAACCATAAACAGTATTTATATATTCTTTGCCTTCTAAAACAACAGTGCTCTTTGCTCCAGTAATAAAACATTCTTTAACTTCGTAAGAACCTGGGCCATCTATAACAAAAGGTTCTTTGTCCCCCATTGTGACAGTTTCAACACCGTTGTAGTCTGGGTGATTTGTTGTAATAAGAACAATGTCAGCTCCAAATCGTGGAGGCTTCGGCATAGCTTTTGAAGTTTTTGCTGGCGGATTAATAGCGATAGTCAGATCTCCTAAAGTCAGTTTGCAGTATTGTTTGCCGTAATATGTGATAACCATGGGGATATCATAGCAAAAATGCAAAAACAAAAAAAGGAGCCTGGGCTCCTAAGTTTTTAATATAACTAATTACTCCTCTATTTTTTTATCACAATTATGTAAAACAAGCCATTATCATAACAATAACAAATGAACAAATTGTAACAAAACCTGTTTGGTTAAACCCCAACTCTTGATCCAAAAACAACTTACCAAATGGTTGGTCGAACAGGACATAACATAGGAGCAAGAATGATATTATCAAAATAATAAAAAATAATTGAAAAATTTTTTTCGATATATTTATATTTTTCTTATCCATAAAAAGAACAATTTATTGATTAAAATAATTTATTTACTATCCATATAATAGCATATTTTGAGTAAAAAGTCAAGTGGATGTTTTCTGCTATAAATGCTAGTATCTAGGCACTCTTTACCGAGTAAATATTAACAATCAACCCTTTTGGATTAACCTCATTTTTGTGACCTATAGGCTGAAAATGAACTCCAAAAGGTGGCCTTGCCACCTTTTGCGTGGCAATTTTTTATTTTTATGAAAACAGACACAGAGACAATTAAAGAAGATTCATCTACAGAAGAAGTAGTGAAAGTTCGACCCTCTCTTGAAGAGTTGGTTGAAGGACCTATTATTGCAGTAGACAAAGCAGCAGTTTATATAGACCTAACACCGTACGGTACAGGTATTATTTATGGACGAGAGTTCATGGCTGTTCGTGATTTATTAAAAAAGGCGAATGTTGGCGACGGAGTGAAAGCGAAAGTTGTTGATATTGAAAACGAAGATGGTTATATAGAACTTTCTCTAAAAGAAGCAAAACAAGCTTTGATATGGAGTGAAGCAGACCTAGCTATCAAAGACAAAGTTATTTTTGATTTAACTATCAAAGATGCTAACAAAGGTGGTCTTATCATTGACTGGCAAGGTGTTTCTGGTTTCTTACCAGCTTCACAACTAAAGCCTGATCACTACCCTCGTGTAGAAGACTCAGACAAAGACAAGATTTTGAAAGAACTTAAGAAGCTTGTTGGAACAAAAATCGCAGTAACTATGATTTCTGCAAACCCAAAAGATGGCAAACTTATTTTCTCTGAAAAAGAAAGTAATCCTGAAGAGCGACAAGAAGTTATCAGTAAATACGCTGTTGGTGACGAACTATCATGCGAGATCACTGGCGTTGTTGACTTTGGAGTATTCTTGAAACTAGAAGATGGTCTTGAAGGTTTGGTACACATCAGTGAACTAGACTGGGGACTTGTAGAAGATCCTCGAAGTATGTTCAAGGTTAAAGATATGGTTAAAGCAAAAATAATAGATATCAAAGAAGGTAAAATCTCTCTTTCTATCAAAGCTCTGAAAGACAATCCTTGGAAAGCTTTCGAAAAAACTCTAAAGCGAGGAGATGTTATTAAAGGTGTTGTTATCAAATACAACAAACACGGTGCCCTCGTATCTATCCAAGAAGGTGTTGCGGGCCTAGTGCACAACTCTACATTTGGAGGAGAAGAGAAATTAAAAGAAGCATTGCAACTCGGTAAAAACTATCCTTTCACAGTGAATCTTTTTGAACCAAAAGAACAAAAGATGACACTTGTCTTCGGTGAACAAAAGCTAGAAGACCTGCCTACAGAATCTGCTCATACAGACCTACCTGCGCAGACAGGAACAAAAGCTGAATAAATAGATTAGCTAGAACTGTTCTAGCTAATAATAAAAAATACCTCTCATTTTGAGAGGTATTTTTAGATTTGACAAAGAAGCCACAAGCTATAGTATAAGGAAAAATAAACATATGACTGTTCTACAAAAATTTGAGCTTGGAAAAATACACGGAAGTTTAAAAGACTTGAAGATTGTGCCGATAACTCCACCAGAGAACTTAAAGGAATTCTTTACCGATTGGCGAGGGAAAAACAAATTTAAGTTTACAAAAGAATTTCGAGGCTTAGTACTAGGTGCCGAAATAGCAATGGAAATAGAGCCTGAAAATCATAAAGTAAACCCTTTTGATCTTGGATGTTTGTCTATACAAGGACAGATCTGTTCAGCACAAATAGGAAACTTTTTGTGTTCTCAAGAAACACTAATACATAACCCTCTATTCGATCATTCAATTAACGAGCACCTGATGGTCTATGCTATGGTTGACCTAATCGCCAACCAATCTCAGAACCTATCTCCTCTAGGTCACAATATCTTTACTTACAGAGTAGGTGAGAAGTCCAACAAACAATCAGTGATCCAAAAAAGGAGTGACTTGGGTGTAGGAATTATTCCGTGGCATTATTTCCAAGATTATTACACAACCCAAGACTTCCATGTTACAGGAGAAAAACTATTTTTCCCTATCAAAAAATCCGCCATCTGAGCGGATTTTTAATTTAATAATTTTTCTGTAATATTTTCTATATTTTCAGATAAATATTTATTTCTTTCTTTAATTAAAATCATTCATTACAGTTTCAAAAGTTTTGGTTTTTAGGGCTTCGATGATAGCAACGGCTTTGGCTATCCCCTGCTCTTTGAGTTCTTTTTCAAACGGAGCAAAGTTTGTTAGAAGAAAATCTTGAAAACCTGTCGGTGGAAGTATCTTGTCTTTGAGTTCTTCGTGCACTGGTCGCACACCTACACGGATACGGAAAAAGTCTTTGGTGCCTAAGTGATCAATAATACTTTGTACGCCATTATGCCCGCCTGCTCCACGAGAGAGTGAACATTTTATTTCGCCGAGATTTATATCGATATCATCATAAATGACTATTGGGAGCTCTTTGTATTGTTTGAAAAGTTTCTTGGCAGAGAGCCCAGAATCATTCATATATGTTTGTGGTTTTACTAGAAGCAAAGAATCATAACTCGCTACTTGTGCATTAAAAGTATTTTTCTCTTCAAAAGAGAACTCATGTTTTTCTGCTAAAAAATCCAAAACCATAAAACCGACATTGTGCCGATCTAAAGCATGTTCTTTTGTAGGATTTCCAAGACCTATGATTATTGCCATATATTCCTTAATTAAACTACAAAAATGCTTTCTTGTCGCGTGTCCTTTTTTAAACTATAATAGGGACAATTATGGAACAAAACACTTCAACAGTAGCAATGCAGAGCAAGTCTAAGTTTAGAGTTTTTCTAGAAAATGTTTTATACATAGTTACAGCAGTGGCTTTGGCTATGCTTGTACAACAATTCATCATCAGACCTTTCGTGGTAAACGGAAGCTCTATGAGTCCTACCCTTGAAACTGGCAACTATCTTTTGATAGATGAAGTTACTTATAAGTTTTCAGAACCAGAGCGTGGGGACGTTGTAGTTTTCAAAGCTCCTCCAGAACCTGATAAATATTTTATAAAAAGAATTATTGGTCTTCCAGGTGACACTGTTTCTATAAACGGACAAATCGTGACTATTACAAACGCTGAAAATCCTGAAGGTTTTACTTTGTCTGAATCTTTCATTACTCATAAATCATTAGACAACATGGTAGTAAAAGTACTAGAAGACCAATACTTTGTTATGGGAGACAACAGAGCAGGAAGCTTTGACTCTCGCTCTTGGGGTACATTACCGAAAGCAAATCTTCGAGGCCGAGCACTACTTCGATTGTTGCCATTAAAACAAATAGATTATCTCCCAGGAAAAGTGAACTATGAATAAAAAACCAACTGAAAAAAAGAAGACGCAGCAAAGTATTAGTAGCCCAAAAGGCATGAGAGATATATTTGGCGCCGACTATTACAAATTTCAAGGTTTTTTCGAGAAGGCTCAAGAGGTAGCTGTTTATTATGGTTTTACTCCTATTGAAACTCCGATACTAGAGCATGAAGAAACTTTTACTTCTGCTGTTGGTGTAGGGACTGATATTGTCGACAAAGAAATGTACACCTTGAAAACCAAAGGTGGTGACCATCTAGCTATGCGCCCAGAACAAACAGCAGGTCTTATGCGTGCTTATATAGAACAAGGAATGCAGTCACAGCCTCAGCCTGTGATGATGTATCACAGTGGTCCTGTATTTCGTCATGACAAACCTCAAAAAGGTCGCTACAGACAGTTTTATCAATTTGATGTTGATGCCTTAGGTAGTGAAAAAAGTGTTGTTGATGCACTCGTTATCAAAACTATTTATACGATACTTGAAGAAGCTGGTGGAAAAGATTTGATGGTAACTATCAATTCTATCGGTGACAAAGACTCTCGCCCTGCTTATTTACGAGAACTAACAAATTATTACAAGAAACACTTGAAAGATTTGCCAACCATAGACCAAGAGCGACTCAAGAGTAATCCTATGAGAATTTTGGATTCAAAAGATCCTAAAACAATAGAAATAAATGCCGGAGCGCCAGATTCGACAAGTTTCCTATCAGCTAGTGGCAAAAAGCATTTCAAAGAAGTTTTAGAATATTTGGATGAGATGGGTATCGCTTATCAAATAGACAAGACATTGGTCCGTGGACTCTCTTACTACACTCACACTGTTTTTGAAATCATAGAAACATTAGAAGACGGTACTTCTATGACTATTGCTGGCGGAGGTCGTTATGATTACTTAGCTAAAGCACTTGGATCAAAAAAGGATATTCCTGCTATGGGAGGATCTATCGGTATGGACCGCGTCATAGAGCGACCATGGTTTAGAAACTTGGCTCCAAGAATAATGAAGAAGCCAAAGATTTATTTTATACAAGTTGGTTTTGAAGCGAAGTTAAAAAGTCTGTCTGTTATTGAAATACTTCGTAAAGCCCATGTGCCTGTAGCTCAATGTCTATCAAAAGACTCTCTCGGTGCACAACTCGCTGTGGCAGAGAAAAGTGAAGCTCCCTATGTGATAATCTTCGGACAAAAAGAAGCTGTTGAACAAAGTGTTATAGTTCGAAATATGGAAACAAGAGAACAAGAAACAGTTATGCAGTCAGAGCTTAGTCAGTATATTAAACATTTAAAATAATTTTTATGCCTGGTATCATCCAATCCCCCCACGCTACACTTCGAAGTATTGCAAAAGAAGTTTCTGCCTCTGAAATAAAATCTAAAGAAATAAAAGATGTAGTTGAAAAAATGAAAGAACTTTTACACGGTGAAGATGACGGCGTGGCTATTGCTGCTCCTCAGATAGATGTACCACTGCGAATATTTGTAGTTTCAAAAAGAGCATTACCGAAAGCTCTTGAGGATATGGTTTTTATTAATCCTGTTATTACAAAACTTGGCAAGAAAAAAGAAATGGTCTCTGAAGGTTGCCTAAGTGTTAGATGGAAGTACGGCATGGTCAAAAGATCTCTCACCGCAACAGTGCGAGCTACAAATATGGAAGGAAATGAATTTGTCATGAGTGGCAAAGGCTTACTTGCTCAAATCTTCCAACACGAGACAGATCATCTAAACGGCGTACTTTTCATCGACAAAGCTGTGGATGTTGAAGACTTACCACCAAACAAGGAGGCTCCGACAAAATAACATATTTTGCCTAATTACTTTGAGCCCGTCAGAAATATATTTTATGAATCGAGGACTCTGCGCAGGCATCCGCAGAGAATAAACTATATTTCTTACAGGCGAATATCTACTTTTATGTTAATATAGCCTTATGAAAATTGCATTTTTTGGGACGCCGGATTTTACTGTTTCTTTCTTGGAAACTCTTAAAGAGCATGTTTTATCCCCTTCTCTAGTAGTCACAAACCCTGATAGGCCATCAGGTCGCGGTATGACTCTAAAAGCCCCAGGACCAAAAGTTTGGGGTCAAGAAAATGATATAAAAGTTTTACAACCAGAGAAACTAAATGATGAATTCTTTGAAGAATTATCAAAAGAATCTTGGGATTTATTTGTCGTTATTGCTTATGGCAAAATAATCCCTGAGAGAGTGATCAACTTACCCAAATATGGGACTATAAATGTTCACTATTCCCTACTACCGAAGTATCGCGGAGCTACTCCTGTAGAGAGTGCTATTTTAAACGGTGATAAAAAAACAGGTATAGCCATACAACAAATGCGTTACGAACTCGACAGCGGTCCTATATTTGTTTCAGAAGAAGTTAGCATAGACCCTACAGACACAACTCCAACACTTCGAGAAAAACTAAACTCAGTTGCTATAAAACTATTACCTTCTGTTATAAAAAGTATTTTTGATGAAACAATAAAAGCGCAAGAGCAGGCAGGAGAAGCTTCACATTGCAAGAAAATATCCAAAGAAGAGGGCGAAATAAATCTAAACGAGGAAGCGACAACAAATGATAGAAAGTATCGTGCTTATTTTGGCTCTATCGGTACTTATTTTTTCCAAAACGATAGACGAATAAAAATAACAAAAGCCCACCTAGAATGGGACCTGTCTGCGCAGGCAGGGCAGTTTGTAATAGAAGAAGTTATCCCAGAAAATGGAAAGAAGGTTAGCTACGAAAACCTCTCATCATAGATTTTATTTTTCTCGCACCTTTTTTCCACAGAGCATCTTCTTTACCTTTTGCAGATTTAAGTTCTCTCACCATTTGCTCTCGCACATCATCTATAGCTTCATACAAATCTGATTTCTCTGATACTGCTCGAAGTTGTTTACCTAAAGAAGTTGTGACATTTACCTCTGCTCTAAAAAGATCTTCACCATTTTTATGATGATTACTTGTCTTACCTATTTCGACAGCAGCTGTTACCTCTTCGCCTGTAAACTTATTTATCCCTGAGATACGCTTTTCTGTATAATCTTTAAGCGCTGGTGTTAATTCAATATTTGTTGTTTTGATTGAAATATTCATATCCTTATTATAGCATTTCTGGGCAAGAGTCTAAACCTTCAAAATCATGAGCATATTAGTCGTTCCAGGTGTTCCAAAAGGTACTCCAGCACTAACTACAACACTATCTCCTTTTTTAACTAAACCTAGTTCAATAAGTTTTGGACCTATGGTTTTGATAAGCTGAGTACTACCTGTAAAACTTTTCATAAGCAAAGGATAACAACCAAAAATTATTTGTGATTGACGAACAACACTTTCATGAGGGGTCAGTACTACCACTGGCTGTTGTGGTTTGTAGCGGGCTATCATTCTCGGTGTTGAACCAGTTTCAGTTAAGGCTACTATTAGTTTTGCTCCAACATCTTCGGCGTTATGAACTACAGAAGAAGACACTGAGTCAACAATGTCATTTGAATGAACTTTGAGTCTTCTGTGTGTCCCTATTTCTTTTTCTACTTGTAAGGCAACATGATTCATCATATCTACTGCCTCAACTGGATATTTACCAAGAGCTGTTTCTTCAGAGAGCATCACAGCATCTGCTCCATCAAAAATAGCATTAGCAACATCAGAAACTTCAGCACGAGTTGGTACTGGAGCATTTATCATACTTTCTAACATTTGAGTTGCTACAACTACAGGTTTACCTAGTTCGTTGCATTTTCTGATAATCATCTTTTGCACAGTTGGAACTTTTTCTGGACCTATCTCTACTGCCAAGTCTCCTCTAGCTACCATTACTGTATCAGAACTAGCTATAATTTCATCTATATTGTCTACTGCTTCTTGTGTTTCTATTTTAGCAATGATAGCTTGTGTACCTTTTGCCTTTTTTATCAAAGTTCTTAAATTCTCTATATCCTTTGCAGTTCGAACGAAAGATAATGCTACGAAGTCTACTCCCATCTTTATACCGAAAGACAGATCAGACTTATCTTTTGTAGTCATAGCATCGATAGATAAATACGCACCAGGAATATTTACTCCTCTGCGACTCTTGGTAGTTCCACCGACTAAAACTTTTGTGTGAACTTCCACGCCGATAACTTTCTCTACTACGAGTTTTTTCTTACCATCATCGAGCATTATTATCATCCCTTTTTTAATATCTTTTTCTATATGAGGATAGTTGAAATAAACTCGATTCACATCTCCGACAACATCTTTATTGCCACTTAAAATAAATTTTTTACCAACAATAAGTTCTACCGGTGCACTTTCAAAATCCCCAATACGAATTTTCGGACCAGATAAGTCTTGTAATATAGCTATTGGCCTCCCCTCTTTTTTTGCAACAGATCTGATAAGTTTAATTCTTTTTTCATGAATGCCTTGATCATCATGACTCATATTTGTACGACAAATATCAACGCCTTTTGAAAACAAAGTAGTTAGTGTTTGTTTATTTTCTGACCCCGGCCCAATGGTTGCGATAATCTTTGTCTTTTTTGAAAAATGATGCATAAAGTGTAAGTTCTTGTGATTTATTAAATGAAACTATAGGATAGCATTATGGGTAAGATTATAGCAATAATTTTTCTAGCAGTATTCGCTTGGTATGCATTACCGATAATGGCCAAGGGTATTTGGGTGTCTCCTACTATGTACCCTACAGATTGGTGGGGTGACGATGTATATGACTATAATCCTCAAGTAGCGACAGATGGCTATGGATGGTTCAACTTTGACCCTAGAAAGCCAGCTGATAGTGGACGAACAACTGCCAGTGTTTTCGACAGTCTTTAAAGGTCTAAAAACCCTTTTCTAAGGCCCAAAATTGTGATATAAGTATATGACCGTTATATTCCCTGGTAGCTTAGCGGTAAAGCAATCGCCTGTTAAGCGATGGACCGTAGGTTCGAATCCTACCCGGGGAGCAGTGTAATACAAAAGAAAAAAGCACCTATTGGTGCTTGTGAAAATCTTGACTTTGTTTTAAGAAAACTGATCATGCTCATCCCCTACTTCTATTTTAGGATAACTGGTCACCTTCTTCATTCTTCTCAGAATCTCTGTTTCAAGCTGATCTATATCATGAGGGCTTTTACCCCCCTGAAGCTCAACCCCTCTTTTGTAGAACTTTAATAACTCTTCATCAGATGTATTTGCTAATTTTTCTGCTTCCATACACATAGGCTTATAGTTTTAATATGAATGTATAGTATTTCTAGTTTAGATTAGCTTTTTAAGGAAAAAAGTCAAATTTGTTATAAAAAAGCCACCTTTTGAGGGTGGCTTTGATGCACTTAAGGCAAATCTTCATCAAACAAACTAAGAATGGACTGACGGTTTTCTCTGGTACGGTTGATATCTCTTAATAATAAATCTTGATATTTTTTATCAATATTAGTAATACCATACTTCTTTGCGAGAATCTCTTCTATTGAATTCCAAACTGGTTTGAATTTTATATTATCAAGTCTTTCTTTCAGTCTATTTTTATATTGATTAATTAAAGCCTTTGCCTCTGGGCTAATTTGAAATACAGTAATTCGTACTTGGTTCATGAACTTTTTTCTTTACTTTACTCTACTACCCTACTTTGTCAAACTTATTCGAACATCGTTTAAAGTTTGAAATCACTAGCGCTTTATAAGATTTCTTGGAATAATATAAATATGAAATCAATATTTAAAAAATATGGAACTTCTATAATCATAGCTATTGTTGGAACTGCGATACTTGTCAGTGTCTGGGTTATAAATGGTTCTGAAAAAGAAGATCTTTGGTTATATATATTTTCTATCTGGCTCATCCTTTATTCAGCCTATACAGCGTGCCCGAAAACAAAGAAAAATAAAGATTAATAAAATTTTAGTTTAAAAGATAATCAGTCATATAGCTGATATAATTTATTTATGAACAAAAAGATTTATAAAACAATAGATGCCTACATAAAAGATTTCCCGAAAGACAAACAAGTAATCTTACAGAAAGTTCGAGAGGTTATTAGTAAGTCTGCCCCAAAAGCAATAGAATCTATCAAGTACGGAATGCCAACATTTGAACTCAATGGCAACCTTGTACACTTTGCAGCAATGAAGGGGCATCTAGGTTTCTATCCAGCTCCTTCTGCTATAAAAAATTTTCAGAAAGATCTCTTATCTTTTAGCACTTCAAAAGGCTGTATAAGATTTAAATATGAAAAACCTATACCTTACTCTCTGATTGAAAAAATAGTAAAATTTAGAGTGAAAGAAAACAAATAATATTATCTATGAACACACCCTGCCCAACAACAAGGTCGTCGCATACCTGTGTTCATTTTTGATATAGCTTTTCAGATACGAATATCTCTAGTCTCCGCCTTTTTGCCAGAGATAACCCAACAGATCCATTCGTTACGCGCCAGTGGTGTTATGTCTTGCCACAGAAGATTGCTTTTTGAAGATGCCTCAATGGCTTTTTGTAGGTCTTCGGGCAACTTATGCACTGTGCCACTTAAAAGCATTTTTTTATCCATATTTATATATTAACAAAATCTTAAATTTATAACTATTTAATAAAAATCCTTAATAATTATTTGATGGTATAATGATATATATGAATAAAAAAAATATATTTGTAAGTATAATAATTTTGTTAATTATTGGTTTTGTTGTTTATAGTTCAAATTCTAATAAAAACATTGTTAAAGATGAAAATCTAACAAGTTTACATGATGGTGTATATATAGTGGATGGTCAAAAAATAACCTTAAAGAATGGCCTATCAGAAGTTGAAGTAGCACCTGGATCTGCCTCTAAAATAGTTACCAAATATTTTGGAAATGAAGTTTCTGGTGATTTTGACAAAGACGGCAGAGAAGATACTGCATTCTTAATAACTCAAGAGACTGGTGGTAGTGGAACATTTTTTTATGCCACAGCATTACTTAATAAAGTAGATGGTAAAGTAGGCACTGATGCTGTTTTTCTAGGAGATAGAATAGCACCACAGACTACAGAAATAAAAGATGTTGATATCTTGGTTGTGAACTATCTAGAAAGAAAAAATAATGAGAGCTTCGATGTAAAACCATCAATTGGAAAATCTATATACCTAAAGTTAGATCCGAAAACACTACAATGGGGAGAAGTGATTCAAGGCTTTGAAGGAGAAGCTGATCCAGCTAAAATGACTTTGACTATGAAGAAATGGAACTGGGTTTACACACAATATAGTGATGGTAAAGAAGTTAAACCGATAGCCAAAGATAAATTTACTCTGACTTTAAATAAAAATAATACTTTTTCTGCGACTACTGACTGCAATGGTGGAGGAGGTGAATACAAAACAAAAGGTAATGAGGTAACTTTTAGTAATATGATATCAACATTAATGTACTGCGAAGATTCACAGGAATCTGATTTTAAAAAAATGTTAAACGAGACACAAAGCTACATGTTTACTTCAAAAGGCGAATTGGTTCTTCTTTTGAAGTTTGATAGTGGTTCAGTTTTCTTTAAATAAAAATATATAAACAAAATATCTTAAATCTTCTTTACAAAAAGATTTATATCAGGTAAGGTAATACGGTATTATTAACCTTAATTAAAATAATTAATATGGATACAGAAGAAACAAAGAAGTGTGAAGCTTGTGAAGCTAAAGGAGAAACTTGTGAAGAATGTGCAGTGAAAACAGAAACTTCTGTAACTGACGCTCCTGCAGAAACTCCTGCTGAATAATTCAAAATAAATTAAAAAAGCGACCTAGTGTCGCTTTTTTAATTTGGTATAATAAGTATATGAACGATGAAGACTTCAAAAAAGAAAGTTCCGAGCTTATGCATGGCAAAGAAGAATGGCTCGATAAGCATGGCCTACCTGACTTTGAGTATTTAAACTCTTTAGTGCAAGACGGCAACCCTAGAGCACTGGAAGTTCTTATGACTATTGCTGACCAACACGACGTCACATATACCACAGAGACTAGTCCACAAGAACTAGTTGATCAAATAATGCTGGCTTTAGGACAAGAGAGATAGTTATGGAAGCATCAGGAGCAGAAGCAATAATAAATCAGTTAGGAGCTCTTTCCTACGGTGGTATTTGGGTGGTGGCTTTTTTTTCCAACATAGTGATACCTGTTCCTGAAGAATTAATACTATTGGCTCTCGGATATTTATCTGGGACAAAAGTTATAAATGGTTTTTTAGTTATCCCTCTTGTAATATCAGCTCTTCTTGTTAACGACATCATTTTATACAAACTATCTAAAAAAGGTAGTCGTATTACCAACTACTTGTACAAAACTTTCTTTGAAAAGAGGTTAGAAAAGAAAGGCGACAAATGGCTTGAAATGAATATTGGAAGTATTATTTTCTTTTCTAGATTTTTAGTCCAACTGCGCTTCATAGGACCCTTTTTGGCAGGGACTCGAAAGATACCGTTAAAGAAATTTATAGCTTATGACTTGTTAGCCTTGATAGTTTATGTACCAGTTTTCATTGGTATGGGGTGGTATTTTCACAACAGGCTATCTTTGGTTATCGACAATGTTAATGTTGTTAAAAATATAATACTAATGGTAGTTGGACTGGTTATAGTTTACTCAATAATAAGATTTGTTTACAAATTGATCTTTAAAAAGAATTAGTTGACTTTTTATCATATCTATCTTATTATAAGGCTACAAAAAGAGCTTCTCGAAACACGTCGATTCTTAGGGTTTTATTTTGTAAATTATTCGTTAAATAACTAATTCTATGACAGGTACAATCAAAAAGATGACTGACAAAGGTTTCGGTTTCATTACAGCAGAAGGGCTACAGAAAGATCTATTCTTTCACAGCAACGCTCTTGTAGGAGTTTCATTTGATGAGCTTCGCGAGGGAGACTCTGTTTCTTTTGAAATGGAAGAATCTCAAAAAGGAATGAACGCTGTAAACGTACAGCGCGCATAATCTTTTAAAAGATACAAAAACACCACGGCATGCCGTGGTGTTTTTGTGTGCGCTCTTTTTATACAAATGACAAAACGAAACTGCTATTTATATAGGCCAAAGCTCCAAGCAAACATAAAAGTAAAACAGCTAAAGATATATTTTTTACGTGTTGAATTTTAAATTCTGTAACTATCATTCCGATAAGAACAAAGTAAATAAGAATGATAAGTCCTAAGTAAACATATTGAACATATTTTGCTTGATTAACTAAAAGTCTTTCAGCTAAAGTAGAATATTTTGGAGCAGTAAAACTAGCCTCTTGTTCTGGTTCTGTTTCGTTCAAATTTTGAGCTACAGAAAATGTAGGTTCTTGTACCAGTAGTACAGGAGCTGGTTCTTCAGGATCTACCGAAGCTTGCTCGACAATAGCCACACTTTCACCTTTAACCTCTGGGGCTTTTGTATCCTCCTGTGCGAGCTTCTCGGGCTCTGAGACGGGACTTTGGACCTCTTTGGTGACAGTAGTCACAGGACGAGGTTTAGCGCTCTTTCCAAAGAGCTGAACAACGAAAATAGTCGGTTTTCCTTGGTATGTTCCTTGATAGGTAGCAATACCAGTTTCATCAAATTTCTCACTTATTAAGTTCGCTTGATGGGTCGGTGAAGCAATCCAAGCTCTCTCAACATCAAGAGATTCTGTGAAGTTGATAGCTAGGTTCTCCCCTGCATAAACAAATTTATACCCTGCTTTTGAAAACCAATACCATGGTGTTACTCCTGTCGGACTAGTGTGAGCAAAGTATTGATTCTCTGCCATGTCTTTGGCTTTCATCGAAGCTGCTTTTTCAAGAGTTGTATTAATAGCCAAAGCCTTACCATTGTTGGCAAGACGATGTTCGTTGGTCAAATCAACCAAAACAGCAGGTAAAACCGCTGCCCCAAAATCTGTCTTATTTATCAAATATGAGCTCCCTAAAGATGTACAAAAAAGCACAAATATCAGGACCGCTATAGCAGTCAGGCTCTTCTCTCGAAGCAAATGAGGTTTATAACTGTTGCCTTCGTGGGCTATTAAGTACTTTTTGACATGCTTAATCATATGTTGCATAAAGTTTAACAGAATATCTCAAACAAAACAATACCCCACTTTCGTGAGGCATTGTTAATTTTAAATTTAGTTTATTACTAGAGGCGGAATACTTAGATTTAACTCAGGACACATAATATTGTTTATCCGAGTACGTGTAGTTTTGTATACCCAACCAGTCCCCTTGTCATCATTCTTGAGAGTTATTCCAACCCAAGGTTGTAGAACAAATAGAGATTCCATTTGTTGAAACTTTATTACTGCTCTGAAAGTATTCAATCCGAACTTGCCGTCTACTTTTAGTTTTGGATTAAGAGCTAAATAGTCATTTAAGAATGTTTGAAGTTTCATAACCTCTTCTGCATTATTCTTTTGTCCAAACTTTAGATAATCATTTAGATAGATTCCACAAGAAGTAGAAGCTCCGAGAACTTGTCCGCCTGAAGGAGCTGATATGCTCTTGGCTAGTGGAGCTGAGCCACCTCCTCCACCACCACCACCTCCACCTCCAGAGTTGATAGTAGGATCAGGAACACAGTTTTCTCCTTCTACATGAAAACCTGCATCACACACTAAAGGTGTTTGTGCTGTTGGTTCGAAGTCATAAGTTTCTGTGTGAGTGTTAAGACCTGTTTTGATACCAATAACAAACTTATCTACATTACCAGTAAATCCATTTGCGTAAGGCTCTCCAACTCTAAATCCAAACCATGAATCTGTTGAACGAGTTTCTGCATTTGGATAAAGAGCTAGGATTTGATTCCATGTCTTTGGAGTTGTTCCAGGAGTTACTGTTGTAGGCCATGTAGCACCTGAATAAAGCCATAAAGCATTTCCGCTATCTATAGCATCCCATGACTGCCAAGAGTCTGGTGTAACTACACCATTAACACCTGGAACATAAACTAATCTTCTTTGCCATGTGTCATTATTTAAGAAATCAACATTGAAGTGCAAGTAAGGAGCTCTTTCTGAAAGACCATTTTGACCATCTCCTGCTAATTGAGAATATGTTGAGAAAGAAAGAGATTTGATATCAGAGAGTTTTACATCTTTGAATTGATAAGTCGCAATATTCTTTCTCTCTGTTCCACTAACTGACATTTGAGCACTACCGTTTCCTTCTGGAGCAGTATCTGGACCTGCCACAAATGAACCAAGAGTATTATTTATAGTATCATTCTCATCATTGTAGAAGAACCATTTTCCAGAATTATTAACAGCTGCAACAAATCTATTTGTTTCTGTATCAAGATCCCCTGCTTTAACAACAGTTGTATGTGAAGTATTTGTTTCTTCATCTCCACCGCCACCGCCTGTTGTTTTGTTATAAGCAACACAGTGAGTAGTTACTCCTGCAGTAACAAATGTTAATTCTTGGTTATCGTTGTTGTTTGGATTTGTGTCACCATCTCCTTCACAATAAAGACCAGCCAAGTTTGTTGGATCAGTTTCTTTTATCAAATATCTTCCATCAGAAGATACTGGACCAATAGTTAGTTTGCCATCAACACCTGTTACTCCACCTGAAGTAAGTGTTGCATCAAGCTCTGGATAAGGACTGTTTGCATCTGTCTGAACACCGTGAACATATCCAAATTCTACATCTGATGTAAGAACACATCCGTCTGGCGCAGTGCTACCTACACCATTGTTTGTTCTATTTGGAACAAAGTTTGCAGGACAAGTGTATTTTGTGATTTCGATAGAGCCAGTAGGTTCTACTTGTACAGAATCATCATGATTTACTACAGTAAATGTTTCAGTAGGTTCATCAACCATTACTGACATAAGACCTGAAACATTAGTCCAGCCGTCTTGTAACATTTCCTCAACATTATATGCACCATAAGGAACATCAGTGAAAGTAACACATCCATTTTGTTCTGTGATACCAGAGTAACCCTTATTGGCATTGATAGTGATATGTCCTGAGTTATCTCCATATATGTCATCTAAGATTTTAAATGACATATCTCCTAAAGATGCAGTTGTTGTTCCTAGGGCATATTTATGAGTTGGATTAAACATTGAACCCCAATCAGTAAAAGCATTGTTGTATTTCACACCAAGCCATCCAGTGTTTGGATTTGGGAAATTATTTTCTCTTACCCATGGCAAGAATGGAGATTGTATTGGGTCAAGAGCAGCACTTTGGTATACAGCATCTCCTGCATCTCGTTTTGAATAAGCAGCATCAGAGTATTCAGCTCCGGCTGTACCTCTATATGTGTATTGACCAGTAGCCTTTAGAAGATAGTTTCCTGCTGGTACTCCCAAGATCTTGAAGTCACTTCCATTTGGTAAAACATCAACAGATCCAACACTTGCTCCAGAGAGCATAAGTTGCCATCCAGAAAGAGGTTTTGCTGGTTGTGCGTCATCTGTCTTACACATTGTTACAGTTGAAGTACTTGGTGTTGGAGGCGGAGTAATACATTCATCATTTGAAATAGAAAGTTTGTAAAGTAGTCCTGCAGGATTTACTGCTGGATTTGCGTCTTGATTTATTTCCCAGTTTGTAACTGATATTTCAAGAGTGTTAATACCGCTTATAAGTAAAGAGCTTACATCATAAGAATCCTGAGTTCCTGTTTGAAAGTTATTTTCTGCGAACACTACAGGTACAGATGTACCATTAACTTTAACTGTATAACTATTATCAGCAGCTACTTCTAGATTGCCAGATGTTGGAGTTCCAACAATAGAAAATGTCTTTGTGAAAACTTTTGTAAGGTCTGCATCGTTTGTCGGAGATTCAACTGGATCGGTTGCCCAAATCCAAGTAGCACCAGGAATATTTGCTGTCCATCCTGGATGGATATATGAAAGTGCTAATGCGCCATGACTGTCCACTTGAGTAGAAGAGTCACTAACAATAGTACTTGAAGCATTAGCGTCACATTGCAAAATCGGTTCTGGATTACAATTTACTGCTACATCGTCAAGATAACCACCATAACTAGTATCGGTACCTGCATCTGCAAGTTCTACTTTTACAGGTGAGCCAGTACCCATGAATGTACGAGTTATGGTCTGCCACGCAGTATTTGTATTTGCGGTTCCATCAACACTGATAGCGGCACCTAGAACAACTCCATCTATTTTTGGTTGAATAGAATTGTCAGCTGCATCTCGTCCTGGTCGAGGAGAATATTTAAATGTTAGAGAGTATTGTTTGCCAGCGATAGTAGGTATATCTTGCCAGATAGTTACAGGATGGTCTCCATCTAGTTCTGCATGTTGGTTACCTCCTGCTGGGGCACCTGCTACATTGTTTTGAATTTCTAGACCTAAAATACCAGAGAGTGGTATTGGGAGAATCCAGTCAACCATCCATTTTAATAGAGAGTTTGAACTTGGAATAATACTCCATGTACCACTGGATAGAACTGGTGCTTCAAAATCACCGTTTTGTATCAAATTTACTTCTGGATTACATTGAAGGGGCTTTTCTTTTTGTACGTTAAAACCTACACAATGATAAATCCCATCAGTAGCCATATTGTCTACTCGGTCATAGTTGTCGTAGTTTAAAACATCAGTATTACAATATAATTCAGCAGAAACATTTTGATCGCGAGGATCTGTTATGTCACCTGAGAATGGTATATAAGTATCTGGTAGTTGTTCACGAACCCAGACATAAGAGGGATTTGTTGGTACAGGTACAGGAGTACTGTTTAGAAAAGGTGTCCAACCGGCGCCACCTAGTGTTTGGTTGTCTCCTGGATTAGGAGTAGAAGACGAAGCCCATTCAAATGTCCAATCAGTGGTATGACAAGACGGGTGTTCTAACACATAATCTGAAGCAGTAGTACTTGTAATGTTTGCTCCGCCTGCTCCCCAGTTTGGAAGATCGGCTTCACTAGCACAAACTACTTTTGTAGCAATTACAGTAGCCGTCGATTGAATAAGAGAAACTTGTTGCGGCGCTTTTGCTTGTTCATCTTCAGATCCTTCATCTTCTACTACTTTCTGAACTTCAGGTTCAGGACTTGCAGGAATTACTGCTTCAGTTTTTTCAACTGCAGGAGTATCGTCTGCTGACTGAGCGTATGCTACAGAAAGTGGCATTGCTACTTGTGCAAAAATGAAACTAAAAATTAGAAAGCCTGAAAAGAACGCTTTTAACGCCTTTTGAGACTTATTTGTTGAAATAAGAATATTCATAATATATATACTGTTTAAGACTAATAACTCTACTCCCTCTAACAAGAGATACTTTAACTATAAACTTCTGACAGAGTATGTCAATGTTTTTGTCCGCTGGTTTTGTGTGGCATAATGAAGCCAATAATATGAAAAAAGTCCACCGATTTTTAGTAAAAACTCCTATCTCTGGTACAGATATTTTTATTGAAGACAAAGATTTGATTCATCTGATAAAAAATGTTCTTAAACTAAACAAAGAAGAACAGTGTATTTTATTTAATGACAAAGGAGATGATCATCTTTCTACTATAAAAGAAATATCTAAAGACAAAATAAGCTTAAAAGTTGAATCTATAATTCCTAAAAAAGAAATACTGAAAAATATAACTGCTTGTATAAGTATTACAAAAAGAGACACTTTTGAACTGGTAGTACAAAAGTTAACAGAGTTGGGAGTCAAAACTATCTTGCCGATAATATCAGACAGGACTATAAAACAGTCTCTAAAAACGGACCGCTTGCAGAAAATAAGCGATGAAGCGCTGGAGCAAAGTGGAGGTTCAAATATTGTATATATAGAAGAACCTATTTCTTTAAAAGAAGCCCTAGAGAGAACAAAAGGGTTAAAAAGTGTTTACTTTAACATGGAAAGTCCAAAATTTGAAAAACAGAGTGAAAATGATTTGGCTTTTTATATTGGACCTGAAGGTGGCTGGAGTGAAAATGATATAAACCTCTTCAAAGAGTACGAAATAGCTAGCTATAGCCTAGGCGAAACAGTGCTGCGAGCTGAGACTGCTTCTATAGTCTGTGCATACAAGCTTTTATGGGATTAGTTGTTAATGTCTTAATTTTTAGAATATAAAAACCCTCCATAGAAACGGAGGGTAACAATCAAAACAATGAACACAGAAAATCAATAACCTGATGGTTTGTACTGTATGATAGAACCATTTTTAAGAGAATAATTAAATATTTTACATAATTTATATTTATTTAATTTCAAACCAAGTTTCCTTCCTTCGGCTTTTAGTTGAGATTTCGAAAAAAGAGTAAATGGAGAAATTGGAGTTGCTTCAATTTCTATTTGTCTACCCGAAATTTCTTGCTTTGGTAGAAACTCAGAAAATGATTTATAGATGTCAGAGTTATTTGTTATTAACAAACACTCATTCTTAACATCTAAAAAGAAGTAATACAACTTTCCGTCACTTCCTTTTATTGTGACGGAATCAGGGTGCAGGGTTAGTAAACCTGTTACAGCCGAAACCTTTTGTCTTGTCTTAGAACCAAAGACTTGGGATTGAGCTGATAAGGTAAAAATAATAACACACATCAAAATTAATATCTTTTTCATTTTAAATTGTTTTGTTTGTCTATGATACTACAAATATTTATATATTTGTCAAGCCTCCCCACTCATTTAGTAGGAGGTCAAGAAGGTTTTTCTATGTAAATTCGTTATTTTGTATTTTTTTATGGCTTTATAATGATCTTTTGTTCCATAGCCCTTATTTTGAACCCAGTTATATTTAGGATATTTTTTGTGTAAAAGCTCCATTTTTTTATCTCTAGAGACTTTGGCAACAACTGAAGCTAAAGAAATAATCTTCTGGCTCTGGTCCCCTTTTATAAAAGTCTTTTGATTTTTATATTCTAGTGGAGCTTTTAATGACCCATCAAGAAGAACTTCACAATCTTTGGGATTTAAATTTAATTTTTCTAAACCTTCATTTATACACTCTTTGATAGCAATGCTTATACCCTTTTTATCTATAAAAATATTACTTCTGTAAATTACAGAATAATTTATCAAGCCTTTTTTCTTTAAATCTCTTGCTTTCTGATACCAAAGTTCCCTAGACTTGGCGGTCATTTTCTTTGAATCAGTCAAACCTCGCCAATCTTGTTTTTTATAAAAAGTTTTTGGTATAGCACAAACACAAACCGCCACTGGCCCAGCAATAGGACCTCGTCCGACTTCGTCTATACCGATGATGTATTTCATAAAGGTATCATAACAAAATAAACCCCGCTAGATGTACTAACGGGGTCTGCTCAAAATCTTGCTTCACAATTGTTTTTTTGGTCGTTTTCAGGACTAAGACCACTATCTTCAGTTTATGTACTCCTATAGAGTAGTTTGGTTAAAGATATCTGGTCATCAAATTAAAACCCTCTCAAAAAGAAGAGATTGTCAGAGTCTGTCTAAAAGCTTAATCCAATGACTCTTTTGTGTTTTTAGGATATTTTTCAACAGCCGACACTTAAGAGATTTTTGGAGGAGTTAAGATGTTCCAACCCTTTTTTTCTTCTTCTGAAATATTTATAATAATCCTACTCCTTTGAGATTTCCTGTCAAGTGTCAGTTATTTTTATACCTTGGTATAATCCTCTTTATGAGTTTCGTCCACCTCCACACACATAGCCATTATTCCCTACTAGATGGCATGTCCAAGGTTAAAGATTTGGTAAAAAGAGCCAAAGAGCTGGGCATGCCTGCATTGGCATTGACTGACCACGGCGTACTTTATGGTGCTATTGAGTTTTATAATGAGTGCAAGAAAAATGACATCAAACCTATCATTGGAGTTGAGGCTTATATCGCCCAAAGAAGTATGCATGACAAGGAAGCAGGACTCGATAATAAAAGATATCACCTCACTCTTTTAGCTCGCAACAATGCCGGCTACAAAAACTTAATGAAACTGGTTAGTAAAAGTAATCTTGAAGGATTTTATTATAAACCTCGAATGGACCTTGATCTGATAACAGAGCACTCTGATGGTCTTATATGCTTATCAGGTTGTCCAGGGAGCCAATTTATAAATCATCTAAAAAATGGAAATAAAGATGAGGCAAAAGCATTGTTACAAAGATATATAAAAATGTTTGGTAAGGAGTATGTCTTTGTAGAAATAATGGTGCATGAAGAAGTTGATTGGTATATACCGCTCATCCCTACTATTATAGAGATTGCCAAAGAAGTAGATTTGCCAATAGTCGGAACTTGGGATTCTCATTATTTAAATGAAGATGATAAAGAAGCTCATAACACATTACTGGCTATCAACACTAACAATCAAAACTTTAAGTTTGGAGGAAATTATTCTTTTATAGATGGCGACAAAGCTAGAGAAATTTTTGCCAATATACCAGAAGCGATTGAAAACACATTGAAGGTTGCTGAACTTGTGGATATAGATATAGAACTTGAACCATGGAAGTTCCCTACTTACCCTATACCAGAAGGAGCAAATTATGATGATGAGCTACGCAAGGCTGTAGAAGATGGAATTAAAAAAATGTCTTATGAAAAAACATCTGAAGCTCTAGAGCGAATAGAATTTGAACTTGAAATTATAAAAAATAAAGGTTTTCCTTCATACTTTTTGGTTGTGGCTGATTTGGTGCGAGCTGCTCGAGAAATGGGTATTTATACAAATACTCGAGGATCGGCTGCTGGCTCTCTAGTCTCATACCTGTGTGGTATTACAACTGTTGACCCTCTCAAATACAAACTTCCTTTTGAAAGATTTTTAAACCCACTTCGTCCTGGTATTCCTGATATTGATTTGGATATTGCTGATGATAGACGAGATGATTTGATAAATTATGCCAAACAAAAATACGGAGAAAAGGCTGTGGCCCAAATTTGTACTTTTGGAACTATGGCTGCTCGTGGCTCTGTGAGAGATGTAGCCAGAGCATTAGGATATCCTTACTCAGTTGGAGACATTGCGGCCAAACTTATCCCTATGGGCAGCCAGGGCTTTCCTATGACCATAGAGCACGCTCTTGAGATAGAACCTGATCTAAAAAAGTTATACGAAGAAGATCGACCTACAAAAGAAGTTATAGACTTAGCAAAAAAGATAGAAGGAAATGTTAGACATATATCTATCCATGCTGCTGGTGTTGTTATTTCCCCTACTCCTGACATTACAGAATTCACACCTATCCAATATGATCCAAAAGGTGAAAATAAAATAATTACGGGGTACGATATGTTCTCAGGTGGTAGAGATGGTGTAGTAAATCTACCAAAGTTCGATATGCTTGGTATAAGAAATTTACAGTTTATCTCTGGAGCAATAGAGCGAATAGAAAAAATCCGTGGCATAAAAATAGATATGGATAACATTCCACTGGACGATCCAAAAGTCTTTGAAATGCTATCTCGTGGAGAAACTGTTGGTGTTTTCCAAATGGCTGGAGACGGTATGACTGCTTATATCAAAGATCTAAAACCTTCGAAAGTAGAAGACTTAATGGCCATGGTGGCTCTCTATCGACCTGGGCCGATGGATGTTATCCCTGAATATATCAAAAGAAAAAATAATCCTAGATTGGTAACATTTCTTGATCCTAGAATGGAAAGTTATTTACAAGCGTCTTATGGACTTATTGTTTATCAAGACGACCTTCTCTTTAGTGCTATAGAACTCGCAGGTTATGACTGGCTTGAGGCTGATAAGTTTCGTAAAGCAGTTGGTAAAAAAATCCCGGCAGAAATGGCAGCTCAAAAAGAAAAATTGCAGAAAGGTATTGTTGAAAATGGTCAAACCAAAGAATTTGCAGAAATGTTATGGAAACTATTTGAACCTTTTCAAGCTTATGGATTTAACAAAGCCCATGCTGCAAGTTATGGAATGGTGGCTTACAAAACAGCTTATTTGAAAGCTAACTACCCTGCTGAATACATGAGTGCCTGTATGACTGCAGAAAGTGGCGATATAGAAACATGTAGCGAATATATAGAAGAAGCCAAAAAAATGGGCTTCACTATACTTCCTCCAGATATTAATGAATCTTTTTCTGATTTTACTGTGGTGGTTGAAGATGGAGAAGTTAGCAACAAAATCCGCTTCGGATTAAACAATATTAAAAACTTTGGAGTAGAAATAGGAAAAGCAATAATAGCAGAGCGAAAAACGGGAGGTAAATATAAAAACATAGAAGACTTCTTGGAGAGGGTTACTCATAAAAATCTAAACAAAAAATCTCTAGAGGCTCTTGTTATGTGTGGAGCAATGGATTCGTTTGGAGATAGAAATGTTTTAGCAAGCAATATCGAAGAGCTTTTAACATTTCATAAAAATATTATCTCTTCAAATAATAGTCAAAGCGTATCTCTTTTTGATAATCTGGACAGTAAACCTATGAGTATTTTGAATCTCAAAGAAACTACACCTGCAACACTAACTCAAAAGTTATCTTGGGAGAAAGAGCTATTGGGTATGTATATTTCAGGTCACCCACTTGATGTACACGACGATCAACTCAAAAGATCTGGAACAACTATAAAGAAGCTTATTTCAGGAGCTCAGACAGAAAAACCTTTTACAAAATTTGGTAGAGATCAAAAGAAAAAAGAAATACTTGTCGCTCATATAGACACAGTAAAAATAATAATGACAAAGTCTAGTGGCAAAAAAATGGCCTTTTTAACAATACAGGACAAGACGGGACAAATAGAAGCAGTTGTCTTCCCTGAAACTTTCGCTAAAATTGGCTCTCTTATATCTGCTGGTATAGTATCGGCTATGGAATGCTCAGCTACAAATAGAGATGGTAAAGTATCTGTTTTGATTGATAATATAAAGGTTTTATAAACTATTGACTTTATATTTTTATATTGTTAACATTAATAAACTAAAAATAGTACTATGACAAACCTAGAAAATAAAGTCTTCAAAGAGGTTTTGTCCTATTTTGAATACGATAAAGCCCCACCCTTAGAATCTAGCTTAACTACATTGGTTTATTTATCAGTTAAAAAATTAGTTGATAAAAAAATAAATGAAAAATCTGATATTGCTGGACTTATAAAAAGTGAGTTCAGCTCTTTAAAAGAAACGTCTTCTGATTTTTCTAGTGAAGAAAACTTTAGAGTACTCGTTAATACTTCTTATATGGCTAAAGTTTGTACAAAAGGAAAACAAGGAAATTTTATTCCAAAAGAAGTAATATTTGATGCTACTAGAAAAGCTAACCACGAAATTTATATAGGGGTAAATAAATAGTTTATTAAAAGTCCATTTAAATTAAATGGACTTTTTTATCCGCTAAACACAAAAATACCGTCCTTTTGAGACGGTATTTTTGCTTTATAAATAAATCCAACTATTTTTATAATTTTACTTCTTCAATTTTGTCCATAACAGCCATAACCTCTCGAGCATAAGTTGGAACTACACTCGGCGGATTATAGGTTTCAAGAATCTCTTTAACATCTTTATTGGCATAGTATCTTGCAGTCTTAGTGTTATTACCACTTAAATGACTTGCAAGAGACTCAATAGCATGATCATAGCTCTTAAAACTGATTTTACATGAACCCCACCCGAAGGCACTGAAGGATGCTTTTTTACAAGCGTATTTTCCTCCAGTTGATTCGCGGACCGCAATTGCTGGTATAAGCCGCCAATCAAGTTCATTCTTTTCAGCCTCAAGCACCATTTTCATACCATATCCTTCAAGCGGCATATTACCATTTGCAAAATAGGTATCGATCTTAGCAGCATTTTCCTCTCTTTCCAATTGGATAGCGCTTTTTTGTGTTTGTTGAGCTTGGTCATCCGATTGAGTAACTACGAATTGATCTATACTTGCTGTAAAGGCAGATAAAGATAAACTAGTAGCGATCATAGGGATAACGATGAACGAACGAAGTATTGAATTTGTTTTTATTGAACTCATATGTTCCGGTTTAGCTCCGGAGGAACTTCTAGTCAGTATTTTCTTCCTTTAGTAAATCTTTAATGATCTCTATAGAAGCGAAAATCCGCTAACTTAAAGTCAACGGATTAACTTCTATATAGTAGCACAGAGAGGTATTTATGTCAATGGTTATACAATAAAAAAAAGTAGTGTCAAACATAAAAAACCCTTACAAAATAAGGATTTTTTACACCATACTATTTGACAAAATATCTAAAAAATTGTCTTATAAACCTATATTTTATGGATTTATTGAAAAATACTAAATTATTGCGCAGAAATAGCAGAAACCATTGTAATTACTTGTTCTTTTAGTCGCTCTTCCATCTCTTTGAACAAGTGAGTTGCCTCTTTTTTGTATTCAACAATAGGTTCTCTTTGACCATAAGCTCGTAAACCTACTGACTGACGCATGTGTTCAAGTGTATCAATGTGTTCAACCCAAAGAGTGTCTGTTGTGTAGAGTATAGTTCGTCTTATAGCATCCCAAAGAGAAACAGCTCCAAGAATCTTTTGCTTTTCCTCTACTAATACATCTAGTTTATCTTTTTCTCCAAGACTATAGAACACCGCTTTCACATGCTCTATATCCCCTTCTACCATATCTCTTCTTCGTCCATAAACTATTCCTCTTTGGTGAGATAAAACAGTATCGTATTCAAGAGTTGATTTACGAGCATCAAAATGAAATCCTTCTATTTTCTTTTGGGCAGACTCCAGAGCATTAGAAACAAGGCGATGTGTAATAGGTTGATCAGCTGGTACTCCCAGTCTCTTCATCATATTTTTTATTCTGTCAGATCCGAAAACTCTCATAAGTTCATCTTCAAGCGATACATAAAATTGAGTCTCCCCTGGATCTCCTTGTCTACCGGCTCGACCTCGGAGCTGGTTGTCTATACGACGAGCTTCGTGTCGCTCTGTACCTATAACAAAAAGTCCTCCTAAACTCTTAACTTCTTCTTGTTCTTCTGGGGTTGAAGGGTTTCCTCCTAAAATAATGTCTACCCCTCTTCCTGCCATGTTTGTCGCGATAACTACAGAACCTTTTCTACCTGCTTGAGCAGTTATTGACCCTTCCTGTTCGTGATTTTTTGCATTCAATACTTGGTGTGGTATACCAGAGCGCTTTAAGTAAGCAGCCAAAAGCTCATTTTTTTCTACAGAAACAGTACCTATTAATACCGGTTGGCCTTTTTTATTAAGTTCTTTTATATCTCTAGCAATAGCTTCAAACTTTCCTTCTTCTGTTGTAAAAATAAGATCATTATTATCTTTTCTCTTTGAAGGTTTGTTTGTTGGTATCATTATTACCGGCAAAGCATAAACTTTCATAAATTCCTCTTCAGAAGTTTTGGCTGTTCCTGTCATACCAGAGAGTTTTTTGTAAAACTTAAAATAGTTTTGATAAGTAATAGAAGCTACAGAACGAGTTTCTTGTTCTATTTTTACACCCTCTTTTGCTTCGATAGCTTGGTGAAGACCTTCACTCCAGCGTCTTCCTGGTTGCATACGACCAGTAAATGGGTCCACGATAATCACTTCACCATCTTTGATTACATAATCTTTATCTTTAACAAAAAGTGCTCTTGCTCTTACAGCGGTTTCAACATAGTGAACATACTTTACACTTTCTTGTGTATACATATCTTTGATACCTAAAAGTTTCTCTACTTTTGTAATACCATCGTCTGTCAAACTTATAGCTCTTTGTTTTTCATCAACAGTATAGTCAGTATCTAATACAAGCGCCTTGGCAACATCAGTTACTGTTTTATATAAAGATTCAGAGTCAGCAACAGCTGAAGAAATAATAAGTGGTGTTCGAGATTCGTCTATTAAAATAGAGTCTACTTCATCAATAACTGCAAAGAACTGTCCTCTTTGGGAGAGTTGTTCTTTTTGTTGGACAAGATTGTCTCTCAAATAATCAAAACCGAATTCACTATTTGTCCCATAAGTAATATCAGCTTCATAAGCTTCTCTTCTAGAGCATCTACGCAAAAATTCTCTAACTACTTTGAAAGATCCTTCTTCATCTCGCTCTTGATCCATCTCTTCATGTGTCGGATCATAAATAAAAGAAGTCTCTTGTCCATTTATAACACTTACAGAAAGACCAAGGAAATCATATATCTGACCCATCCAAGCTGCATCACGACGCGCCAAATAATCATTAACAGTTACAACATGAACTCCTTTGCCCGCTAACGCATTTAAATAAACAGCCAGTGTTGCAACCAAAGTTTTTCCTTCACCAGTTCTCATTTCTGCTATCTTCCCTTCATGTAGCACCATTGCACCAACAAGCTGAACATCGTAATGTCTTTTACCACTAGTTCTCTTTGAAGCTTCTCGTACTAGTGCAAAAGCATACGGAAGTAAAGAATCTAAACTTTCACCTTTTGAAGCTCTTTCTTTTAACTTAGCTGTTTCGGTATGAAAATCAGTATCTTTAAGCTTGGAGACCTCATCTTCAAAAGCGTTAACCTGAGCTACGCGACTTTTATACTTGTTTATTTGTCCTTTGTCGAAAAAGGATTGTAGTAATGGGAATGCCATATAAGAAAATGATTTTACCACAAAAGGTCTTTTTTTTCCAGGTGCCATCGTAAGCAAAAAGACCCGGAAAACCGGGTCTTTTTGTAAGTGGAAAGAGAGTTAAGAAAGAGAATTATTTCTTCTTTTTCTTTGAAGCCTTTTTAGCAACCTTTTTCTTTGCTGCTTTCTTAGCTACTTTCTTTTTTGCTGCTTTTTTCTTTGCTGCCATAAAAATGTAATTTGAAATTATTCTTTTAATTGTGATGACCGACCAGTGAATTGTGATTACGCGTTATCACCACATATAACAATTATCTCTTTTATATAACTTGCATGCAATATTTTTTTTGTTAAAACTGTGGATAACTAAAAAAGTTTTTGAAAAATATTTTTCAAAAACTTTTTATTATTTATAAAATTATTTTATTTTTTAGAAACTTTTTTTGATACTTTCTTTACTGTTTTCTTTGAAGTATTTTTTATTAAAGCTTTCCAGTGTTTTTTTAGTGTTGCTACTTCTGCTTCCAAATCAGCGGCATCAATATGTTTTAGTTTGGCATATTTTGCTGCAACTTCTGAAACTATTTTTTCATATACTGGCGCAGTAACATCTTTTACTGTTTCGAGTTTTTCAATAATTTCGCCTTTCATCTTTATAGCCCACCCCTTCAAAGATTTTTGATTCTTTTTACCGTTTGGGCCAAATAACATATAAGCTGCAACAGAAAGCGCAGCAACACCCGCACCTATAGCTACCACCTTACCTACATTACTACTTTTTTTTGTTGTTTTTTTTGCTACCATGTTTTTTAATTTAAATTTATAAATAATATCTCTCTATAAATAAGACGATTAAGTAACAAAAATATTACTTTTTGTTACTAGGAATCAATTTTTTAAGTAGAGTATAAATCACACCCTGTTTATCCAAATTTTTCTTTGCACTCTCAATATAATCACTTCCTTTTTTTACTGTATTTTTAATTATACGAACGGTTTTTATAAAATAAATAATCAAAACCGAAGTTAAGATACTTACAACAATAACAGCAATGGTTGCGACAAAGAAAAATATATCTGATTTAATTAATGATTCCATAAAAATATTATACATCAAAAAAATCCGCGTTGTGCGGATTTTTTTGATATTTGTTGTACTCATAAGCCGAGTTCTGTTCTAGTGATCATTTATCTGGGAATGATATTACTGTCATCCTCAAGCGACACTCTGATTTCTCAGCACGGTCTTGCACACGGATAGGCATTTAGCCGTTTCACTCCCACTAAAGGGATTCGTCACTGTTCGCAGCCCTATGGTTGCCCACGATGGGTATTACCCACTACCTGTACGAATTAAATCGTTATGTGTTCGGACTTTCCTCACATACTCTTATGAGTAAGCGCGATCATTCGGTACAACAAAAACACTATATATTAATTATTAAAATAACTCTACCCCTCACATCCAACACAAATATTGTCTTGACTAGCGATTATAACTTTAGGTTTCTTAGCTTCATTTTCTTGTAGTTTCTTTCTGCCAAATTGTTGGGCAGCATTCATACTGTGTTGATAGTAAAGTGTCTTAACACCCTTCTCCCATGCTTGAAGATAAAGTGAATTCAAATCTTTGGCTGAAATAGACGGATCAATCATAACATTGAGTGACTGCGCTTGATCAATATATTTTTGCCTATCTCCTGCTTGGTCAAGAATTGCCTTTTGATCTATTTCACTAAATGTTCTGAAAACTTTCTTTTCGTGCTCAGTAAGAAAGTCTAGATGTTGAACAGAACCATCATTATCGCGAATACTATTCCAAGTTTCAGCAGTGTTAACTCCTTTTTCTTCAAGAAGAGCAATAAGAGTTGGGTTTTTGATTGTCACTTTCATCTTATCGACATCTTTAACAAAGATATTTGACATAAAAGGTTCAATACCTTGAGAGACTTGTCCTAAAATAAAAGCAGAAGAAGTAGTTGGGGCAATAGCTAGCAAAGTGGTGTTACGACGACCATAACCTTTCAAAACTTCTGGCTCACCATAGTCTTTAGCCATATCGCTAGACGCTTTATAAGCCTTCTCTTTAATCAAAGAAAAAATTTCTTCATTTAGTCTACTTGCTTCCACACTCTCAAAAGGAATATTACTCTCTTGTAAAAATGTGTGCCAACCAAGTACTCCCAATCCTAGTGCACGATGCTCTTTGGCAAACTTGTGTGCTCTTTGCATAAAATAAAAAGCTGATTGTTTTTTAGAATCTTCACTGTCTCTAAGACTCTCAAGTCTCTCAACAAATTCTCCTATAACAGTGTCCAAAAACATTGCCAGAGTTTCAACAGCATCAGTATCTTTCCACTCATTGTAGTGTCGAAGGTTAATTGATGATAAACAACAGACAAACGAAAGTTCATCGTTTGTAGGAAGACAAATTTCAGAACAAAGATTACTTCCATAGATTTTCATATTTTTATCTTTGTACACATCAACTGTATTGTTGTTGACTGTGTCACTAAATAAAATATATGGATAACCAATTTCAGTTCTTCGCTGAATTATTTTTGCCCAAATCTTTCTTTTCTCCTGGTCTCCTTCTACCATAGCCTTCAACCACGCATCTGTAACGGTTACCCCATATGTAGACTCTTGGATAGGGTGACCTTCTTTCCCGATATTTAAAAACTCTTCAATATCATCATGTTCTACTGGAAGATATGGTGCGCAATGACCTCTTCGTACAGTACCCTGACTAACAATATTTATAAGACTATCAAAAAGCTCCATAAAATGAACTGATCCAGAAGAATGTCCATTATCTTTTATCTCAGATCCACGCGGTCGAAGTCCGCCAAAGTAAGCAGATGTTCCACCACCATATTTGGTCATCATTCCAACTTCTCCATGTGTATATAGTATGCGACTCATATCATCAGCGACATAGCTTCCAAAGCAACTAATAGGAAGACCTCGAGTACGGCCATAGTTTGCCCAAATAGGAGTTGCCAAAGAATAGTATCCTTTAGACATGTAATCATAAAACTTATCAGCAAATCCAGGTTTATTCAAATGCCTCTCTGCGATAGTGGCAATTTCTCGGATACGGTCTTGCGCACTCTCACCATTTAAGAGATATCCTTTTGCTAAAAATTTTTTACTGTTTTCGTTTAACCAATACATATTTTGTCTCTGATTTTAATACTAATAATTTTTTAAAAAAGATCGTCGCTCGTTATACTTTTACCCTTCTTATTGTAGTTAATTGATTTTTTATTGAAGAAATCTCCATGTTTTGTTCCGATAACCTCATCATTAAACCATTCAGATTCTTTTAAGAGTTCCTCGTCCGTATCAAATATTTTGCGTATACCGATACTTTGAAGTGAATTATTAAATCTTTGCTTTATAAACTCTATAACAACTGCTTTTGGGAGAAAATCTATCTCACCTTTTTCAAAAATCCAATCTACGACATCCTTCTCTGATTCAAATGCCTCTTCGCACAAACCTATCACCTCTTCTTCAAAAATCTGATCAAACCATTCAGGATGTTCTTCTTTTATGGTATTTATCAGGTCTATCCCAAATAATCCGTGAATTTGCTCTTCTTTGGATGTTGCCTCAACAGCGTTTGAAATACCTTTAAACAAGTTTTTGTACTTATTGAATGACATTATAACTAAAAATTGAGAAAATAAAGAAACATGCTCAATAAATAGAGAAAATAATAGAACTGACTGACTATAGTCTTTATTATCTTCACTTCGAGCTTTCGCTAATGATTTCTCTAGATAATTAACACGCTTCATGAGCGCTGGTACTTCACCAATATTTTGAAATACTTCGTTTAGTCCCAATATCTCAAGTAAGTGTGAGTATGCGTCAGTATGTCTAACTTCACTTTCTGCAAATGTCGCCCCTACTGCTCCTATTTCTGGCTTAGGCATCTTCTTGTATATATCTCCCCAAAATGTTTTAACCGCTACTTCTATTTGAGCGATAGCAAGCATTGCGTTTTTAATAGCATTTTGCTCTTTTTCATCAACATTCACCTTGAAGTTCTGAACGTCCCCAACAAAATTGAATTCTGTGTGGATCCAATAAGAATGCCTTATAGCACTTACATATTCATAGAGCTCAGGATATTCATAAGGCTTTAAATGAACCCTTTTTTTGAAAATATCTCGTTTTCGCTCTTTGTTTCGTTCTTCTCTATATAAAATATAGTTTCTAGCAACCTCAAAATCACCCTTATCAGCAATAGCTTTTTCAACAAAATTCTGTATTTCCTCAACATCAGGAACATTACCCTCTGGGTAAACCTTTTCAAGTGCTTGTACTATTTCATCAACGAGATCAGAAAGAGAGACAATATCAATAAGCACTTTTGATGCTTGGTACGCACGAGAAATTGCGCTCTCTATACGAGATCGGTCAAAATCAACAACAGTCCCATTTCTCTTTTGTACTAAGAGTATCGCCATGAATTAAATCTCTTTATGAACTCTGATAAAAACTTGTTTATCTATTATACACAATACGAGAGTGTATCTAAAAATTAATCAGCAAGTTTCCTGGTTCTTAAAATAAAAAAAGATAATGTAAAGTGCATTGTCAGTAGAGGCTACTATAAAAAGATTTTTTGTTGCTAAAAAACCAGTTCTTGGTTAAAGAGAATGAATTGATTTTCAAAGATATCATTAGCTGTGGAAAAACCTGCATTAACTTCCAAAACATAAACTACTTCACTTGGAGGGTAAAAAATTTCTGGATAAGTCTCTGGTCTCAAATCTTTGGAAATGCCAATAATCTTGGTATTTTTATCTATCCATATAATATCAATAGGATAATTCATATCCTTCATCCAAAATCCATAATCCCCAGGATTGTTGAAAACAAAGAGTTTCCCAGTATTAGGTTCTAAATATTGAGTATTAGAAAGGCCTTGTTCTCTCTGTTCATCAGTATCAGCTATTGTTACTGGTATTTTAACTCCGCTAATACTGATAGTGGTATCATAAATACTATTAACACTCATATTTCTTGTATTTAATTGTTTATTTAAAAGCAAAAAGAGCACTAATAAAAGTGCTCCTCCTGCAAGAATATAAATTGTATTGAGAACGCGAGTTTTCTTGTCTTGTTTATTGTTTTGAATATTTTCAGCAATCATCTTTCTATTGCCTCATTCTACCATGATGTGCTCTATAGAATACACACCAGGGATTTTTGCGCCATAACCTTGGCGCAAGGAGTAAGCATTACGTCGCTTACCACAACACCATTATTCTTTGCAGAACAATGATCAACCGTATCAATCCTGTGTACCTGAGGTACAATCAGAACAATCTCAATTTGAGTTAATCCACGACCAGCTTCCGCTAGCCGTGCCTTGTTACGACTTATTCCCTGTCACCGATCTTACCGTAGTCCCTGCTTATGCAGAGCCTTCGGGTACTACCGGCTCCCTTGAATTGACGGGCGGTGAGTACAAGACTCGAGAACGTATTCACCGCAGTTTGGCTGACCTGCGATTACTAGCGATTCCAGCTTCAAAAAGTCGAGTTGCAGACTTTTATCCGAACTAGGGCTACCTTTGAGGATTGGCTCAGCATCACTGCGTCGCGACCCACTGTAGTAACCATTGTATTATGTGTGTGGCCCATGTCATCAAAGGGTCATGCTGACCTGGCGTCATCCTCTCCTTCCTCCCAGCCCATTGACTACAAAATTTCTTTTATATGCAAAGGGCTGGGCGGTCTCGCCTGACACTTGTAACAGACGACGAGGGTTGCGCTCGTTAGCCCACTTAAGGGAACAGTTCAAACCACGAGCTGACGACGGCCATGCAACACCTGCCTAAGAGTCTTGCGAGGGCTCTAGTTTCTTAGAGCTTTCACTTAGGTTTCAAGACATGGTAAGGTTCTTCGTTTACCTACGAATTAAACCACATAATCCACCGCTTGTGCGAGTCCCCGTCTATTCCTTTGAGTTTTAGCCTTGCGGCCGTACTTCCCAGGCGCTTCACTTAACGCGTTAGCTTCGCCTCTCAGAGGGTCGATACTCCGAAAAGCTAGTGAAGATCGTTTAGGGCGTGGACTACTGGGGTATCTAATCCCATTCGCTACCCACGCTTTCGTGTTTCAGTGTCAGTAATGTGCCAGTAAGCTGCCTTCGCTTTTGGTATTCCCCTAGATATCAACGGATTTCACCCCTACACCTAGAGTTCTGCTTACCTCTCACATACTCAAGCATGACCGTTTCGTTCGCACTTTCGAGGTTAAGCCCCGATCTTTAACAAACGACTAATCACGCCACCTACACACCCTTTACGCCCAATAATTCCGGATAACGCTCGGGGCCTCTGTATTACCGCTCCTGCTGGCACAGAGTTAGGAGCCCCTTATTCATGAGGTACAATCAATAAACTTTTTCCCTCATAAAAGATCTTTACACGACGAATCGCTTCATCAATCACGCGGCGTCGCTCCATCAGACTTTCGTCCATTGTGGAAGATTCTCGACTGCAGCCACCCGTAGGTGTATGGGCCGTGTCTCAGTCCCATCGGTGAGGGTCAGCCTCTCAGCTCCTCTAAGCGTCATAGTCATGGTGAGCCATTACCTCACCATCTAACTGATACTTCATAGACTGTTTCTTAAGCGATAAATCTTTACCCCGGAGGGACCATCGTGTATTAGCACACCTTTCGATGAGTTGTTCACGACTTAAGAGTACATTTCTATGTATTACTACCTCGTCTGCCACTAACCAGCGCTGTAATCAAAATTTCACTTGTATTGCTACTCATTCCATCTTTCATACAGCAAGGTCCGTTCGACTTGCATGCCTTATCCACGCCGCCAGCGTTCATCCTGAGCTAGGATCAAACTCTTAATATAAGTTGGCTTTTATAAATAAAATGCCGACTAGAATGAGGCAAAAGAAAAACTTTTGCCCAAGTTTGAAAATACTCAAATTACATAAAATAGACTTTGAGAACTCGCGTTCTCTATACAATTTTCAAAAAACGACTCCCTATTTGGGAGGTAACGGCTATTATATACAACTGAGATTTAAAGTCAACCTTTTATTCTAAGCTTTTAAAATAAAGCTATTTTAATAAAAAAAGCCCCTAAAATAGGGGCTTTTAGCGAGTTAGTTTAATAAACCATTTGACCTACAGCCTCAGGTTCTTTAATCTTTTGTTTTACTCTTATTAAATTTTCCAAATCTGGGAAACTTAAGCCGTATTCAGGCCCTGAAAGATAAGAAAATGGCTTGCCTTTAGCATCTATAATCCTGTCTTGCTTTGAACCAAGTGTCCATGGTCTCGGATTTCTTTTTTCAATATTTTTTAATAAAAATCTTAAAAGAAATCTCTGATCATCTTTTAAGGGAATTTTGTTAGGTATTTCCTTAACAATGATTTTTGTGGATTCCCCTCTTTCTAAAGAAAGAGAGTCTTTACAAAAACTAAAGAGTTTTTTAACCAGAGACTTATCACGATTAGCAAAAATCGTGTTTTTTTCTTCATCTCTAATTTCTGTCTTTTTTAAAATACTGGTTAAGTGAACATTTTTTGTCCTTTTCTTAACATTTTCACAAAAAATTAAAATGGCGACAGCAAGCGCTGAGGTGCTCGTTTCTTCGAAACGAGAAGTTGGAGTTTGATTTAGCATAATAAAAGAATTTTTTTGTGATACTACAACAACTCTTGATATTTGGCAATAATAAAGAAAAATTTTGCGAAAAAGTACAATAAACACCATAATGTAACAATGAACCCAGAGGAAATCTATAAACTAATATCTGAAAAATCTTTTAATATATCTACAGATACTAGAGCTCTGTCTCCTGGCGATATCTATATAGGTATAAAAGGCGAAAACTTCGACGGAAATATGTTTGTTAGCCAAGCCTTAGAAAAAGGAGCTCTTTACGCTATAACTGATTTAGAAGAAAATAAAAACATCAATAAATCTCTTTTTGTAGAAAATACCAGAGAAACTTTGGAAGAACTAGCAAAAATACATCGTTCGCAATTTTCTATTCCTATAATAGCTATCGGTGGATCAAATGGGAAAACAACAACAAAGGAATTAATCTCTGCTGTCCTTCAAAAGAAATATAAAGTTCACACAACAAAAGGAAATTTTAATAATGATATAGGTTTACCTTTAACAATACTTGCAATGCCTTTAGATACCGAAATTGCTGTTATAGAAATAGGGGCAAATCATTTAGAAGAACATACGAAATTATTAAACATATTCTCCCCGACCTATGTCTTGGTTACAAACAATGGGGCTGACCATTTAGAAGGTTTTGGATCTCTCGCTGGTGTAAGAAAAGCAAACAAAGAAATATATGACTGGGCTCAAGAAAATAATGCAAAAACTTTTGTGAATAAAAACATTTCTGACCTTATCGAAGATAGTAAAGATAACGAAACTGTTATATACCCATCAAAAGATTTTAATAGTAAGTCTTCACTTTATGCGGGTGTTACTTATGATGGTCAAGATTTCTCTTCTTCCCTCTTCGGCTCTTATAATGAACCAAACATACTAGCTGCTATTGCTGTAGGAGAATACTTTGATGTAAATGTTAAAGATATTCAAGAAGCTGTAGCCTCTTATGAACCAACACTAAAGAGGTCTCAAATAATAAATGGTGGAAACTATAAAATAATACTTGATTGTTATAATGCAAATCCTTCTAGTATGGAACTTGCTTTGAAAGATTTCTTTAGGCAAACTAAAAATGGCGAGAGGATTATTATAACTGGAGACATGTTCGAGATGGGCGAAGAAGAACAAATGGTTCACAAAGAAATATTAGATCTACTAGAAAAATTACGCGAGGAAAAAGATGTTGTAATAGTTGTTGGACCAAGATTTTATCAATCAAAAGACAACTTCCCTTTTATGTTTTATAAGAATACCACTGACGCAAAAGATTACTTCGACAAATTAGATATAAAAAATAAAACAATATTTGTAAAAGCTTCAAGAGGTATGAAGCTCGAGGAATTAATAAAAGAAAAAATCCCTTCGTAAAAAAGCGAAGGGATAAATTATTTTATTCAGCTTTTACAAGAACAAGACTAACCATTGGTATGTCTTCGTATTCAGGGTGATTATCTAAACCACATAAATTAATCTCCATACCACCATCAGCAGTTTGAATATTTGCTTCTTCTTTGCAAAAATTACACTCTGGCAACCTGGAGACCTCTTTTACTTGAAGAGGTTCCTTTGTATTTAAATTACTCATAAAAATTAACCTCCTTTTTCTTTATTTATAACTAATTTTGATTTACTTCGCAACTTTAACTGCTTCGTCAAACTTGATAGAAAGGAGTTTGGAACCACTGTCTGAACCGAGGGTGACACCATAGAGCACAGAGGCGCGGGACATAGTTTCGCGGTTGTGAGTGACCACAATGAGCTGAGAGTACTCTGAGAGCCGCTCTACCATATCTCCATAGCGCCGAGAGTTTGCTTCGTCTAGCGCAGCGTCTGTCTCGTCGAGTACTAGAAATGGAGGCGGATTTACTTGAGAAATAGCAAAGAGAAGCGCAATGGAAACAAGAGATCGCTCTCCACCTGAGAGCATGTTGAGTTCTTTGACTTTTTTCTCTGGAAGATTCACGTGTACTTCTATCCCTCTTTCAAAACCTTCTCCTGCCTGCGCAGGCAGGTCTTCCTCATTAAAGTTACCTATATCGTCTTCATCAGTTTTTTTCTTTCTACCTTTTTCAATAGTGATAGATAAGAAAGCACTTCCTCCTCCAAACATAGTTTTGAAAAATTCTCCAAAACGAGTATTAATAGTTTCGACACCTTTTGTAAATTTTTCATCAAGAACCTTTTTCAAATCGACTATTAGAGAGCTTAATGTTTTAACACTAGTTTCTATGTCGATAAGTTCACGAGTTAAGAATGCATCACGCTCTTTTGTACTTTCGTATTCAGTCACAACATCATTACCTATACCACTGTGTTCTTCTAATCTGATTTTAAGCCTATCTATAGACCTTTTTAAATCGTGTGTGTCTAAATCATTTTCCGCATTAGAAGTATGTAATTCGTGCAAAAAGCTTGGGCCAAATAAAAATGCAGCTTCTTTTATGTCTTGATCAAAGTTTTCTTTTCTTTGGATAAAAGCGCTTTTTGTAACAGCTAGTATTTGAAGTTCTGCTTCACATTGTTTAATATCGCTACCGAGTTTATAGCGAGACTCTGTAGAAGATGCACTTGTCAACAATGCTTGTTCTCTTTGTTTTTCTAGAGAAACAATATTTAAAGAAGCTTCTTGTTCTTGTTTTATAAGAGGTATAAGCTCTTTTTGTAAGGCTTCCAGCTCCAAAACCGTTTCTCTAATATCTGGGATATCTGTATTTATTTGGTCTATCTTTTTATCTTCTGGTGCTCGAGCTTTTAGTCTTTCTATAAGTGGAGTAAGTTTTATTATTGCTTCATTTACAGACTCAAGGCTTTTTGCATTTTTTATAGAAGAAACAAAAAATTCAATGTCAGAGAGTATTTGATTGTATTCTGTTGGTGCAAAAGAGATGCTTGGTCCTTGAGCGACATTATTATTTTGTCTCTGAGAAATACTTCTGTGTGCTTCTATAGCACCCTCAAACCTACCTACTTTTTGCTCTAATGATCTTCTTTTTTCTTGTAGAGAAATAAGTAAGCTTTTTTGTTTCTCTATTTCTTTAATGATTTCATATCCTGAGTCTGCATTTTTCTCTGGTAAATCTGATAATTGTTTTTCTAAAGAAGATTTTTGATTTTGTATCAAAGACATTGCTTCTTTGATACGATTTTCCTCTTTTGAAAGATGGTCTTTTTCTGTAGAAAGGAATCTGACTAACGCAGATTTTAGCTCGTCTCTAATAACTCTACCCTTCTCTATCTTTTCAACTTGTTTTTTAAGAAAGTTTAAATGTGGAGCAAGCTCTCTCCTCAGCAAAGAAACTTCTTTAAGAGTCTCAAGTGTTTTAGTCAGCTTTGATTCACTTTCTCTAATACGATGGTGATAAATTTTAAGACCCAAAGCATCTTCAAGTATGCCCCGGCGATCTTTAGCATTAGCTCGCAATATCCCATCTGCTTCACCCTGAGAAATGATATGGTGACTAGAGGTACCAATATTTACAGAAGAAAGTAACTCGACCATTTGTTTGAGTTTTATTTCAGTGCCATTCATAGAGTACTTGCTAGTACCATCGGCAAAAAGTTCACGAGAAAATGTCACAGTGTCAAAAAGTACAGGAGAAGCTATTTCTCCAGTTTGACCTGCCTGCGCAGACAGGAAGGCAAAGACTTTGTCAGAGTTATCAAATGTAATAGTGACAGATGCTCTCGAGAGTTTTGGTGAATTAGCACCTCCTTTAAAGATAAGATCAGAACCACTCTTTCCTCTCATGCTCTTCATAGATTGTTCGCCTAGAACAAAACGAAATGCCTCAACAACATTACTCTTACCTGAACCATTTGGCCCAACAACAGCAGTTACTGGTGCGCTAAAAGAAAGGTTTGCTTTTTTGGCAAACGACTTGAATCCAGATATTTCTATATTCTGCAAACGCATCTTGTTAAGTATATCAAAAAATCCTCAATTGCTTGAGGATTTTTTGATATTTTACTTAATAGGATTTTGTCCTTTGATAAGCCTAACTAGAAACATTATGACAGCAATAACAAGTAATATATGTATAAACTTACCTATCGCAAATACTCCTACTACACCCAAGAGCCATAAAACAATTAAAAATACGGCAATTGTATACAACATAAATTATATTTATTAAATCTTATAAACTTAGTTTTCTTGTGAGCCAAGATTCATCTCTATGGCTGAGTCCGACTTTTCTTTAGCATCTTCTTTTGTAATATACCAAACTACAAATCCGGTAATAACCAACAATATGATAACTAAAATAGATGTTGAACTACTACCTTTGTTTTTCATAATACTGTCTTTAAAATGAGGCTAATAATACAATCGGAGGAATATCCTCCTTATCTAATTATAAACCTAAAAGTAAAATAAAAAAAGCGTTCTATTTTCATAGAACACTTTAAAGTAATTAGTATCCAAGCCTATAGTTGGATCCGCTATAACCACCTATTTGTTTTCTGGTGGTAAGGATATTAGTTCCAGTCTGGATAATCTTTACCAAGACCTCTTTTTCTTGTTGTTTTTGCTCTTGGCTTTTAGGTTGCTTTGGGGCCTTAGGAGCTTTTACCTTTTTTGTCTTTACTGTTTTTTCTTTTTCAACTGGATTCATAAAAACATTTTGTCCTTTTGAGAAAAAAGGTTGCCCATTAAAAACAAATAAAGTATCTCCTACTCTGACCTTTCCCTGATAAAGGGATCCTTTAAGGTCATTGTGCCAGTAAATATCTTTCTTATGCTCTTTGGCATAAGCTTCATCAACTGGGATAATTTCCGAATTTTGAAAAATATATTCCGGCATATAAGACGGAAATATTTGGGCAATAAAGCTTTTCTGCTCAACAGTTTGAGCGTTTGCAAAAGTAACAGATAAAACAACAATAAATAAGATATAAAAGAACTTTTTCATAATAAAAATTTTATTTTTGAATTAATGTATTTCTAGTAAATTATACTACATAAATATGAAAAAGTCAAGTACTACCAACCTTTTTTCTCAAGTGCGGATTGAGCTGCGGCTTGTTGAGCTTCTTGCTTACTTCTACCTTTCCCTTCAGCTATTTTCTTTTCTCCAAAATATATTCCTACAGTGAAAAACTTATCATGGTCTGGACCGAGTTGTCCTACTACTTCATAACTCGGAGTTATACCCAAACGCTCTTGGGCTTCTTCTTGAATATGACTTTTTGCATCACGCCAAGATTTTTTACTTATTATATCTGTCAGTTTTGGTATTAATGTTTTTTTGATAAAAACATTACAAACTTCATAGCCTTGATCAAGATAAAGAGCGCCAATGAAAGATTCATAAGCGTTCGCTAATATTGTTTGTCTTGCTCTTCCTGTATCTTTACTTTCTCCTTTTGAAAGAAGTAAATATTCATTCATATCTAAAGATTGCGCTACTTCTGCTGCAACAACAGCATTCACAAGAGCACTTCTATAAGCAGTCAAATCCCCTTCTGCATGATCTTTATAAGTATTAAATAAATAATCAGTAACAACCAATTCTAAAACTGCGTCACCCAAAAACTCTAAGCGCTCATTGTGAGAGAGTCCGCTTTTTGGATTTTCATTTATATATGAGCGGTGCGTAAAAGCTTGTTGGAGTACATTTTGATCTTTAAAAGTAATTCCTATTTTTTTCTCAAATTCACTAAAATCTTTCATATTTTTATATTGAAAGTATAAAGTGGAAGGTAGCATATCTATGCTGACGCTCTACTTTAGACTCTACTTACTATTTATAATTTCAATCGCTTTCGCAAGTAACGGCAATATATCATCATATACTGTTAAGTCAAGAACTTCTTCTGGTTTGAACCATGAAGCTCTATCGAGACCGCCTGTACCCTTTTCAAGCTCAAGCTCTTTATACTCAGACTTACCCAAGAAAAATGTTACCTGTTTTCTAATTTTACCTTCTGTTGGGTGATATGCTATATATTCTATTTCGCCTAATTTATCTTGAACTTCGATATCTAAACCTATTTCTTCTTTAATTTCACGAGCAGCACCCTGTTCAAGACTCTCTCCTTCTTCAACACTCCCCTTAGAAAGGGTCCAGTAGCCGAAAACGTCATGAACTAAGGCAACATGTATTTTCTCATCTTTAATAGCATATACAACTGCACCAGCCTTGCGACTAATTGGAAGTTTGGTTAAATCTTCTTCATTAAAATTTTCTGGTTTTTTACTATTTGGAGATTTAGATTTTGTAACTTGATCTTTTCCTGGTTCACCTATTTCTTTGTAAACAGCACCTAAAACACCATTTACAAACTTACCACTATTTTCTCCTCCAAATGTTTTGGCTAGTTCAATAGCTTCATTGATAGCTACTTTTGGTGGCACTTGATCTCTATCTCCGAAGAGAAGTTCAGCAAGGCCCATACGAAGAACGCTTCGATCCACATTTGAAATCTTCTCAAGTGGCCAATCTGGTGCCGCCTTAACAATAATATCGTCTATGACTTGTTGTTTGCGTTCCACGGTTTGAGCAAGCTCGTACATAAAAGGACCATCAGAGTGACCTGGTGCAAATTCTTCTGTATTTTTATCTATAACACTTTTCAGATCTTCTTTTTTATTTGAGAAGTCCCATTCGAACAATGATTGAAGAACAATAGATCTTGATAAGTGGCGGTTTGCCATAGTTTTTATTTTTTAGCTTTTTTGACTACTTTCTTTTTAGCTGGAGCTTTCTTTGCTACTTTTTTAGTAGTCTTAATACCTTGCTTCTTCATAACCTTCTTTACAGGATCTCCAGTAACACTTCGACCCTTGTACATACCATCTAAGGTCGCTCGGTGTCGGATATGCAGAGTTCCACTCGCGTCCTTTGAAAGAGCTGGGCTCTTTAGGGCGTGGTGACTTCTTCGGTTTGCAGTGTGACTGCGTGTGTGTCTCATTCGTACTACCATATGCGAAACATCATACTATATAACCTTGGAAATGACAAATAAAATACCAGCTTTTATAAGGCTCAAAACAGTGGTATAGTTTTGGATATGAATCTCGAACACACAAGACATTCCCTTGCCCATTTACTAGGCGCTGCGGTTATGGAGCTTTATCCAGATGCACAACTTACCCTAGGACCTGCTATTGATGACGGTTTTTATTACGATGTTAAATTTGCCTCTGCTTTAAGTAGTGACGACTTACCAAAAATAGAAAAGAAAATGAAGTCTATACTTCCTTCTTGGAAAACTGTCACACATAAAGAACTTTCAAAAGAAGAAGCTTTGGAATACTACAAGGGAAATATTTTTAAAGAAGAATTGATAAATGAAATCTCAGAACGAGGTGAAAAAATAACTCTCTATACTATGGGCGACTTCGTCGACCTGTGTCGCGGTGGACATACTGATGACCTCAGTATTATAGATCCTGAGAGTTTCAAGCTTGACCGTATTGCTGGAGCATACTGGCGAGGAGGTGAGAAGAATCCGATGCTCACTCGTATTTATGGACTCGCCTTTGAGTCTAAAAAAGATTTAGAAGACTATCTTCATATGCGCGAAGAAGCCGATAAAAGAGATCATAGAAAACTTGGTAAAGAATTAGGTCTTTTTACATTTTCACAAACTGTTGGACAAGGACTTCCTATTTGGCTCCCAAAAGGAGCAACTATTCGCCGTGAACTTGAGCGATTTATTGTCGATACAGAGCTTGATTGGGGTTATTTACATGTAAACACTCCTGATATTGCTAAGCTAGATCTTTATAGAAAAAGTGGTCATTATCCGTACTATAAAGAAAGTATGTATGCCCCTATAGTTATAGACGATGAAGAGTTTATGCTCCGCCCGATGACTTGTCCTCACCACTTTGAGCTTTTTTCTGATAGCCCAAAAAGCTACCGAGATTTGCCATACCGAATTGCTGAGCTAGCAAAACTTTATCGATATGAAGCTTCTGGAGAGCTCTCTGGTCTTATGAGAGTCCGAGGTTTTTGTTTAGCTGACGCTCATATAATATGCGCTGATGCAAAACAAGCTCAAGATGAAGTTTCTAAAGCACTCGACCTAATAGAGTATGTTGCAAATGTATTTGGTCTTAAAAGTGGATCTGAATATTCGTATAGGTTATCCCTTGGAGACAGAACTGATTCAGAAAAGTACTATAAAAATGATGCTGCTTGGGACGAAGGAGAAGCACTCTTGCGAGAAGTTTTAGAAAAAAGAAAATGTAAATTTGTTGAGGCTCCAAACGAAGCTGCTTTTTATGGACCTAAAATTGATGTTCAAATGAAAAATGTTCGAGGGAAAGAAGAGACTGCTTTCACTGTTCAATATGACTTCTGTATGCCTGAAAGATTTAAACTAGAATATACTGCCGCTGACGGCACAAAAAAACAACCTATTGTTGTACACCGATCTTCTATAGGAGCAATAGAGAGAGTAATGGCATTTCTTATAGAACACTATGCTGGCGCCTTTCCTATTTGGCTATCACCTCTTCAAGTCGCAGTTCTACCTGTTGGAGAAATGCATGAAGAGTACGCAGGAGAGATAACAAAAGTATTAAAAGACGCAGGGGTTCGCGTAGAGCTTTGGAATCAAGATGGACTAGGCAAAAGAATCAGAAAAGCAAAAGTGGAGAAAGTCCCCTACCAAATAGTCATTGGAGATAAAGAGCGAGACGCGAAGACTGTTACAGTAGAAGGGCGAAATGATTTGAAGCTTGAGCAAATAAATATAGAAGATTTCAAAAATAGAATTCTTGAAGAAATAAAAAATAGAAAAGATTTGTAGAAGACAAAAGATGAGCTATTAGGCTCATCTTTTTAAATTAGATGAATAAAAAACTTTTCTGGGTTCCAACTGTTGATGCACAAAATATTTTCATCAACAATAGAACTGTCTTCTGGCGGAAGACCTACTCTTAATAAATAAGGGGCTTCATTTTTTTTAAAGATTTCTAAAACTTCTTTTATCTTTGTATCTGAAATTGAATCAAAAATAACAAGTTTTATTTTTTCACTATTTTTAGGAAAATCTTCAAAAAATTCTTTTAAAAAATCTATTTTTGATGTTCTTATTCTTAAACCTTCTCCGTTATTAAGTTTATTTATCAAACCAGATTTTAGGTTTTCATCTAATTGTCCTCCGTGAATAATTAGAATTTTCATGGCTTTACTTTTATATAAATCCTACCTTAATGATACCTAAAGTCAATATGATATAATTTGGATATGGAACAAAATAATACATACAACTTGATGCACCAATTAACCCAAGAATCAAAGAGTCTTTGGCGTATACAGAACAATTATTTAAACGAATCACTCTCTGAAGAAGAAAAAGTATTTTGGCAAAAACTAGCGGAAGATAAAGAGTCTCATATAAACGAAATCAAAGCTCTTATCAAAAAACATTTATAATAAAAAGTCTTAAATTAAAAATTCCCTTTCGGGAATTTTTTAAATATCTAGATTTGCCATTTTGGCATTGGACTGGATGAAAGCTTTTCGTGGAGCAACTTCTGATCCCATTAAAGTATCAAAAACTTTATTTGCTTCTTCGGCGTCTTCTACACGAACTTGCTTCAAAATACGACTAGCAGGATTCATAGTTGTTTCCCAAAGCTCATCGGCGTTCATTTCTCCGAGACCTTTATATCGCTGGATAGATATCTTAGCTATTCTTGCTTTTGCTTTCTTAGGGTCTAGCTCCTCTGTTTCTTCAGACTCTTCTTCTGGTTCATCGTTAGATTCATTTGATTCATCTATCTCATCTACTCCTTTAGCTCCCAAACTCTTCAATATTTTTTCTTTATCTTCGTCAGTATAAGCATAGAACAGTTCTTTTCCTTTCTTTATTTTATATAGCGGTGGTTGAGCAATATAAACATAACCTGCATCAATAACAGCTCTAAAATACCTATAGAAAAGAGTGAGTATTAAAGTTGTAATGTGTGATCCATCGACATCCGCATCAGTTGCTATCACTATTTTATGATAGCGCATTTTTTCAATATCAAATGTATCCCCAATAGATGTCCCCATTGCAATAACAAGGTTTTTAATTTCTTGAGAAGCTAGCATTTTATCCAAACGAGCTCTTTCAACATTTAAAATTTTTCCTCGAAGTGGAAGTATGGCTTGAGTCCGTCTATCTCTTCCCATCTTGGCTGTACCACCCGCAGAATCTCCCTCAACAATAAATATTTCTGATTCTGAAGCATCTTTACTTTGACAGTCAGCTAGCTTTCCAGGAAGAGTCATACCTTCAAGAGCGCCTTTTCGTAATATAGAATCCTTGGCTGCTTTTGCAGCTTTTCGAGAACGAAGTGCCAAAAGTCCTTTATTTATAATAGATTTTGCTTGGTCTGGATTTTCTTCTAAGAAGTTTGAGAAAGCATCTCCAAAAACAGTAGTAGTTGCACCTTGTGCTTCCATAGAACCAAGCTTGGCTTTGGTTTGTCCTTCAAATTGAATTTCTGCGAGTTTAACAGAAATAACAACAGTTAATCCTTCCAGTACATCATCCCCTGTAAATGGTCCGTCAGCATCTTTAATAAGATTATTTTTCTTTCCGTAAGTATTTAGTACGCGAGTAAGTGCGGTTTTAAAACCTGTCACATGTGTACCTTGTTCTGGGTTATAGATATTGTTTGCAAAAGGCACGATACGAGCAGAAATATCATCGACATATTGAAGAGCTATTTCTACGCCAACATTATCTTGATCTTTTTCACAATAAAAAACAGTATCATGAATTGGTTTTTGATATTGGTTATAGTGACGCACCATGCTCTGTATACCTCCTTCAAAATAATAAGTGATAGATGGAGCAGTAAGAGATAAATCTTTAAACCAAAATGTACTAGTCGCATCAAATTTATCTTCTACAGATCTCGCATCAATAATAGTCACTCTTAGTTTTTTTACTAAATAAGCTTGCTGTCTTAAATGGTCAACAATAGTTTTCCAGTCAAATTTAACTCCTTCTTTAAAAATAGTCGGGTCTGGTTGAAAAGTAATAATAGTTCCATTGTCTTTTGTAGTTCCTATTTTTTTAATAGAAGCTTTTTTATTTCCTTGAGAATATTCTTGAAACCAAGCAGTACCATCTTTGTGTACTTCTGCACGAGTATAGTCTGATAAAGCATTAACAACAGAAGCACCTACTCCGTGAAGACCGCCGGATACTTTATAACCACTTTCGTCCCCACCGAATTTTCCTCCAGCATGAAGAGTTGTCATAACTGTTTCAAGAGCTGAAACTTTTGTTTTTGGATGAATATCTACCGGGATACCTCGTCCATTATCTACTACTCGCACTTGATCTCCTGGCAAAAGAGTGACTTCGATATGGCCGGCATAGCCTCCCATCGCTTCGTCTCGAGAGTTATCAAAAATCTCCCACACAAGGTGGTGAAGACCTGTGGGTCCAGTTGACCCGATATACATACCAGGACGGCGTCTTACTGGCTCAAGACCTTCCAAGACAGAAATTTGATCTGCTCCATATGCTTTTTCTCCAGCTTTTTTCGCCATAAATGTAGAGAGATTATAGCATTTTTTTAAAGGTAATGCGAGTCTAATTTCTCTGTTTTTAGCCCTTAATATAAGGGTTTACTAGAAATCTATTGTTTTTTAAATATTTTCGCCATATTGCAATATTCACACTCTAATTTATCCCCATAACCTTTATGGTAGCATTCACGGTTTACCCACTCCCCACTCTTTAATTGATCATCATATTCCTTAATATCTCTAATAAGTAAGTCTATTTTACTCTCAGTTATATGAGTTTCGTATAACTTATTTTTATCTTTTTTGTCGGCTTCAACAAAAAGTAGCCTTGAGCTTGTAACAGTAGTCCCTTTTTCAGCACCTTTTATCAAATAAGAATACATTACGAGCTGACGCATCAAATCTGAAAGCCTATCTTCTTCTGTTATTTTTTCTATTACTCCAGAAGTTTTAACTCCACCTGTTTTAAAATCTGTCACAGAAATATCTCCATTTGGAAATCTCTCTGTTAAATCAATCTTGCCGTACATTTGAAGATGCGTGAATAATGGGTCTCTAAAAGAAACAGATCTTTCACTTATCTTATCCTTTGCTAAATCTGAATAATACTCTTCCATCCAGTTATTTATTGCTGACTTGGCATCTTTGGATAATCTCTTTAATTCTTTTTGATCTATTATTCCCTCTCTAGATAGCTCACGATTTATTTTTTCATCTAAATCTTTTATACTTGGTTTTTCTGACTGTTTTAAAATAAATTCTATAGTACTGTGGACAGCACTTCCGAGCGCCAAAGATACCGACTTTACTTCTGGTAATTTCAAAAAATTTCTAAAATACCATTTCCATGGACAGCTAAAAAAATTGTTCAATAGTGTCACTGACACTCTAATGGATTCATAATGCTGTTTTACATACTTTTTCAATTCCTTCACTGTATCTTCTTCTTGCTTTACTACAACAGATGTATATATTTGTGGTCCGGAAGAAAGTAATATATTTTCATTTTCTTGCGCTGAGCTCAAAATAAAATGAGTTTGTGGAAGATCTACTATCATACTTGCGAGCTCAAGAGACTTACCATCATAACTTTTCTCACTATATGAAATAGTGCAAGCTTCTTTTGCTCTAGTGATAGCTACATATAGTTCGCGTCTAGCTGCGGTACTATCGCGTTCATTAATATGAGCCTTAACACTTTCAGGTAGTGTAAAAGCTTGGCGTTTTTGGTTCATCAATGTCTCCTCATTCATATGCGCAATCCAAACATTTTTATATTCCAATCCTTTTGACCGGTGCAGTGTCATAACTTGTACACCAGAAGTTGCGCCAAAAGAAGCTAGCTCTACATTTTGTCCGTACTCTTCTAGTCGAGATAAATATTTTACAAATTCTGATAGCGTTGTGCCTGGATGTTTTTCTTCCCAAACAATTGTGGCGTGTAAAAACGATCTGACGATTTCAGTATTAGAAAGAAGTTCTTCGTGATTTTGTGCACTGATTATTAAAAGTTCATTTCCTATAATACTAACTAATTCTGAGATACGACCGTGCGAAAGTGTATCTATCCAATTAGAAAGTTTTTTACCCCAAGTAGATATAGCACTTTCTCCTTCTGAAAGATTAGTTCTAAATTTATAATTCTCAAGAATAGAAATATCTAAAAAACTATTTTTAAATTCATGTAATGCTTTATGTGCTTCAAGGCTTGGAATATTGCTGTATTTATCGAGCAAACTTTCTGCTAGTAATACACTATCAAATGGACTAGCGACAATACGAATAACTCTTAAAAGACTTTGAGCACCAGTAAGTGTAAAAAGTGATGAACCTAGTGGGGAGGACACAGGAATACTCATATCTCGTAATATATTTACAGCACTTCTAACATGTCGATTTTTAGGTAATAATATTGCACACTCCTCTGGTTTAACCCCTTTACTAATTTTCTCTTTTAAAAATAATCCAGCGCCCAATATTTCATCTCTTTCATAGGAATACTCTGAAAGAAATATAGGGTGGTCACCTTTTATATTACTTTTTAGTTTTTCCTTAGCGACATTACTTTTCAATAAATCATCAGCTAATGTTAAAATGCGCTCTGTTGAACGGTAGTTTTCTATCAAAATAATAAGCTGTGCTTTACCAAAGAGAGTTCCGAATTCTTCAAAATAAGAAAGTGATGCCCCAGAGAATCCATATATAAGTTGTCTATCATCTCCTACTACAAAAATATTTGGTTTTTCTGTTTCCTGCCATACTGCTTTCAAAAATTGATTTTGGACACCACTGGAATCTTGATGTTCATCTATGAGTATGTATTGATATGTCTCTCTTATATCATCTCTGGCATCATCAGAAGATTCTACGATTTTGACAGCATACTCAAGCACATCATCATAATCCATAAATCCTTTTTCCTTTTTTATTTCTTCATAAAGACGATAAAATTCTACTACTTCTTTTGTTCGCTCAAGAGATTCTATCTTTTTTTCTATTTCTTTTTTTATCTTACCCTTGCTCTCTCCTCGACTAGAAATACTTTCTGGATCTTGTTTTAAATTTTCTATTTCCTTGTCAACTTCTTGTAAAAAAATCTCTGGAGTCATGCGCTCTCGCTTTAGTATAGAAATAAGACCTTTTAAGTCACTAAAATATTGGGATGGATTGGTACGGGGGCGAATATAATTCCAGTCATGATCATGAAGTAATTCATCAATAAGTAATATTGCTTGGCTATCATCAAGTGATATTGGAGCTCTATCAAAATCAAGTACACTATAATACTTCTGTACAATATCTCCTGCAAAACTATGGAAAGTACTAATATGTACATTGCGAGCAGTACTCCCAATGTACCCTTCTAGTCTAGAGCGCATTGCCGACACACCAGAGCGAGTAAAAGTCAGAGACAGAATTGCATCAGCACCAACATCCGTCTTTTCTAAAATATTTGCAATACGAAGTGCCAAGACTTGAGTCTTCCCTGTTCCTGGTCCTGCTACAACCATAACTGGGCCTTCTATGGTATCCACTGCCATTTTTTGCTCTTTATTTAAGGCTTTGTAAGAGACTTCAAAATCAATCATAAGAGTATTTTAGCACGGCACCCTGAGAGTGGTATCTGTTATAATAGACTCATGAAATTCACTAAAATTGTATTTTTCTTATTTATGACTGGTTTTTCTCTTGGTATATCCTTACTAGCAGCAAAGGTTTATTCAATAGCTTTCTACTTCTCAGAATATGGTTCAGATGCACTTTATTCAGTAGCCATTGCTTTGCCCTCTATTTTTATTATTAGTATGTTCTTCGGATTACTTGATGATGATCATTATTTTAGAAAATTGCTTTATCCTATAAACCTCTTTGCTGGAATGATGCTATATGTATTCTTGAGTGCTGTAGTTCTTAGTATTGTAATTTTGATTGCTGTTGGTATATCTATCACATTACCTACAAGTATTGCTATCGTTAGTTTCTCAACAGCTTGTCTACTAGGAATAATTGGAGCTGTGCAGGCCAAACAAATAAAAACTGTTTCTTATGCTGTTAACCTGCCTGGTGCACCAGAATCTTGGAATAATAAAAAAGCGGTTCTTGTATCAGACACTCATTTTGGACTTATTAACCACAAAAGATTTTCAGATAAAATTGTTAAAAATATTTTAAAATTAAATCCTGATTTAGTTTTTCACGCAGGAGATTTTTATGATGGACCTAAAAATAAAATGAGCTCTCTCACTGAGTCATGGAAAGAACTAACAAAAGAAGTACCTGTTTTTTTTGCACCAGGAAATCATGAGATGTACGGTGACTATGAAGCCTTCCTCTCTTCAATAAGAGATGCTGGTATCGAGGTTTTAACTGATAGTTTTATTGAACACGAAGGGGTTCAGATAGCTGGAATAACTTACAGAGGGAGAAACCAACCAAAAGAAGCTCAGGAAGCTATCTTATCTCTTGGAGTAGAAAAACAAAAACCTCTTATACTTATAAACCATCCACCATTATTTCATGATAGTGCCATAGACATCGCTACTGACTTAATGGTCTCAGGACATACTCACAATGGACAACTATGGCCAGTAAACTATGTATCAGATGTTATGTACAAACGATACTCTTATGGGCTTCACAAAAAACAAAATATGACAGCTATAACCACAAGCGGAGTTGGTACCACTGGTCCACCGCTACGATTATTTAACACACCTGAACTGGTTGTTATAACTTTTACTACTAACTAAAAGCAGAGGGTAGGAGAATTTCTCCCTCGACTCACCGCTCGTCAGCCACTCGCTGTGGTCTGGGCACCAGCTCGGTTGTTTTGCGTGCTCGCAAAACATACCTCCGCTGTTCGAATCTCCTCCAGAAGTGAAGCAGTTCACTTCTTACCCCAGCAATTTTTCACTTCGCTCAAAATATGCAGAGAGTAGGAGATTCGAACTCCTGAGGGCTTTAACACCCTGCTACCTTTCCAAGGTAGTGCACTAGACCACTATGCGAACCCTCTAATTACTTGATAAATATAACCTTAAATTTAACTTTTATGCAACAAAAAAGCCACCTGTTGAGATGGCTTTGAAAAAAGATTAGAGTAACTTAGTAACTACAACTTAGACATACAGGCACTCTGTTTTTGGGCGATGTATATCTTACTGGAAGTTTCTTTTTACTGCTTTTTTTCTTTGAAATAATTTTTACTTTTTCTAGTTGAAGTTTTGTATCAACAGTGTTTTCTTCCTCTGGTAAAATCTCTTGTGCTGGAACTTCAGTATTATTTTTGACTTTAATTGTATCGATAACAAATGGTAAAACTTTTTTTACTGTAGAATCATCTTTTACCAATAGATTAGTATCAGTTTTATAAGAAAACTGATCTCTTATAGCTGGGTAATAATAAAGACCAATAATTAAAACGATTAAAATTACTGGTACAACCCATCTCCTAGTTCTAACAGAAAACTTTGTGTGATTTTTCCAAAAGAAAGAAGATGCTACAGAAATACAAACTAAAACAACTAAAATTATTATTAAATCTGAAAAATTACTTCCTGATTCTGATTTTACTTCCTGATTTTTATCATTAGTCTTTAACTTTATCTGACTAACAGAACCAGAAATCTCTGAAAGATTTTCAAGAATTGCCTGCTGTTTGACCTTATCGTCAGCATCAATATTTGCTATCTTACTTTGTAAAGCAGAAACAATTTTTTTAATTTCATCATTCCTTTCCTGTTGATCGTCCTTAAAGTCAGACAATAAATCTGAAACTGCTCGAACATTTTTGTTAGTTTTTTGAACTGCCTTTTGTGTTTCAATAACATCAAAAGTCTTTGCAACCCCTTCAAATGAAACATTAACGGGATTTGTTGGTCTCGATACAATAATCCATAAAAGCAACGAGAAAATTAAAACCAAAACAATTTTTGTTTTTAGTAAAAGGCTTCTTAAATTATTAGGACTTAAATCATTTCTGTTCTTTGAAATATAAACAAATAAAAGAATAAAAAGGATTGAACCTAAAGATACCTGCAAAGTTCTTTCTCCGAACCAGCTTTCCAAGAAATTAATTTTTCCGTTGACTATATAAACACCAACGAAAACAAATACTGCAATGACTGCAATATATTCCAACCATTTTTTAAAAGTACTCATAGTTTTTATTTTTAAAAACTATACACTTTATTTGTAAAAAGTCAATTAAAGAATTTAATTTATAGACATTCCAGTCAAAGCTTTTACCCTATCCTCTACCGGTGGATGGGTCATGAAAAGTTTGTGTAAACCATTCATTTTCTTACTACCAAATGGATTTGAAATGTATAAGTGAGCAGTAGCATCATTTGCACTTTTCATAGACATACCTGCGCCACTTATTTTCTTAAGAGCTGACGCCAATCCATCTGGATAGCGAGTAAGAAGAGCACCAGATGCATCAGCTAAGAATTCTCTTTTACGAGAAATAGCTAACTGGATAAGCTGAGCAATAATTGGCGAGAGTATCAAAAGCACAACACCAACAATAGCCAAAACATTGCTACCTCTATTATCATTGTCTCTGCCTCCTCCCCACATCAAACTTCTGGTGAAGAAATGAGAAATGAGAGAAATAAATCCAACTAGAACAACCACCATGCTTTGCAAAAGAATATCTCTGTTACCAATATGGGCGAGCTCATGAGCTATGACTCCTTCAAGTTCACTTCGATCTAATATTTGTAATAAACCTGTAGTCACTGCTACTGCCGCGTGTTCTTTGTTTCTTCCTGTCGCAAAAGCGTTCGGTGCCATATCTGGGATAATATAAACACGAGGTTTTGGAAGACCTGCTGTAATAGCCAGGTTCTCTACTATTCTATGGAGTTCTAGATATTCTTTTTCATCTGCAGGTACTGCCTTGGCACTAGCTAAAGCAATTTTGTCAGAGAACCAAAAGCTAGTGATATTCATAACAAGCGAAAAAACAAAAGCAATAATCAAAATACTTGGATCGTTATAATACATAGATAAAAAATATCCGAGTCCTAAAATAACAGCCAAAAATACTCCAACTAAAAGCCATGTTTTACGAATATTCTTTGATTGTTGCGTATATAATGTCGCCATTTATTTTATAACTACTGGAATAAATACTTGTCTCATTGGTCGATAGCCTATTTCCTCAGGATCAGCCTCATTTCGTTCTGTTATAACAATATATGCTGAACCTTTTGGAGCTGAAGTAAAATCAATCTCTACTGAAAATGGTGCTGGTGTTTTTGTATAATAATCAGCTGCTAACCCTCGTGCTAAAAAGAATAAATTTGGATATGTCTTTTTATTATTATCTGCAATAGTAACAGGTATCTCCCCTTCAGAAAAATAAACATTCTTAATACTACCGGTTACTTTCATTTTACCAGAAACTTCTTGACCTGGTTTTATTGAAAAAGAAACTAAGTCTTCTTTATTACCTTCTATTTGGGACCAACCAACATATTTGAATGTCTTAAAGTTTTCTTTTAAACCATAAATTTCGTAACCAATATTCCCTACTCTAAGCCAGTAAAATTCAGGGTTACTTGAGTACATATCTTTACATATTTTAAAAGTTTTATTCCCTATAACCACTTCTCCTTTTTCACAAATACTTCCTTCCTCTATTGAATTTAAATTATTTTTCTCCCAAAAATCTGCATTGGTAACATACACGATTTGACTATCTGAATAAGGTAAACTAATTATTGTCGCTGGTCCGCCTTCTGATTGTTGTTCTTTTGGCGTAAAACCTTTTGGTAATTCAATACTAAACCCGTGGTTTGTATAAGTATATGTATCCCTTATAACGTCTTCATTTTTATCTTGAGTTATTTTATCCTGAAATAAATATTTTTCTTTATCTTGCGACATCCACTTAAGAGCAACAACCATCAAAATAATTAGAACTAATAAAAGTGCTGTATTTAATTTTGAACCGAAAAACCAATATTTTCTCTTTTCATTTTCCATATTATTTTTTTGAGAATTTAGAACTTAACTTCCACTGCTTGTTGCGCTGCATCGTTGTCAGCTAGGTCAAAGAATTCTGCTTGTTTGAAAGAGAACATCTTAGCTACGATATTTGATGGTACAGATTCAACTTTCGTATTGAAATCCTTAACAGTACCGTTGTAAAAACGACGAGCTGCTTGAATTTTATTTTCTGTATCAGAGAGTTCTCTTTGTAGTTCTAGAAAGTTTGTATTAGCTTTCAAATCTGGATAAGCTTCAGATACAGCAAACAAGCTCTTGAGAGCGCCAGATAGCATGTTCTCTGCTTGAGCATGTTCAGCTGTAGAACCTGCTTGCATAGCATTGCTTCGAGCTTCTGTTACCTTTTCGAAAACACTTGATTCGTGTGTGGCGTAGCCTTTAACTGTGTTTACAAGGTTTGGAATCAGATCATATCGGCGCTTCATTTGCACCTCTATATCAGCCCAAGCTTCTGTAAACTGGTTCTTTCCTTTGATAAAACTGTTGTAAGTCAGCACAAACCAACCTACGAGTACTGCGGCAATAATTAATATAATAGTCATATATACACTATAATACCTTTTTCTTTGTGTTACAAGAACAAAAAACCCTTCAAAAGAAGGGTTTTTTATTATGATCTTTTCTGATATTTTTCTACTAGAACCAAAAGTGGGCTTGCTAAGAATATAGATGAGTAAGTTCCGAAAAACATACCTATAGCTAGAACTGTTGCGAAGAGCTTTGTACTTTGTGGGCCAAAGAATACAAGAGATAAAACCATCAAAAGTACAACCAAAGAAGTGTTGATAGATCTTCCAAATGTTTGAGATAGACTCTCACCAACAAGTTCAGAAAAAGGTTTACTTATTTTATTTGAAAGATTTTCTCTGATTCGATCAAACACAACAATAGTATCAGCAACAGACAGTCCAAGTGTAGTTAGAAGTGCCACAATGAAAAGAGTATCTACTTCAAATCCATAAAGGTGTCCGAGGAGAGCAAAAACTCCTGTTGGAATAATAATATCGTGAATAAGAGCAACAATAACAACAAAACCATATTTCCAAGAAGACACTGGTCGAGAAACTTTTCGGAATGCATAGGCTACGAATAAGATGATGCCGATAAGAACAAGTATTATAGAAGCAATAGCTTTTTTACGAAGCTCTTTACCTACTGATGGGCCGATATTTGTAAAACTCTTTTGTTCAACTTGATTTTGTCCTTTGATACTAACTAAAGAAACGACTTCTGCTCTTTCTATTTCTGTAAGATCTCGACTCTTTATGATTATCCCTGTTTCCCCTGCTGGCTGAACACTAGCATCTCCATATCCAGCATTAGAAAGTTCTGATTTGATATCTATTAGTTCAGGTCGAGCACTTTGGTAAACCAAGTCAAGAGAAGATCCTCCTTTAAAATCTATACCCATTTTAAGACCAAAAAATAAAACAGAAGCTAAAGAAAGAATTACAAGTGTAACTGATATTCCAACAAATAATTTTTTAAATTTAATTACAAACATATTTTTTCTCTTATTTAATAAAACCGCTACTGAATAAAAACTTACCTACTTTAGTATTCTCAAATGTTGGAATCGCACGAAGGAAAAGACGAGTGATAACTATTGCTGAGAATAAACTTATGATAACTCCTAATCCAAATGTCAAAGCAAAGCCTTTGATAAGAGAAGATCCAAACCAGAACAATATAACCGCAGTTATAATACTTGCAGTGTTGGCATCACGAATAGAAAGCCATGCTCGATCAAAACCTGCTTCCAAAGCATCGCGAACTGTTCGTCCGCTCTTTCTCTCTTCTTTAAATCTTTCAAAGATTAGAATGTTGGCATCTACCGCCATACCGATAGAAATAATAAATCCAGCAATACCAGCAGTGCTTAGTGTTACAGGAATAAGTTTATAAAGAGCGAGTGTTATAGCGATATAAATACCCAGAGCTAAAACAGCTACAAGCCCTGGAAGTCTGTACCAAACTAATAAGAAAAAGATAATAGCTAAAAGGCCAATAAGAGCAGCATTGATACCAGCGTTTACTGCTTGTTCTCCAAGTGTTGCTCCGATGGTTTCAGTAGAAATCAAAGAGATTGGTACAGGCAAAGCTCCAGAGTTTAGTCTACCTACAAGTTGGCGACCTTCTGTTGGAGTAAAGCTTCCTGAGATTTGTGCTTGTCCTCCAGTTATAGCTTCCCTAACAACTGGTGCTGAGATAACTTCTCCATCGAGATAAATAGCTACTGTTTTACCAATATTTTCTTTAGTGATTTTTTCAAAAAGTTTTGCACCTTCATCATTAAAGTTTAAATTGATGATTGGCTCACCTGTAGTTTGGTTGAAAGAAAGTTGTGATGACTTCAAGTATTTACCAGTTAAGTCTGTAGCTACAAAATTACCATCTGCACTTAATACAGCGTTCCCGTCTGCATCTACTGTTACTTGCTGAGGGGCATCTGACTGAACACGAAATTCTAAGAAAGGAGTTTGTCCAATCATAGCAATAGCTTGACCAATATCTGTAACACCAGGGAGCTCAATAGAAAGTCTGTAGTCTCCACCTGAGCCAAAAGATCCTGTTTGAACTTGGACCACTGGTTCACCAACACCAAATAAGTTTATGCGTCGCTCAATAATATCTCGAAGAGCGCTCATAGAATCATCAACTTGTGAAGGACTTAGCTTGCTGACATCAGCACTATAAAGTAAATGTGTACCTCCAGAGAGATCTAATCCTAAGTGAAATGGTTTTGATAGTGAAGCTGGAGCATTTGGCATTTCAGACCTAAAAACAGCCCATCCAAGTCCGAGTCCAGCAATTAAAATCAATACGGCAAAAATTCTTTTTTTAATCATATGTAAGGGGCATTTTAGCCCTTTTTATGCCTTCTGGCAACAGCCAAAAAAGCTATACCCTATAACGCTTAAAAACAGAAATTATAGCCCAAGGAACAATAACTCCTATTAATGCTCCGACAATAACATCAAGTGGAAAATGTACTCCAACAAAAATTCTAGATACTGCGACAAGAGTTGCTAATGCAAATAACATTATGCCTGTTGATTTGGAATAATAGTAAACAAACATTGCTATACAAAATACAAAGGCGCTATGAGCAGATGGAAAAGAGTCAAAATTACCATGCAATGAGAGAGAATTAACATTTTGTAACACTTGAAAAGGTCTTGGATACCCTACAGCTGTTTTTATAATCTGAGTAATGAAAAAAGTAAAAGCTAAAGAAATAGAAAGTAAACCTGCGTCACCAAAAGCTTTTAGTCTTTTCAGAGGATCTTTTATTCTAAAAGGGATAATAATAAAAAACCAAGTTAAAACTAAGGCTATTAATATATAAACAAAAGGATCTGTAATGAAAAGAAAAAGCCTATCCAAGAAAGAGTAGTTCCCTGCTGCTCCATTTATAAATAAAAATAATTGTTCGTTTATATTATGCATAACCAATAAATTCTTTGTTTATATCTCCTCTATGAACAGCCCTCTCATATCTAGTCATAGATAAAACAATTCCTAAACCAATAAATTCTCCAAGTAGGTGAGATCCTCCATAACTCATAAAAGGAAGTGGAATACCTGTAACAGGCATTATACCAATATTCATACCAATGTTTACAATAATATGCCCAAAAAGTAAAAGCATGTATCCTACACAAAAAAGTGTTTCAAAATTACTAGCTCCGCGACTAGCATGTACTTTGACCCTCCATAATAAAAAGCAAAAACAAAATAATATCAACAAGCTTCCAACAAAACCCCATTCTTCAGAAAATGCAGCGAAAACAAAATCTGTTTGGTATTCAGGCAAGAAATTTAACCTACTTTGTGTTCCATAACCAAGTCCTTTGCCAAAGATTTGCCCAGAACCGACAGCTATAACACTTTGATAAGCATTGTATCCGCTACCTCTTATATCACTAGTTGGATGAATAAAACTTATGATGCGATCTTTTTGATATGGTTTAAATAAAAATAACCAAGAAATACTGAAAGCAACAACGACGACACCAAAAACCATTAGAATATGTTTTCTAGAAATACCAGAGACTAATGCCATACCAATCCATAGTAAGCCCACTACCATAGCTGATCCAAAGTCTGGCTGAAGTAGTATCAAACCAATAGGTAAAATAGCATAAAGAAATGAAACGGCTAAGTGTTTAAACTGAGCTATAGCAACATGGCGACGAGAAAAGTATTTTGCTAAAACTATAATAACCAGAAGTTTAACTATGTCTGTTGGTTGAAAAGAAAAGCCACCAAAATCAAACCAACTCTTTGCACCCTTTACAGTTTTACCAAAAATCAAAACAGCAACCAAAAGACCTAGAGATAAAATATAAGAGATAACCACATATCTAGAGTCTCGAAGAAATCTAACATCAATAGAAGCAATACTTAGTGCTATAAAAATCCCAACAAAAACCCAAAGTAATTGTTTATCCAACAAAGAAGCATCCCCAGAAAAAGAAACCATAGTCGTCATCCCCGCCAAAAGCAAAGGTACAACAGCTAAAAGAATACTCCAATCAAATCCTCTAAAAAATCTTTGTATCATAATTCTGAAGCAGAAAACGGATTAAACCTTGGTATTATTTCCAGTGTCAAAACACTTTTCGGGTCAATGTTTAAAGGCCAAGTAAAATAAACAGTTTCTGAAGACTGAGCTTGTAAAGATGGTAATAATATCTTTGAAGAAGTAATAGCATTGTCATTAGCATCATATAAGATAGCCACAACATCAAAGTTTGAGAAAGAGTATCTAGATTGATTATCAAGTATTGCTGTTAGACGAGTTCCACCAGAAAAATTTTCAAGTGCTGTTCTATCTGTCTTTATAACAACTTGAGAAAAAGCGCTATCACTTTTTTGCCATGGTACAGGCGAAACAAAAGAAAAACGAGTCACGGCTACAGGGATGTTTCCAGTGGGAATAAGTGTCTCAACTATTGCAGTCCTTCCCATCGGGCCTAGATAAGTAGTTCCTTGTCTTTCAACTATCAAAACATTGTTAGTATCATAAAGACGAAATTGATATTTAACATTTTTTGCTGAAGCGGCAGGATAACTATGTTCTATGTATGCAACAGCATGAACAACACCAGGAGTTACTTCGAAAGTACGAACCCATCTAACTTTTGGATCAAGAAGTTCATTCGGGCAATACTGCAAACATTTTCCTCCGCAATCAACATTTGTTTCTCCTCCATTTTTTTTATTATCAAAACATGTAGGAACTACATTTGTGACACTTTGAAACACAAAAAAAGCAACTACAAACAAAAATGTAAGTAGACCTGTCATATATGCCATCTTTCTACGCTGTGCCCAAACCATTGTTTTATTATAGCAAATTAAAATTATTAAAATTAAAATACAAAAAGCCATAACAATGATAAATCAGCGTTATGGCTTTTTGTATTATAAGTTTGAAAATTCAAGCTCACAGTCCTGGCAGCTACCTACTTTTCCCTTAAAAAGAGTATCATCGGTTCTACAGGGCTTAACTTCTCTGTTCGGAATGGGAAGAGGTGTGACCCCTGCGACAAACCACCAAGACAGTGAGCTCGAATATTCTTAAGCATTAAAATTTTATTCTGAACCGTTATAAATATAACGGATGATTTCCAGATTTCCTAATAGGAATCGGGCAATTAGTACACCTTCGCTCAACGCATTACTGCGCTTCCACGTAGTGCCTATCAACCTAGTCATCTCCTAGGGCCCTCAAACGATACATAATC
>JAGOQI010000009.1 GCA_017991515.1 Minisyncoccota bacterium | reverse complement strand
TCTTCTAAACCTGTGAACGGAAAACCTTTATTTGTTCATGCTAAAGAAGGAACTTTACCAAAACAAATGCCAACTATTAAAGGTGTGGTAGATTCTAGTATTTTGCAAAACACTAGAGTGATTAGGATGGAAGATGCGGTTAGGGAAAAAATAGAAATAGTAAAAAAAGTTCAGGGGGATTTTAGACAAAAAGAGATAATAGATAGTTGGAATAAGATTTTAGAAAAATATCCTAATAGAAAATGTTTGATTGCCACATTTGAAGCAACTGTTTCCTCTGGTATATATATTCGCACTCTTGCAAATATTTTTGGAGGCTTGGCTTATAGTATTAAAAGGGTGAGAATAGGAGATTTTGAATTATAAAAAAAACGAACTCCCTGACTTTGGTCAGGGAGGTTTTGGTTTTAATAATCTTCTCCGCGTAATAGTTCAAATCCTTCTCTGAGACGATCATCTTCTTCGATTTCATCTAATGCATCAATACCATCAGTTTCATTTTTCTTTTTTTCAGAAACTTTTTTGGCTTTTTTACTACGGTCAACTGTTTCCTCAATAACACTTGAGGAATTTGTTCTTGAGTCTTTCAATCCGAAAGACTCTCTTCTTTTGTCATCTAAAAAACTCATAAATCTTTTGGTTTAGTAAGTTATCAATTGATTTTAAATTCAAAATCATTATTACACATACTCAGTATTAGTCAACTAGTGTGGAGATGGGGAATCTCCCTCGACTAAAACTTTTTCAGTCAAAAAGTTTTGTCTGGGCACCGACTCGTCTGTTTCTTGTGCTCAAGAAACATGACTGTGTCGTTCGAATTCACCCACATGAGTGAAGCAGTTCACTCATTCATCTCCACAAATTAAAAAAAACACCCGAAGGTGTCCTTTAATTTGTGGAGATGGGGGGAATCGAACCCCCGTGCAGTTATTGTGAATATACAAGTCTACAAGCTTAGTATGGTTTTTGTTTAGAGAAGTATCTAAAAATCATACGAAATGATAGTTTCTCGAATCTCGTCTATTTCGGCGTAGCGCTGAGATGGGCACTACATACCTACACTCAATGAGGATTATGCCACAAGCATTTTATTGAGTATCAAATGTTGTGACACCAGGTAGGCGTTTAAGCGAACGCTGGAGCAAAGCCTGCCATAAATGGAGACTTTACTTTAGAAAGACTGTTTCCAGTTATCTGTATTGAATGATGTTTTACAAGAATACATTCATACTTGGCATGCATATATATTCGAACCAATAATAGTCGAAACCAAGCATCCCCGTTATTAGGAGTTAGTCTGTAGAAATTAGAAGTTAGGATTAGTCTCGAAGTCCTCGATCCATATCTCGCTTTACTGCTTTTTTCTTCAAACTTTCTCTTTTGTCAAAGTTCTTTTTACCTTTTGCTACGGCGATTTGTGCCTTGATGTAGCGACCTTTACTGTACAACGATATTGGGACTATAGTCAATCCTTTAGTTTTCAAGGACTTTTGCAAACTCAATAATTCTTTTTTCTTTACTAATAGTAGTCTACTTTGATAAGGGTCATATCCTGTAGGCGCATTCTTTTCTTGCCAAGCAGGGATATGAGCACCGAGGAGCACAAGTTCACCACCAACCAACGCAATATAAGCACCATTTAAAGATCCATGGTGTGCTTTGAGAGATTTGACTTCAGTTCCTGAGAGCTTTATACCAGCTTCGATAGTCTCGATGAATTCGTAGTCAAAAGATGCTTTTTTGTTGCTTATAAGACTCATGTGACAATCGTATCAGTTTTTTACTTAAAAGTCGTTCTCCTTGACTAATAGTGTTAATATTATAAGGTATTAAAAACATTTAAAATGAAAAAAATAGATATTCCGTTAAAACTACAAAAAGAAGGAAGTATGGATTGTGGTCCTGTTTGTGTGCAGATGGTTCTTGGATACTTTGGAATTACTAAGGATATTGAATCTCTAGTAGAAAAATTAAAATATGCTGAATCTGGAACAAGTGCATATGACAACGGGGCTTTACTTTTAGATAGTGGCCTAAAGGTTACCGCTATAACAGCTCAACCAAGACTTTTCCCCCCAGAAGTTATTTCTAGTGTTTCTTCAAAAGAAGACTTACTTAATGTTATAGAAAGCAGAAAGCAACAAGTTAGAAATCAAAAAGACAAAGATAATTTAGGTACTTTTGAAAAATTTTTAAATAAAGGAGGAAGTATAAAACTGGAGATTCCAAATTTTAATCACATAAAGAGTGCGATTGATAGTAATCAACCAGTAGTTGCTCTTCTTTTTGGTCAAGCACTTGGTAAAAATGAAGGAGGATTTCATTTTGTTGTTGTGTCTGGTTATGATGAAAATAATATTTACATAAATAACCCTTCGTCAATTTCTTCTAAAAATGGATGTTTTCCAATTGATCGTTTTTTATATGCTCTGCATTCTTCAACAACAATTGAATTCGATAATGGAACATTGTTGATTGTTTCGAAATAATTTAAAGACCTGTTTTATAAAACAGGTCTTTTTTGTTATAGTGGAAGGATGGAAAATAAGCAATATAAGTGGAATCTTGGTCTTTTGTATAAAAATGATAAGGACCCTCAAATAGAGAAAGATGTTCAAGAAATAGAGAAATCTTTTGAAAATTTTGAAAAAAAGTATAGAACCAAGGATTTTATATTAAGTCCTAAGTCTTTGCTACTAGCCTTTGAAGAACTCGATAAAATAAATAAAAGACTTAACAAAAAGAACCCTTCTTGGTATTTTGGTTTGAAGACAAGTATTGATTCTTCTGATGAATACGCACAAGCGATGGAAACTAAAATTAGTCAGCGTTTAACTATTGCAGCAAATAAGGTAACTTTTTTTGATTTAAAAATAGGTAAAATTCCTAAAAAAGAACAGAAAAATTTTTTAAATTATGAATCTTTAAATTCATACAAGTATCAACTTCAAAAAATATTTGAAAATTCGAAATATGATTTATCTGAAAAAGAAGAACAATTAGAAAGCCTTCTTTCCCAAACAAGTTATTCAATGTGGATCGATAGTCAAGAAAAGTTGTTAAGCCAGCAAATGGTGGAATATGGCAAAAAACTTATTCCTTTATCTGAAGCACAATCTATATTATCTAGTTTACCAAAAAATGAACGCCGACTTCTACATACTAAAATTAATAGTATTTTAAAGAACATAAGCTACTTTTCTGAGGCTGAAATAAATGCTATTTATAATTATAAAAAAATTATGGATACAAAGCGTGGTTTTAAAACATCATACGAATCAACTGTATTAGGATATGAAAACGACTTGAAAACAGTTGATTCTTTAGTAGAAACAGTAACAAAAAATTTTTCTATTAGTAAAAGGTTTTATGCTCTACACGCTAAGCTTTTAAAAGAAAATAAGCTAACACTTGCTGATAGATCAACAAAGATTGGTTTAATTTCTAGAAAGTTTGATTTTGAAAGTACTTTAGACATAACGCGTCAAGGGTTTTCTCGCCTAGGAAGTAAGTACGCAGATTTTTTAGATAGTTTTCTTAAAAATAGACAAATAGATGTATTTCCTAAAAAAGGTAAAAGAGGCGGAGCATTCTGTTCTACAGTAGGAGATAATCCTACATTCGTTTTCTTGAATCATACTGACGATATTCGCTCTGTTGAAACTCTGGCACATGAAATGGGACATGCTATTCATAGTGAATTTAGCAAGAAACAGCCTCCTAGGTATCAGGAATATTCTTATGCAACAGCTGAAGTAGCCAGTACTTTTTTTGAGAATCTTATTAATGAAGAATTAGAATCAAAGCTTTCTGAAAAAGAAAAAGTAACTTTATTACACAATAGAATTATGGGTGATATTGCTACTATATTTCGACAAATAGCATGCTTTAATTTTGAGAAAGAGCTCCACTTTAAGATAAGAGAAAACGGACAAATGTCAAAAGTAGAAATAGCTAATTTAATGAATAAACATTTTAAGTCATACATGGGTCCTATTTTTGAAATAAAGGACGATGATGGGTACTTCTTTGTTGCCTGGTCACATATCAGAAGATTTTTCTATGTTTATTCATATGCATATGGGCAACTTATAAGTCGTGCATTATTTGAAAAATGGAAAAAAGATAATAGTTACATAGAAAAAATTGAACAATTTCTTTCAGCTGGAAAATCTATGAGTCCAAGAGACATATTTAAAAGTATTGGTATAGATACTTCTGACCCGAAGTTTTTTGAGGCGGGACTTAAGGCAATATCGAAAGATATAGATAGGCTTGAGAAAATGGCCAAGAAGGCAGGGATGATATAAACCTCTCAACTAAAATCGAAATTTGTGTATAATATAGCCCTATGGCAAAGAAGAACAAAAATGCTCCTAAAAATCCAAATCCGTTAGCTAATGGACCTAAAAAAACTCCTCCCAAAAAGAGTCTGTCTTCTTATATATTTTCATCCTTACTAATATTTGCAGTTATTATTGGTCTTTATTCTGCTATTTCAGATACAGCAGGAAAAAAAATAGAAGTAGTAGCGCTTTCACAAGTTGCTCGATTAGTTTCCTCTGGAGAAATAAAGTCTATAACTGTTGAAGGGCAAGACTTAGATATTGAAAAATCTGATGGCACAAAGTTGAAATCTAAAAAAGAGGAATCTTCTTCTATTGTTGAGACACTAGGAGCTTATGGTGTAGAAGATACAAAAATAAGTACAGTTGATATAACTGTGGCAGCTCAAAGTGGATTTGTTTTCTTTCTAATAAATATTTTACCTTTCCTTTTACCACTTCTTATTTTAGGATTTTTCTTTTGGATGTTATCTAGACAAGCCAAAGGCTCTGGTATGCAAGCATTTTCTTTCGGGCAATCAAAGGCTCGTATAACTGACCCAAATGATAAAAATAATAGAGTTACATTTAAGGATGTAGCTGGAGCTAGAGAAGCAAAAGAAGAGCTGAAAGAGGTAGTAGATTTTTTGAAAAATCCTAAAAAGTTTTTAGAAATTGGTGCCAAGATTCCAAAAGGAGTGCTCCTTACTGGTTCGCCAGGAACAGGTAAGACATTGCTCGCTAGAGCAGTAGCAGGAGAAGCAGGTGTACCATTTTTTCATTTATCAGGATCTGAATTTGTAGAGATGTTCGTTGGAGTCGGAGCGTCTCGTGTGCGAGACCTATTCAAGATGGCCAAGAGAGCGTCACCGTCTATTATTTTCGTTGATGAGATAGATGCTGTAGGGCGAGTTCGTGGTGGAGGATATGGGGGAGGAAATGATGAACGAGAGCAAACACTTAACCAAATACTTGTTGAAATGGATGGTTTTGAACCAGCAGATAAGGTAATAGTTATGGCGGCAACAAACCGTTCTGATGTTTTGGATCCTGCACTTTTGCGACCAGGTAGATTTGATCGTCGTGTGATGCTTGATTTGCCAGATCGTCGAGACCGAGAAGCTATCCTTGATGTTCACGCTATTAAAAAACCATTAGAAAGTGATGTTGTTTTGAAAACTATTGCTGAGCGAACCCCAGGATTCTCCGGTGCAGACTTAGCATCTCTTATGAATGAAGGAGCAATACTTGCAGCACGTGAAAATAGAAAAACTATTGCTCAAAATGATTTAATAAGATCTATAGAAAAAGTCATGCTTGGCCCAGAGAGAAAAAGTCACTTGATGAGTAAGAAAGAAAAAGAAATAGTAGCCTATCATGAAGCAGGTCACGCACTTATTTCTTCTGTGCTTCCAGATGCAGACCCAGTACACAAAGTAACAATTGTTTCTCGTGGAAGTGCTGGAGGTTACACTCTTCATTTACCTCTTGAAGAAAAGAAGCTTCAATCTAAAAAAGAGTTTCTGGATGATATAGCCGTTTCTCTTGGAGGTTATGTAGCAGAAGAAATGGTCTTTGGAGATATAACAACTGGTCCATCAAATGATTTACAAGTACTGACAAACTTAGCGCGTGCGATGGTTACAAGGTGGGGTATGAGTGACCTTATTGGTCCTCGAGCACTAGAAAATGATGGTGGTAAGCCAATATTTGGTATGGGTGTAGAGTCCAAAGAATATTCTGAAAAGATGAGTAGTGTTATTGATGCTGAAGTAGAGAGAATAATCAAAGAAGGTTTCCAAAGAGCTAAAGATGTTCTTACTACACACCGAAGAGCACTTGATGCAATAGCTAAAAAACTTATTGAGGTAGAGACCTTGGAACAAGATGAATACAATGCAGTTATTGGTTCTCTTGGTATAAATCCAAAAAAAATCTAAACTAATACTTTGCTATAATATTAACTATGATAAAAAAGGTTGGAATAATTATCTTTTTGTTCGGGGTTTTATTTTTGATACAGTTATTTACTCGTACTGTAAAAACTTTAGAAAATCCAACCATAACACCTGTTGCTGCCACAGTTATTTCTACACCCGAGAAGCCCGTAACTCTTTTGATGGTAGGAGATATGATATTTGATCGAGGTATAAAAAGATCTGTAGAAAATAACTTTACTGGAGATTTTTCAAAACTTTTTGAAAATGTTCCAGAGCTCAACTTGGTAGATATAACTTTTGGAAATCTAGAAGGTCCTATTACTCAAAGTAACGACAAGAGAGGTAGTATATATTCTTTTAAATTTGAACCTAGGGTTGCTGACGCTTTAAGTGGTGCAGGTTTTGATGTTGTTTCTTTTTCTAATAATCATGTAGGGGATTATGGTCAAGAGGGTTTTGTTGATACTTTAAAATACTTATTTAATGAAGATATCTTATTTGCTGGAGCTGGTTTAAATAAATCTGAAGCTTTAACAGCAAAGGTTATAAATGTCCGAGGGAAAAAGGTAGGTTTTCTAGCTTTTACTGATGTTGGTCCAAACTGGATGGAAGCCAAGGAAAATTATCCTGGCATAGTATTAGCTAGTGATCCAAATTTAGATCAAATAATAACTATAGAAAAATCAAAAGTAGATTATTTGATTGTATCTTTTCATTGGGGGGAAGAGTATAAAGCAGTAACTGATAGACAAAAAGATTTGGCAAAAACAGCTGTTTCTTCGGGGGCTGATGTTGTTGTAGGTCACCATCCACACGTTATGCAAGAAACAACAGAGATAGATGGTAAGCCTGTGATCTTTAGTTTAGGAAATTTTATTTTTGACCAAACAACTCCAAGTCAAACAAAAGTAGGAATGGTTGCTTTGGTAACTTTTGGTTTGGACGGTAGTATCTCACTTAATACATTTGCAAGTGATAGAGACTCACAATATAGACCTTCAGCTATTAGGACACTGAAAGAAGGAGATATAATAGGAAACCAAGAAATAAAGAAGGTTGTTTTTTCTTGTCCTAAATCTTCAGATACACGAAGTAGCCTAAGGTTCATAAGCTTTCCTAGACCAGAACCTATAGAAGGATATATTCCACCTGACTTAGTCCTAATTCCTGACGAATATTCTGTTACAAAAAATACCTGTATAACTAAAAGCACTTACGAAACTTTTTTGACTATGAGAAAAGATATGCAAAAACAAGGTTTGTCTTTACTCGTTAAATATGGCTTTAGAAGTAATGATTTACAAGAGTTTTTAGTTACTTCTTTTTCGGAAAAAGGTAGAAGTTCTTTTGTTGCTCCTGTTGGTCAGTCTGAACATATATTAGGAACTGCTTTTGATTTTGCTTCAGGTACAAGTTTGGGATTGTTTGTAAACTCAGGGGAATATAAGTTTTTAAAAAATAATGCCTATAAGTACGGCTTCGTTCAAAGTTTTCAAGGGAGTCCTTTTGATGAGACAGAAATACCAAATGAACCGTGGCACTGGAGATATGTAGGTAAAAATGCAGCTTCTGCTATAAAAGCCTCTGGCCTACCAGCTAATTTATTTTTGAACTCTTACTAAGCAGACTTGTCTTGCCCTATAGTTGCTAGCTCGCTCTCGCTTTGTTCAAGAAGTTCGTAGTGATATGAAATAGCTTCGTTGGAAAGTGTAATAAGAGCTTCATTATCAAGAGCTTCTCCTGATCCACGCACAAGTGCTAGATGTACTATAAATGCTCCTTCAAAGAAACCACTCCATTCTAAAAGTTCAGTAGCATTATCCCATTGGTCTGCGACATAAAGCTCTCGCATAGATTTTAATTTCTCTTCAGTTTTGTCTGCTTTTGAGAGTGTTGTGTCTATTGCTCCACCTTCTGTTGCAATACGCATAAGCTCTTCTCCGTGTAGTCTATTTTTATCAAGCATGTCTTGTACTTTCTCTGCTCCGATAACTTCTACAAAGGAAGTGTGACCTTTTGTTAATGTATCAGTACTAACTCGGGTAAAAGCCAATACTTCGCCTATTTTTTTTGCTGTAAATTCATTGATATTCATAATCTAATTATAACACCAATATTTAGGGGTTTTCTTTTTAGGAAATAGGGGATACAATCTTTATACCAATTTTTATTTTATGGGAGTATAGCTCAGTTGGTAGAGCGCCGAGCTTATACCTCGGTGGTCCATGGTTCGAGTCCATGTACTCCCACAACTATTGACATTTTGTCAAAAATATGTAATATAAGCACCAAATAAAACCGATCTCTCCACGGTAATTTGGAGCTATTTTGTACATCAAAAACAATGAATAAAAATGAAAAAAGTAATTATGATTATTTGCATGCTGGGAATATTCTCTGCGTGTACTAAAAAAGATTTACCACCCAATCCTACAGCGCCAACAAACACACTATCGGTAACTTTCAAAAAAGATTCTTCTATTGTGGACCAAACTATTCAGGCACCGAAGAATAACCAGTTTTTATTTCAGGGTCAGTTTAACACTGGAAGCATTAATGGATTTAGTCTCACAAGTGTGAGAGTTAAGTTTAAAAAATTTGGTGATGGCGCTTCTCCAAGTAGTTATCTTAAAAGAATTCATTTACTTTGTGATGGGACATTTTCAGGGACACCTCTTTCTTTAACAGTAGATTCTGTTAATAGTAATGAATTTAGTTTTACTAATTTTGTTACAAATTTTGGTCAATATAAAATTGGCACAATAAAGATTTCCGCTGATATTTTATCAAATGCAACCAATGCAACAGGCTTAGAAGATGGGTTGATCGTAGAAGTTCAACTTGCCTATACTGGTTATTTAGGAAGCAATAATCCTTTGTCTCATTTTCAGACCGAGATCGCTGTAGGGCATAAAACTATTTTCAGTACCCAACCGCAACCTTTCGCTGTTAGTTCAGTTACTAATCCAGCAACACCTGCTTCAGAAGTTGTTCTTCATGGGCAAGAAAAGTCCGTTTTAAAATACGGAGTTAAGTTAGCAGGAACATCAGGCACCGTTACACAACATCGTTTTCTTATACAAGGCCAGGCTTCTGGAGCTGTTTCAGCTGTTAACTTGTTTGATATCAACGGAAACTTTGTTGGTAGAGCAAACACTTCTAATGGCGTAGCAGTTATAACTACAGGAGAAGCAATGAGCTTAGGAATTCAGAAAGATTATACGGCGGAAGCTGTTATAAATGTATCCTCTGGGGATATATCAAACTATGATTTTAAATTAGTACTTGATGAAGTTAAAGCTTTCTCTTCTATAACAGGAGAGCAAAAAAGTGATGGGACAGATAGGGTAGGAAATTTATTTACGGTACGCAAAACTAATTTTCTTTTAGAGAGAATAGAAATTGCTACACAAGTAATAAATGATTCTACAGAAGAGGATACTTATAAATTACGCATTACAAATATAGGTAGTTCTACTGGATCATTTGCTCAAATTAGTTATGGTTTAATCTGGGCCGATAATAGCCCTAGCAAAATTGATACTTTACAGCTTAAACCAAGATTACTGTGCGGTAGTTCTCAACCTTCAGGTTTTTGGACAAATCAAAACGGTGATACGGTAGTAGGTAACTTTTTTAAAGAAGCTACAACTATCATGACGTTTACATTTGACACTGAGTACACATTGGCAGGCGGAGCTTCAGTTGTTGTTATGTTAAAAACTTTTAGAAAAGGTTTTAAAACTACCAATGATGGCTTTAGAATAAAACCTGTTTTTGATGGTTCAAGAATCGCTTCTACATACAAGTTTATAAACAACGGTACAGTAGGTCTTTCAAGGAAGCTATACAGTACTTCTTCTCAAACAGCCAACGCTAATCCTTTTAAACAATTGTTTATTTGGAGTGACAAGGCTGACCCTGCACACTCTCCGGTTCCTGGACTTTCGTCCAACGATTGGATGAATGGATATGGATTTCCACTACCAACAGATCAGGTTTGGGTAAAATAATTTTTTCATTTTTCACAAGCACCTTCTATTCTATGGAAGGTGTTTTTTTTATCTCGACACTGGCTTGTAGGGAGATCTTACTCAAAATGCATTTGGTCGTATTTTTTTACCGCTTCTTTTAGTAGGGGATGTTTGGAAAGTTCTGGATCTTTAAGTATTAAATCTTTGGCACTTCTTTGAGCAGCTTCAACGAGCTTGATATTTCGAAGAGCCTCCATACCAATATCTGAAATGCCCCATTGTTTTACTCCAGAGAGTTCACCTGTACCACGGATTTGTAAGTCATATTCTGCTAGTTCAAAACCATTTTTGGCTTTTGTAAAAACAGACATTCGCTCTTTTGTTTTGTCACTCTTTGCATCAGCAAATAAATAACAATATGGCTGGTAAGAGCTTCTCATGACCCGACCTCGAAGTTGATGGAGTTGGGCGAGTCCAAATCTTTCTGCTCCTTCTATAATAATAGATGTAGCATTTGGAACATTAACACCAACTTCAATAACAGAAGTAGCAACTAATATATTAGTTTCATGATTATAAAAATCTTCCATGGCATTCTCTTTTTCTGTCTTTGTCATTTTGCTATGAACAATACCTATTTTGTACTCTGGGAAAATATCTTTTTGTAATCTTTTAGCTTCCTCTATTACACTTTTTGCAATAACAGCTTTAGCTTTGTCTGGGTCTGGTTCATCTATTCTTGGACAAATGATGTATGCTTGGCGACCCTCTTTCAATAAGCTTCTAATCTTTTCATAAGTCTCTTCTCTTTTGTTAGGAAGGACTATTTCAGTTATTATTTGTTTTCTACCTGCTGGCATCTCATCCAGAAGTGATAAATCTAAATCGCCGTAAATAGTCAGTGCTAGAGTTCTAGGAATAGGTGTCGCCGTCATAGAGAGAAGGTGGGGGAAGTGAGTGTCTTTTTTTGCAATATTTTTTCTTTGGTTTAAACCGAATCGATGTTGCTCGTCGATGATAGCTAGGGCTAAGTGTTTGAAACTCAAACTTTTTTGTATCAATGCATGTGTTCCTATAACTATCGGTATTTCTCCATTTGCTATCCATTTTTGAAGTTGGGTTCTTGAGATAGTTGTCCAAGGTGTTTGGCTTGAAGCGACTTTAGTAGGGAATTTACGGCAACCACTTCCCGTAATGAGTGCAATAGAAATACCAGTATGACGGAAGTATTCTATAAAGGACTCAAAGTGTTGTGTGGCTAGTATTTCTGTAGGTGCCATATAGGCTACTTGCAAAGAACCAAAGGTTTGCTGTGCCCCGCGAAGTCTTTCAGACGAAGTGGGGTTAGGCTTTAGAGGTCTATTCATAACTGTCGCATAAACCGCTGTAGCTGCCACTGCTGTTTTACCACTACCAACATCTCCTTCAAGCAACCTAGACATAGGAGCATCTCTTTCTAGATCTTCGAGTATGTGGTCAATAGATTTTTTCTGAGCGTTTGTAAGAGGGAATGGAAATCTTGAAATAAAGTTTTCTACATCCAGATTTTTTGTATTTATACTATAAGCCTGCTCTTTTTGAATTCGTAATTTTTCCTGAGCTCTGGTTATGTTGATTTGAAATATTTCATCAAAAGCAAATCTTTTGCGAGCTTTTACAGCGTCTGAATTTTTTTTAGGATTGTGTATCCAAATGAGTGCTGTTTTAAGTCCTGGTAATGAATACTCTTTCAAAACATCCTCAGGTATATGGTCTGGAATAATTGTGATTTCAGTTAATGCTCTAGCTATAGCATGAGAGAACCACTCACTAGATACACCTTTGCTTTCAGGGTATAGCGGAGTAAGAACACCACCATCTTCTCCTGCGAACAAACTATCGTGACTATCTATAGGTAAAGCCTTCTCTTCTTTAGTACTCGGATTTACCATTGTTGCAGCGCCTTTGTTCATAGTGATTTTGCCGGTGAGCTCTACTGTTTGTCCAACAGAAATCATCTTGGCTAGATATGGCTGGTTGAACCAAATAACTTTGATACTACCACTAACATCTTCAACAACTGCTTCACTCATAGGGACTTTTGTTTTCCAACTTTTTTTACTCTCTATTTTTTTTATAGCTCCACGAATGGTCGCAACTACCCCTTCGGCTGCTCCAGAAATAGAAAGAAAGCTAGAAGCATCAGCATAGCGAGTAGGGTAGTGGTGAAGAAGATCGTCTATGGTATACAAATTTAACTTTGTCAGTGCATATTTTGTATCTGACCTAAGTTTTATTAATAGTTCTATTTTAGAGTTTAGTGTTAGCACATTAAGATTTTAGCACGCAAGTAAATTTAGCAGTAAAACAAAAATCAGCCGTTTTAGGGCTGATTTTTGTTTTAATTAGAAGTTTCTACCTCCTTCCTTTTTTTCACTTGGACGAGCGATATCAACAAAGATATCTCTACCGTCTAGTTGGCTACCGTTGAGTTTATCAACAGCAGCTTGTGCTTCTGCATCAGAAGAAAATTCCACGAAACCAAAACCTTTTGATTTACCTGTCATTTTATCCATGATTATATTTGCAGAAGTAACTGTTCCAGCACTTGCAAAGTGGGCTGCTAATCCATCATTATCGGTCTTGAATGAAACACTACCGACGAAAACTTTATTACTCATTTTTTATGTACTTAATTAGCTATTTAAACTTGCAACGCACTATTTCGAAAGTGTACATTACAATATAGAAACTATATCACAACAGTATATATTTACCATTCTACTAATTGTGGATATTAGAGCCAACCAGCTAAATAAGCGATAAATAATACAGCCCCAAGTAAACCAAGTAGTCTTTGTGCTTTTGAAAGCAGTGCTATAAGAACTACAGCAATAATTACTTTTAAAAGACCAAGGGACACAAGTGAAGCCCAGATTGTACCTAAAAATGTTTGAATCCAAATCATATAGATAATTATAGCATTTTAAAATAAAAGAAGGTTATCTTTTTAAAGAAAGCTTGTGGAGTATACGACAAGGCTCTACAATGCGCGGATCGATGATTTTATAGTAACCATTTAAGCCATTTCTTCTTACTGTTACAAGGTTGGCATGACGGAGTAAGGCTAGATGCTGGGAGACATTTGATTTAGTTATAGCTAATGTCTTAACAAGGTCTTCAACTGACATTTCTTGTTCTCGAAGTAGGTTCAGAATCTCTAATCGCTTTGAGTTAGCTAGGATTTTGTATATCTCAGCGTTCCTTTGGTAGGCTTTTTTTGGTAAGGGCTGTTTTATTTTCATGATTTATAGAGTATCTGATGTTTAGATATTAATTGCAAATAAGACTACGCTTTCGGTGAAATATCGTAGATATTTTCAGGGGTTAAGACTATCAGGCCTTTTACTATACGATCAGGGAGTTTTTGGAAAACCATTTCTTTTGCTTCTTCAAAAAGCTCTCCAGTTGTTAAGTATTCCACATGACCTTTTATTTGATAACCACTAAAGCCTTTCCAGCACACTAAGGCTACTTGTGGTTCGTCTAATATATTATCCAAAGTTTTCTTTAGAAAATAATTTATAAGCCAAATTTTATCATCCACTATATACATAGTAGAAACGGGGACAACATTAATACCATGCTTACCAGTTGTTGCCAAAGCTCTGTTTTCTGTTTTTAATAATATTTCAATAGTCTCTTGTGAAAGTTTCATATATTTTTTTAATTAGAGTATAATTATATATAGTTGCATAGTTTCGCAACTACTAAATTAAATTCTAACAATAAAAACTATTATTAGCCAATCAATATTTTATGTTTAAATATCTTATTTTAGAAATACTCTCTGCATTTGTTGGTACTATTGCTCTCGTCATTCTTCTTGTTCATATATACAAAAAACCAGATATTCGTGGCGCTATAAAGAGACGAGGTGTTTTTATACCTATTATTTTATTTATAGTAGCCTTTTTTGCTGGACTTATTTCAAATAAAACATATGCGCCAAACTTTGCCATGCCAGGATTTATGCACTCTCATGCACCAGGGAAGCTAGCAGCCTCTATCCCGTTTAGTAAAATATTTGAATTTTTTAGATATGAAAATCGTTTTGAAAGAGTCACCGATATAGGGGCTAATCCAAATCTTGTTCCGTCTGAAGCTCAAGCACCTGACGCAGATGGAATAGTTAGAATTAGTTTAGTCGCTCAAGAAGTAATTTCAGAGATTTCTCCAGGTATTTATTTTAACTATTGGACTTATAACAATCAGGTTCCAGGTCCGATGCTTCGAATAAAAGAGGGTGACACTGTAGAATTGTCTTTGACAAATCATCCATCTAGTCTTCATGATCATAATATAGACCTTCATGCAGTTACTGGCCCTGGTGGTGGAGCTGTTTTAACTCACGTTGCCCCAGGAGAGACTAAAACTTTTAAGTGGAAAGCCTTAAATCCAGGACTTTATATTTATCATTGCGCCATGCCAAATGTTTCAACTCATAACTCTCATGGACAATATGGAATGATATTAGTAGAACCTAAAGAAGGGCTTTCAAAAGTAGATAAAGAGTTTTATGTTGTTCAAGGAGAACTCTATACAACAGGACAACTTGGGAAAAAAGGTCTAGTCCCATTTGACTCGGAAGCATTACTAGATGGCACTCCCAATTATGTGACTTTTAATGGAAAAGTAGAAAGTACACCTAGAATGACAGCAAAAGTTGGAGACAAAATCAGAATGTATGTTGGTAACGGTGGAGTAAATCTAATCTCGTCTTTCCATATTATTGGCGAGATATTTGATACTGTTTATCCGAATGCAAGTATTGGTGGTGCTCTAGAACATAATACTCAAGCCACAGCAGTGCTTCCGGGTGGAGCCAGTATCGTAGAGTTTACAGTTGATGTTCCTGGGAAATATCTCTTGGTGGATCATGCTTTAGCTCGTATGAACAAAGGTGCATGGGCAGTACTGGAAGTATCAGGAGACGCTCAACCAGATGTTTTTTCTCAGATTGGCGAGTCTATGGAAGATATGCACTAAATTGACTTAGCTAGTGTAATAATAAGCAGTATTCCTAGACTATTTAATACAAAAGAGAGAGTTAAGAACTGCCAGTTTTTCATTTTGGAAATACCCATTAGTCCGACACCTATTTCGTCAGGTAATGGGGAAGCAATAATGATAGCTCCAAGTACTGGTGCAAACCAAGCAAAGTATGGAGTACTTATAATACGAGTTAGACTTGTACCACCGAGCTTCATAAAAACAGGTTTGATCTCTTCAAAAACTTTGTCTTTCAAAAACCTAAATATAAGATAGTCTCCAAGTACTGCACCAAGTCCAGCAAAGAGTGTCAGAAGAAACGGGTTATATATTTTACCCATTTCAAATAAAATAATACCTGAAGGGGCGACAGTAAAAGTTGAAACAAAAAATATTCCAGAAATAAAACTTCCTAGGTATCCTAGTTTGGAAATCCAAACTAAAACTTCTTTTCCAAGATTTGTATTTATAGCAAAAAAAACAGCAAATAAACTAACAATAAGAATAAAGGTATTTTTATATCTCCAAGTCTTATAAGTAGCCAATAAATTTATCATATATAGTTTTATTATAGCAAAAATTAGAGATACTTTTTAAATCTCTAATACAATGAAGTTATAAAAAACTAAAACAATATTAGTAGTAATTAATTTAAACTTATCGGTTATCCCACTGGTCTTCAAACGCTTGATCTATCTCAGTGTCTGTTGCATTTGGGTAGTCTTTTTTGTAGTTTTCTTTCCAGATTTTCAAGTTAGATATTGATTCACTAAATGCTGCTTTTACCTCGGCATCTGTAGCATTCGGGTGTTCTTTCTTATAGCCTTCTTCCCATTTACTTATATTTTCTAGCCCTTCTCCAAACTTATCAAAACTTCCTTTAAAAAATACAAATCTTGCCAACAAGAAAGCAGATATTATAACAAGTACCACCATTATTATTTTATTTGTTTTATTCATACTTTTTATTATAACACTTCCAAAAACTATAATATTGTAGTATATTTTCTTTTGTAATCTGGAGGATTGGGTGAGTGGTTGAAACCAGCGGTTTACTAAACCGCCGAGCCTTAATCGGTTCCGTGAGTTCGAATCTCACATCCTCCGCAAAACAAAAAACTCCCTTATAAGGGAGTTTTTTGTTTCTTAAAAGTTTAATTCCAAATACTTAAAACTATAGCAACAACTACAAAAACAACTAGTTGAAAACCTGCTTGAATAAAGAATTTTTGCCAAGCTTGTTTTCTATTATCGTTGTTTCCCCACATAACAGAACCCGCAACAGTTGGCATGATAAATGCTGCCCAAATCCAAAATGCACTTAAGACAGCACCAAGCGTACCCCAGCCTGTAACAAATTGAGCTAAAACCCAAAACTGAAATATGGATAGAGCAAATTGAATAGCGTATAAAGGCATAGCTTTCTTTTGAGACTCCTTCTTTTTGACAGGGTCAGTAAAACACTCAGGATCTGCTTTTATTAGTCTCATCCAAGTTTTTCCTAAAATAGGTCCATACCAAAGACTACCTAAAACCATTGATACTATTGCGCCTACTAGAACTGCTAAAAAATGTATTTCCATGTTTAATTTATTTAGTTAATAACAACCTTATTATATCTGGAAGAAGGACCTGTTCCAAGTTTTTACAAAAGGCTTCAAAAAGTGTAAAGTAGTAGGTACTCATTTTTATGAAAGGTAATAAATTAAAAGAAAATCTCAAAGATAGTCGCAAACCCAAAGGGCCAAGTGTCTTTTCTGTTTTAGGTCCGTATAAAAAAATGGTTACTTTTTTGATTGGTTTTGCAATACTTACAAATGCATTAAATCTTTTTATACCCAAGATCATTGCTAGGAGTATAGACGCCTATATTGCAGGAACATTAGTTGTAAGTAGTATGGTTTGGCAATTTTCTATTGCTATCATTTTAATCTTTATCTTCTCATATGCTCAAAGTATTGTGCAGATTTTTGCTTCAGAAAAAGTTGCAAGAGATACTAGAAAAAATCTATCAGACAAAGTCTCTAGACTTCGTTATGTAGATATAGAAAAAATCGGACCATCAAAACTTCTCACAACACTTACTTCTGATATTGATTCTATCAAGATGTTTGTTTCAATGGCTATAGTCTCTATCGTTTCATCTCTGGTTATTATCGTAGGTGTAACAATATTATTACTTTCTATAAACTGGAAGCTTGCCCTTGTTGTACTTTCTATTATTCCTATTATTGGTCTTGCTTTCTTTTTTATTTTTTCAAAGGTTCAAGTCCTCTTTGTTAAAACTAGGGAAGTAGTAGACGGTCTAAATAAAGTTATTAATGAGAGTATTTTAGGTGCGGCTATTATTAGAGTAGTTAACGCACAAGCAAATCAGTATAAAAAGTTTCTTGAAGTAAATACACAAGCTCGAAGCGTGGGTCTTTCTATTTTATCTTTATTTGCAGCACTTATCCCTATTATTAGTTTTGTTGCAGGACTAGCGACTCTCGGTATTGTAATGCTTGGAGGAAAGTTTGTTATAGCTGGGTCTATGAGCTTAGGAGAATTCACAGCTTTTTATAGTTATGTTGCGATGCTTATTTTCCCGATTATTATTATTGGTTTTATGAGTAGTATCATTGCTCAGGCCTCAGCTTCTTTCGGCAGGATTAAAGGAGTTTTAGATACCGAAGAGATTGCTCATACTGGAGTGATAAAAACAGATATTTTAGGAGACATAGAGTTTAAAAATATAACTCAAGCCTTTGGTGAGAAAAAAGCTCTTGATAATGTTAGTTTCAAATTGAAAGCTGGAACAAAGACCGCCATTATCGGACCTACTGCTGCTGGGAAAAGTCAGCTTCTATATATACTCACTGGTCTAGTTGTTCCGACAAGTGGAAATGTTTTTTATGACAACAAGGATATTAAAGAATATGAAATAGAAAGTTTTCACAACCAAGTCTCTTTAGTTTTTCAAGACAGTACTATGTTCAACATGAGTATTAGAGAAAATATTGCTTTTAATAGTCAGGCGACAGAAGAGTCTTTAAATAGAGCAATACAAACTGCTGAGCTCTCAGACTTTATAAAAATTCTTCCTGACGGATTAGATACTGTTATTTCAGAGCGAGGAACAAGTCTCTCTGGTGGCCAGAAACAGCGCATAATGCTGGCCCGTGCCTTGGCTACAAATCCAAAAGTTCTTCTGTTGGACGACTTTACAGCTCGTGTTGATACAAAGACGGAGAAGGGTATTCTTTCAAATATTTCAAAAAATTATCCAGGCATAACTCTTGTTTCTGTAACTCAAAAAATAGCAACAGTAGAAGAATATGACAGCATTATAGTTTTGATGGAAGGAGAACTTTTAGCTCAAGGTACACATAAAGAGCTGATGGAGAGTTCTACAGAATACATTCAAATATATAATTCTCAACAATCAACAAATACATATGAAGTACGCACTTAATACAAATATAATAAAAGGTGAAAGAAAAAGCGGTATTATCTCCGTCATATCTTCTCTGTGGCCACTTTTGATAATGGAGAAAAAGAAATTAAGAAATGCTTTTTTTGCTATTATCGCCAACTCAGCACTAACACTTACTGCTCCTATTATTATCGGGCATATTATAGATACTTATATAACACAGAAAGATTATCATGGTGTATTGGTATTCTCTGGTATTTTACTGCTGGTTTATATTGGTGCACTGATAACAAACTATCTACAAACTAAACTTATGGGAACAGTAGGACAACATGTTCTTTATAGTGTTCGTAACAAACTTTTTTCAAAGGTTCAATCTTTACCTATTGATTTTTTCAATCAAAACAAAGCAGGGGATTTGATATCTCGTATTAACAACGATACAGATAAATTAAATCAGGTTATTTCTCAACAATTGGTTCAACTTATAGGAAATGTTGTGGTTATGATCGGAGCGGCAATATTTTTAATTTCTTTAAATCCAAAACTCGGGGGTATTGTTTTGTTGCCAGCTGTGGCTGTATTTATATTTACTCGAGCTATCGCATCATTGGTTAAAAAAAGAAACCTAAATAACCTTAAAAGTATCGGGGCTTTAAGTGCTGAAGTGTCAGAGTCTTTAGCAAACTTTAAAATTATAGTTGCCTTTAATAGACGAGATTATTTTCGGACTAGATTTGCCGAGGCAAATGACAATACATACAAAGCCGCTACAAAAGCAGGTGTTCTCAACAATCTTTTTCAGCCAGTTTATGGACTATCATCAAACATTGCCCAGCTATTAGTTTTATCTGTAGGTATTTATTTTATTACTACTGGTTCTTTGACTATTGGACTTTTGATTAGCTTTATCGCTTATACAGGAAACTTTTATTTCCCACTTCAACAACTCGCTACTACTTGGAATAGTTTTCAAGTGGCAATGGCTGGCTGGGATCGTATTGGTGCTATTTTGTCTCTTGAAAATAACCTTATTCATATAGACGGTGCAAGTCATGTAAATATGGACAAGAGTGCAATGCTATCATTCGAAGATGTAGACTTCGCTTATCCAGAAGGTTCCTTGGTTTTGCATGACGTAAATCTTGCACTAGAGAAAGGCAAAACATATGCGCTCGTTGGTCCAACAGGAGGAGGAAAAACTACTACTGCATCTTTGATGGCGCGTCTTTATGACCCAGTACAAGGAACAGTACTTTTGCAAGGTAAAGATATCCGAACCTATAGCCCAGAAGAGCGAACAAAGAAAATAGGATTTATCCTCCAAGAACCATTTCTTTTCTCAGGGACTTTGAAAGACAATATTTTATATGGCAATGAAAATTATCAAGACTATGACAAAGAAAAAACAGAGACTTTGATAAAAGAAACAGGACTTGAGAAATTACTCTCACGATTTGACGAGGGGTTAGACACAGAAGTTTCAATCAACGGAGACTCTATAAGCCTAGGTCAAAAACAACTAGTAGCTTTCATCAGAGCAGTTCTTCGAAAGCCTGATATATTGATACTCGACGAAGCGACCGCCAATGTCGACACTATCACTGAAGAATTACTTCAAAGCATTCTCGATAAACTACCAAAAGAAACTACAAAAGTTATTATCGCTCATCGACTACACACTATCGCTAAAGCAGATCAAATATTCTTTGTAAACAGTGGGGAAGTTATAAACGCTGGTTCTATGGAACACGCAGTAGATATGTTACTTCACGGAGAGAGGAGTAGTTAATAAAAAATCCCTGATTAAACAAGGATTTAGCGATTTCTTTCTGATAAATAGATTCCTCTATAGGAAAATCCCTTAGAGGTTTCAATAATAAGTTTGATATTTAATGAGTCAGCAAGTTGATTGATTAGATTTAATCCTATTCCAAAATTAACATCTTTATTTTTTGGTTGCCAATTTTGGATACAAGATTTTATATCAAACAACTCTGTTCCTTCGTCACTAATATAAAATTCAAATTCATTACCAGCTTTTGATATATAAAGAGAACCTTTCCCCTCAGCATGGTCGTAAATATTCTTTAATATTTCGTGAATCAATGCATCAAGTCGCATAGTTTCCTTGGTGAAATTTATAACAGGCATGCGTACTTTTTGCAGGAACTCGTCTCTATCTTTTATATTATTATCAAATTTAATAATTAAGAATGACTCCAGTTTGTTCATTTTAGTAAGTTTTATTTAAGATGAATTTAGAACACATACGGAATATAGTCAAGAAGATAAGATGTCTGTAGAAAAAAACTCTTTGTCATGCTAAAGTAGCAAGCATACATTATATAATGTATGGAGACGTGTCGGAGTGGTCTAACGTACCTCCTTGCTAAGGAGGCAGGTGTTACAGCCTCGCGAGTTCGAATCTCGCCGTCTCCGCATTGACAACCTGTTAGTTTTGATGACCCATTTAGTTATGTACTAAGTGCGACCCACAAACCTAAATGTTACAGAAAAAAGAACGACAATTGTCGTTCTTTTTTCTTAACTAAAATCTATTTCAAAATTATACATTCCCATACCACAAGTTCCCCTGAGTGGCTCACCAGCTTTAGGTATGCCGATATCAATTATTTCTTCTGCTGATTGAGAGAGAATTTTTTGATAATTAATTGATTTAATAACCAAAGAAGCTGAACAGTCGTATGTACCGCTTGTTTTTACAATTAATTTTGTAGGAATACCTGCTTTAGCATTACTTAGTTGTGGAGAATACCCACCCTTAGCATCAATTGTTATGTATTGTATCCCTTCTTTTATCTCGGTATTTTGAATTATTTTACTAGAGTCTTTTGTTGTTGATCCACCTGTTAAAACAATACCTATGGCAACAATAAGACCTAGCGTAATGATTATTGAAACTGTTTTGTTCATAAAGTAATTATATCAAAATTAAATATTAAATAATGGATTTATAATACCGAGACCTGCTAGCCCTGCGAGTAAAGCAAATATACCAAGACCTACGACAACAACTCCCGCAGATTTAAAGAATAATGGTGCATGTTTACCCTGCGCAAAAGATGCCGATCCAAAAGATAGAATCGAAAGCACTGGTAATGTTCCAAGAGCAAATGCAAACATAATCAATAATCCAGACATAAAAGATCCACTTGAAATAGCTGCTACTTGCATAGCCTGTGTAAATCCACATGGTAAGAAGAATGTGGCAAATCCTATAATAAGAGGAGTTAAAGTTTTATGTTCAACCTTTCTAAAGAAATTAAAAACACCTGAAGGTAGAGTAACTTTACTCTTTTTAAAAACTCCTACTAAGTTTAAGCCAAGTAGTAGCATAACGATTGAAGCCACAATACCTAGTATTGCTGAAAATGTGAAACTTATACCAATAGCATTACCTATAAGTCCTAAAACTCCACCCAAAAGAGCAAAGCTGACTAATCTACCAGTATGAAAAAGTATGAAAGTTTTAGTATCGCTTATATTATCTTCAGAGATTTTCG
>JAGOQI010000008.1 GCA_017991515.1 Minisyncoccota bacterium | reverse complement strand
CTCTTTATACCTTACCTGCTCTAGTACGCATTATTAAAAGTGGAGATTCAAAAGCCATCGCTCTTGTTCCAGGTATTGGCAAAAAAACTTCTGAGAAAGTTGTGATAGACCTTAAAGACAAAGTTGAAGGTTTTGCTATTTCAGAAAATAAGGCTAGTTCTGACCTTGTGGAAGCTCTCCTATCCCTCGGGTATAAAGATTTCCAAATAAGACCTGTAGTTGGAGACATAGATGCAAATTTGCCTATCCAAAAACAAATTACTGAGGCATTAAAGAGAATCCAGAAATAAAATGCCAGAACTCCCGGAAGTCCAAACAACAGTCGATGGTATAAACCGTCGTGCTAAAGGCCAGATTATAAAAGCAGTTTGGACTGACTTGGCGACATCTTCTCCTATAAAACAGTTTGTGGATACATTCAAAGATGCAAGGTTTTTTAAAAAAGCTCAAAGGATTATAGTTGGGGCAAAGATATTAAAAGCAGAGCGTAGAGCAAAGAACATTCTCATTCACCTTGATAATGACTACACTATCTTGGTCCACATGAAAATGACCGGGCATATGATGTATGGTCAATACGATTATCTTAAAAAAGAAAACAAGTGGTTACCTCACGAGAAGGAAAAGAACACGGCACTAAAAGATCCTTACAATAGATTTATTCATGTGGTATTTTCATTAAATAATGACCTGCCTGCGCAGGCAGGCAAACACTTAGTCCTCTCTGACGTAAGAAAATTTGCCAAGGTTACTCTTATAAAGACAAGTGAGCTTTTTGAATCTGCACACCTAAAACATCACGGACCAGAGCCGCTTGATAAAAACTTTTCATTAAAGAGTTTTAAAGAGTGTCTTTTAAAAAAGAAAAATGGTTTTATAAAACAAGTTCTTTTAGATCCAAAAATAGTCTCTGGTATTGGTAACATTTATGGAGACGAATTACTCTGGGAGTCAGGTGTACATCCATTGCGAAAGGTAAAAGATATAAAAGAGAAAGAATTTGAACTTATGTTTAAAGCTATGCAAAAAGTTTTACAAAAAGGTATAGACTTTGGTGGAGACTCTATGAGTGACTACCGAGATATAGATGGCAAAAAAGGAGCCTTTCAAAATGACCACAATGCTTATCGCCTAACAGGAAAACCTTGTAAGAAAAAAGGGTGTAAAGGAAAAATAGAAAGAATACTGGTTGGAGCTCGTAGTGCACACTTTTGTAATGTTCATCAAAAGTAATTTCATATATAATAAGAATATATGGGAGAATTAAAATGGTTTTTATTGGCTTTCGCAGGTCTTTGGTTACTGTGGCTTGTTACTGGTGGACCAAGTCGCTATGAAAATAGAAGTAGACAACTCTTGGAGCAACCAGCACCTATTGAAGGCGGACGCCCTTATACTATCGATGAATTAAAAAATCGTTAAACTACTTATCAAGTATTCGAAACAAAGCAATACCGCCCGCAACAGAAACATTTAAGGATTCTTTATTCCCCGCCATTGGTATTTGAGCTACCACATCCACAATGCTTAATAAATCATTTGGTAGTCCCTCAACTTCATTTCCTAAAATAAAAACTGTTTTTTCTGTTGCTTTTACATTTTTATAGTCTAAAGAATTTTCAGACTGTTCTATAGCTATGATTTGGTAACCTTTAGATTTGTATTTCTCAACCAAATCCTTAATGTTTTCATATTGTTCCCATAGTACAGTTTTCTCTGCTCCAAGTGCGGTTTTAGATATGTCATTACGGTCCCTACCGAAACGATCTATAGGGCTTGGGGTTATAGAACTAAGATATATTTTAGAAATTCCAACAGCATCAGAAGTCCTAAACAATGAGCCTACATTTTGAGCACTTCGTATATCGTGGAGCACAAGTATTGCTTGCATATGGTGACCATGGTATAGTTTTTTTGCGTTTTTGCAATGATATTATCGCTGTAAAAAGTATGCGCTTATAGCTCAGTTGTAGCGGCTCCACGAGCAACAACACCAGAGAGATAGATGCTAAAATAAATATATGCGCTTATAGCTCAGCTGGTAGAGCAGCTCCCTTTTAAGGAGACGGTCGCAGGTTCGAATCCTGCTAAGCGCACATAACACAAAAGACACCAACTGCTTGGTGTCTTTTGTGTTATGTGCGGGTCGGAGCTATGTTGAGTAAAGCGAAACGAGCGAGACGGGGTCGCGAACACTTTGCAGAATTTGAGCATAGCGAAAAATTATGATTAGTGATTTGTGACCACAATAACTGATGAGGAAAACTCGTGACCGAATCCTGCTAATTACACTTAGTGATTTGTGACCACAATACCCTCATTTACTCTATATGTTATAATTTCCCATATGAAAAAATTTATTCCTTGGATCATCGGCGTAGCTATTATTGGAGGACTTGTTGCTTTGCTCGTAGTAGAGGCAAAAAAGCCTGGTAAGTACGACGACTTAGCACAGTGTATCTCTGATAGTGGCGCAAAATTCTACGGCGCTTTCTGGTGTCCTCATTGTCAGGCTACAAAAGCACTTTTTGGTAAGTCTGCAAAAAAACTTCCCTATGTTGAGTGCTCAACAGCAGATGGAAAAAGCCAGTTACCTGTTTGTACAGAAAAAGATGTTAAAGGTTATCCTACTTGGATATTCGCAGATGAATCTCGACTAAGTGGAGAACAGACACTTCAAGAATTGGCAGACAAAACAAGTTGTTCCTTAAACTAAAATGTTTACGACACTAGTCGCTATTGGAATAATAGTTCTACAAATCTTTATAGTGGCTTTTGTTTTTCTTTTTTTTAAAAAACATAGTTTTTTAAAAAAGATTTATAGATATAGTCATTTGATATTGCCTATAGTGTTTATAGGATCAGCCCTAGGAAGTTTGATTTTTGAATTTGTATATGGTTTTGAACCCTGCTTGTTGTGTTGGTATCAAAGAATATTTATCTTTGGTATAACCATACTTTCTTTGACTGGAGATGTTAGAAAAAATAAGTTTTTACAAAAACAGGTTTTTATATTTTCTATTATAGGTATAGTAATAGCCCTAATTCATAACTACATAGACATTTTTCCTTCTGGACTAGATATTTGTGGAGCAGGTCCGAGTTGTCTAAAGAGATATATTTATGAATTTGGATATATAACAATACCTATGATGAGCCTAACTGTTCTTACCTCTGGACTTCTAATCTCTATCCTCGCAAAAAAACAAATTACATCTGGAGAATAACTTTCTCAATAGCCAACTCTAGAGGAAATCCATTTTGCCATGCATTTTTATGAGCATGCATCAATTTTCTATATATACCTTTAAAATAAAGGTTTTTTGAGCTTGGCTTTGAGATAAGATCTTTAAGTTTCCAGTACAAAATACCTATTAATGCTTCTGGTGGATTATTTTCCAATGCATTTCTATATATTAACCATCTATTTTTTTTACTTATACTTGTTATAACCCCTGTTACAGAAAAAATATCTGAGTTTTTTATTTCTTGTTTGTGTGTTTTAAACTGGTGTACAATTCCACCTTCTTTTTCTATCATTTTTATAAATGCAATCGGAACAACTCTCTCCTCTAAGAGAAAAATAGTGGGGCTTTTAACTAAAGATTGTAAAATCTCTTTTGTTACCTCGTTTGAAAATTCTTCTAGAAGATGTTTTCCGTGAACAAAAGGAGTATTTTCTGAAAAAAGAGAAGGGTATAAAAATTCTTGAAGAGAAGAAAGTGTGGAGTTTGTATCATCAAGACAAATTATATTACCTTCATATTTTGAAATTTCAACATTTCTTTTTTGCTCTCTTGTATTAAAATCTACAGACACAATAACTTGTAACATATTAAATAATTTTACGAACCGAATCTCTATATTTTGAATAATGCTCCCCATATCTGGCCTCTAATACAGATTCGTGTTTTCTAAAAAAAATGTTTGATATTAAATAAGCTATACCTACGGCAATAAAAAGTACAGCCGCACCACTTGCAAAAGCATACCCTGCTACTAAAATAACTAAGCCTAATTGGGTCGGATTTCTAAGATACTTATAAGGGCCAGTGCCGAAAGAAAGACTTCCTGTTTTTTCTTTTATTTTTTCAAACTTATGTGAACTATGTTGAGCCCAAAGTATAAGAGCCGGACCAACGGCAAAGAATATTATTGTTAAAACTTGTCCATTTGGAAAAGAAAATTTCAATGGGAAGAAAATATCAAAAAAAAGACCTCCCAAGATGAGTAAGAAATAACTCAAATAAGAACTTGCTAATATTTTATGAACTGATTTTTTTGCTTCTTCCATATATCTATATTGTATCACTTACTTAAGCTCATCAAGCCTATTGCCTTTCGCAGCAGAAACAAGTAATGGTACAGGGGTTATTTCAAGTGGTATAGGGCTTTTTTCGATAACCCCAATCATTGCGGCTATAATAATACCTTGAACCTCCTCCCAAATATCTTCTTTAACCTCATAAACTAATTCATCATGAACTTGCAAAACAAGTTCGGCACTATCTTTCAAACATCTTTGATCTAAAACCTTATCAATATGAACAATAGCTATCTTGATAATATCAGCAGCTGTCCCTTGGAGAGGTGCATTGGAAGCCATTCTGTCAGCAAAACTTCTTATGAAAGGTATAGGACTTTTTATTGTTGGAAAATATCTTCTCCGACCAAAAGCAGTTTCAGTATATCCGTGCTCTCTCGCATAATCACGAGTACCTTCAAGATAGCCCTTTATTGTCGGAAATGCATCAAAATAATCTTTATAAAACTTTTCTGCCTCTGCTTTACTTGTACCTAAATTCTTCTGTAAAGCTTGTACCCCCATACCATAAATAATGCCGAAATTAATAACCTTGGCATTTCGTCTCATGTCTGGTGTCACAGAAATTTGTGGTACTCCAAAAACTAAAGAAGCAACCGAAGTATGAATGTCTTCCCCTCTTTCAAATGATTCTATAAGTCTTTTATCACCTGATAGCATAGCTAAAACCCTGAGTTCTATTTGGGAGTAATCACAACTTAAAAAGACAAACCCTTTTGGTGCAACAAACCCTTTTTTAACCTCCTTACCCCAAGAACCACTAGCAGGAAGAGTCTGCATATTTGGATCATTAGAGGAAAACCTTCCTGTAGTTGTACCATTTTGCAAAAATTTTGCATGAATCCTGCCATCTTCTTTAACATGAGTCAAAATACTTTCTACATAGCTTGAAAGTATTTTTTGTATTTCTCTATGCTCTAAAATCAAAGCTATTATCGGGTGATCATCTTTTAAGGTCTCAAGTGTTTCGGCGTTAGTGGTAAAAGCTCCACTTTCTTTTCTTTTACCTTTTGCTTTCAAGCCAAGCTTATCAAAAAGTAAAACAGATAATTGTTTCGGGGAATTAAGATTTATAGTTTCACCTGAAATTTTGGTAACTTCTTCTTCTATTTCTTTTAACCTTTTCTCTATAGACTTACGCAAAGAAATAAAATGTTCTTTATCAATCAAAATCCCCTTTTTTTCCATGCCCTCAATTACTGGAATAAGTGGTTCTTCGATTTTTTCAAAAACTTTCGTTAAGTCTCTTTTACTAAGTTCTTCTTGAATAATATTCCAAGCATCTACTAGTTTTGTTGTTTTAGTTTTCTGTAGAATAGTCTCATATGTTGCATTTGTGTTTTCAGAATATAAAACCCATAGAGCAATAGCTGTTTTTCTAAATAGCTCTTCATCTATCTCCTCTTTCTCGACCTCCTCTTCTTCAAGAGAAAATATTTTTTTGATTCGGTGACCTAAACTTCGAAACTCATAATGATCAAACATTTCTAAAATCTTTTTTGGTTCTACAGAATCTAAGTAAGAAGAATTTGGTAAATCGTATTTTATTGGGGCATCACGACGAATTGTTGCCAATGTTTTTGAAAAGAAAGCTTCTTCTTTATGTTCTTCCAGAAGACCAACTATACGCTCTGAAATACCAGAAGATACAACTTTTGACCTATCTTTTTCTATGGCCTTATAAACACCTTCTATAGAACCATATTTATCCAAGATAGTTGTAGCGGTCTTCTCTCCGATACCTGGAACACCTATTATGTTGTCCGATGGGTCTCCGCGAAGACCTTTATAATCAACCAGTAACTTAGGTCCAAAACCAAAACGAGCCCTGACAGCTTCCTCATCATAAACAACGGTATCATTTAAACCTTTCTTGAGAGTGAATACTTTTACCTTCTCCCCTTCTATAAGTTGCATAGTATCCATATCCCCTGAAGCAATGATTATTTCTAAATCTTTCTGCTTTTTATATTGCTCAACTAATGTTCCTATAACATCATCAGCTTCAAACCCCTCAGCATCAAGAACTGGTATACCAAAAGATCTGAACAAATCTCTAGAACTTTGGAGTTGTTTTATTAAATCATCTTCTGCTTTTACTCGACCTGCTTTATAGTCTTTGTACACCTGGTGTCGAAATGTAGGTTTAGGCAAATCAAATGCGGCAACAATATAGTCTGGATTAAAAGTTTCTATAATTTTTAGCGTCATTGTTGTTACACCATAGAGAGCACCTGTTGGCTCTCCTGCACTATTAAAAAAAGATGGTAAAGCATGATAAGCCCGATGAATAATGGCATGGGCATCTAGTATTACAAAAGTTTTTTTATTTTTTTTCTTCATAAAGCAAAGGTCCTTCTATGGTTCTTTTTTCTTCTTCGTGTTTAAGTAAAAAAGTTTGAGTTTTTATATTAGATAAAATATTTGGGATTTTCTCTGGCCATTCTATTATGACTAAAGACTTTGGTTCTTTCAAAAGATCTTGGAAGCCTAGAGTTTCTAATTCTGATTCTGATTCTACTCTATATGCATCAATATGTACTAATACATAAAAATTATCATTTGTTGTTTTATACCATTTAGCCAAAACAAAGGTAGGACTAGTGACTACTTCTTCTACTCCTAACTCTTTTGCTATTGCCTGAACAAGGGTTGTCTTGCCAGCTCCCAACTCTCCTTGCAAAGCTACAACAGTGGCTTTATTCTTAGAAATATCCAACAAAGACAAGGATTCCTTGGCTATAGACGATAAATCCTCTTTGGAATAAGATCTCTTCATATAAAATATCTTAACACAAAACCCCGCCACGAGGCGGGGTTTTGTCTATACTAGAATAATCAAATTTTTATTCTTTTTTTCTAGCTAGTTGTCGTCCTATTACGATAAGTGCAAGGATAACTAAGATAAGTATTAACCATCCTAATAAAGTTGAAGGAAGGAATAGTCCGAAAGCACTAGCTCCTAAAACATTTACATTTGGACAATCATTTGAGATGTTCACAAGAGAGTATGCAATAGCATCTTCTTGGGCACGAGTAATAGTGTTTGTATAAACCACTGTTGCTGTTGTAACTGCTAGGTTACCTATAACTGCAGTAGTGTTAACTTTAGCTCGTACTTGTACAGTACCAGAACCTCCAGCTGGAATATCTCCTAAGGCAATAGTTATTGTTCGGTCTACTACTTCGTAGTCACCACGAGAACTATTTATAAGAGTTAATTCTTTTGGAAGCGTTACTCTAAGAACTGAGTTTTGAAGAGTTTGTGAACTTATGTTTTTATAAGAAACAGTATAGTCCATCTCTCCGTTAATACACATTCTGTCATACACATTTTCAACACGAAGTTCTAGAAGTGAAGCTGTGCTTTTTGCAACAACCACATCTCTTGTAATGACTTTTGTAATAACAGTTGGAGGATTGCTTACAACAGTATTCTTTTGTGTTTGAAACTTAACAATATCACCATAAGCTGTACCGTTTTGATTTTGTACAACTGTTCTATAGTAATAAGTAGTGTTTGGTATAAGACCTGAAACAGTATCACTTATATAAGTACTTGTATTAGTATTTACAGATTGTGAATTTGTTTTGAAGCTAAGATTACTATTTGTTCCCCATTGGAACCAAGCTGTTGTATTGTAAGAACTATTTGGAACAGCTATACCATTTAGGCGAGCTGATGTTGTTCCTAAAATAGTCGCAACAGTAGTAATAGCTTGTGGTTGAGTGTTTTGGATAACTTGATTGTACTCATCGTTATCGTTATAAGACGAACAACCTGGATCGTTTGGATAGTCTACTTTTCCGTCACCATCATTGTCGTAACCATCGTTACATTGGTAAGTAGGGTTTTGAACTTGGTTAACACTTACGAAAGTACTTCGAGTTTGAACTTGACCATTTTTAAAAGCACGAAGTTCATAATTTCTACCACTATAAAGAGGTCCGAATGAACCAGAGCCATTTATAGGATAAGAGATACCATCAACTGTAACTGAGTCACAATTAGATGTACTCCAATAAAGTGTAGTGTAGCCACCTGAAGAAACAGATGTAGGAGATGCGTAGAAAGAATTAATAACACATTGTGATACAACAACTTGATTATATTCGTCATTATCTGTTGGAGACGAACAACCTGGGTCAGTTGGGTAGTCTGTTAGACCATCACCGTCGTTATCAATACCGTCATTACATTGATAGTTTTGAGTAACATTATTACTTACTTGAAAGAAAGCAACCAGTACTCCTTGTTCTCCTGGATTAACAGTTCCAATATTGAAACCACTTGATCCAAACAGTGCAGCAGCATCGATAGATCGAGTACCACTTGTTGCACTTGGGTACCACTTACCTGAACCAGGGATATAAGAGAGACTCTGTGAACTTGAAATAGATACAGAAGCAGAACCTACAGCTCTTGGACCAGAAAGGGAAGCTACTCCACCTGAGAACGATACTGAAGTTGTAGCTGCAGAAGACTGCGGACTAAGACCTAGTGTTGTTCCTTGAGAAGCAGTGTTACTAGTATTCTTATAATAAATATGTACAGCTACAACATCACCTGCTTGTGCAGTTGTTGAAGCTTGCCAACAACTATCGATAGGCCCATAACTACAAGCATTTCTAGTTGAGTTAGTGATAGTTATTGTTGGCATTGCGCCAGGATTGTTGAACTCTGAGCCGGCGAAAGAAGGCGTTGCCATAAGAGCAAGTCCGAAAAATGCAGCTAAAGTTGTATAAATAATTTTTTTCATATATTTGTGTTAATTTGTCTCTTTCTAATTCGACTATGGTATTATAGCAGGTTTATGCTATTTGTCAATACCATTCTACAGAGCCCTATTCGAAGATAAGACTCTAAAGAATGAAAGGATGATGATCGAAATCACCATCCTTAATTTTTTACGAAAGCTGTTTAGTTACCTAAACGCCAGGTGTTAGTATTTCCACCAGAAAGTACAGTGGAAACAACATTACTGGCTCCACTGAAACTAGCACCCAATGCGCCACTTCCCTGAAAGGCATTGCTACCTAAACTAGGAGCAGACCATCCATTGTTGTAGTTATTATTATTCCGAACCCTATTGTCTACAACCCTAACCTTTTGACCTGCGATGGTGTTATAAGCATTTAAGCCAAAACTACCAATATTTGCAACAGCATTAGCTATCTCCCACCCATTAGCTTTGTTCCGAACAGTTACGTTCTGATTGGAGTAACTTGCCGGAGCTGGAGCCGTTTGAGCAGCTGGAGCAGTGTAGTACATTGCTGGCTGAGCGTATGAAACGCTCGCAACATTGTTATTACCGCTAGGGCAAGTATTGCAATTTGATCCAGCTGATTTCTGAATTGCCATGAACATCATGGCATCCTGAGAAAAATCAGTAGTCCTATCATTGCGACCCTGAGAGTAAATTCCGTAACCAGCATTCCAAGATATCTCATTGTTATTAACAGTATTACTATTAACATTTGAGTTCGAGGCATAGCTTGGTTTGTTAGGAATATATCCTGGTGGTGCATTATCAGGATCAGGCCCATCATCTGCGACATCCCTTTGAACACTCAGTGCGTTTAGACACCCGTTTGTCCCCCATTTTGCAATGGGTGTATTATCAATAATGATAATAGGAATGCCTGTAGGAAGAACTCCTGACTTAACAGGTTGTCCAGAGGCATTAACTGCCCAATTGATTTCCCCTCCTTTAGACAAAACAATTTTGAATCTCGATGCATCAGCAGCGAGAACTTTATTGTAAGTGTCCGTCCCCCATACTGGAATGTATGAGTTAGCGTTTGCTCTTACTTTTGCACCGGGAATATTATTTATCCCTTGAGCAGAACTCTTTAGCCAGTTTATATCAAAATTTTCCATAGATGGAACAACGGTGTTCCATAAAACGTACTGATTTTTAACATCAGCTTCATTGGTTTCATTTGCTTTCGTATTTATGGCAAACATTGTTGCCAATAAAAAAAGAACAGAGATTTTTTTCATAATTGTATTTTTAAGAGTTAAAAATTTTGTGAAAATTGATTTAGTAAAATGATAGCACAACCTAACACTTTTGTCAACTATCTCCGCTAGGGCTAAACTTGGTCCAAAAAACACCAAAATATCCGCCAGCTGACGGAGAAAAGCCTTTTATAAGTTATACTGTATGAACAATGGTTCGCTTTGATGAAGAAGAACAACAAAAGAGACTTACTGAACTTCGAGATGGCGAAGAAGAAGCACTTATCGCAATGTTGGCGCAAAACAACTATGGTATTTCTTATGTAGATCTCTCTGCCCAAGCTATCGACAATGATGCTATACGACTTTTGACAGAAGATGAAGCAAAGTCTTTTGATGTTGGCCCTTATAAACTTATCGGTAAAAAACTTTTATTGGCTGTTCGTTCCCCTGTTGCTGATGGCGCTCTAAAAGCAAAAGAATTGCTTGAAGCCAAAGGTTTCGTAGTGACATTTGTTATGGCAAGTCACAAAAGTATTCAAAAAGTTTGGAGTCGCTACCAAGACTTATCTTTTGCCACAACAAGTCGTAGTGGAGGTCTTGATATAGCACCTAATGTCTTGAAAGAGCTCAGCGAGAAAATCAATACGACAACTGATGCAATAACTGAGATAGAAAGTGCTATTAATGAAAAAGATGCCAAGCAACACATTTCTCGCGTGCTGGAAATAATCCTTGGGGCAGGTATCGGTATCGGCGCTTCTGATGTTCATATAGAACCTATGGAAGACAAAATTGAACTTCGGTTTCGATTAGATGGAGTTTTGCAAATCATTACGCATTTTGATTTTCATATTTATAAACAAATTAATACCCGTATCAAACTTCTCTCTGGAATGAAGCTGACAATAGATAACAACCCTCAAGACGGAAGATTTAGTGCCTTTTTACCAGACATAGAAAGCCTGCCTGCGCAGACAGGTGAAAAAGGTTTAGAAATAAGTTTTCGTACCTCAATGATCCCTGGAGCTTATGGTGAATCCATCGTTCTTCGTATTCTTAATCCAAAATCAATCCATGTAAAACTAGAAGAACTTGGTATATCTAAGCCATTGTACGAACTTTTTACAGAACAAATAAAAAAACCAAACGGAATGATACTTCTAACTGGACCAACAGGTTCTGGTAAAACAACAACGCTTTATGCGTTTTTGCAAAAGATTTATTCTCCAGAGAAAAAGATAATTACTATCGAAGATCCTATCGAGTACCACCTCGCTGGTATTACTCAAACACAAACAGACCATAAAAAAGGTTATACATTTTTAGAAGGACTTCGCTCATCACTACGACAAGACCCTGATGTAATCATGGTTGGTGAGATCCGAGATCCTGAAACCGCAAAAATAGCAGTTGAGTCTGCTCTTACTGGTCACTTAGTTTTCTCGACACTTCACACCAACAACGCTCAAGGTGTTATTCCCCGACTTATAGACCTTGATGTTAATCCAAAGATTTTAGTTTCAGCTCTCACGCTCTCTATAGCTCAAAGACTTGTAAGAAAATTATGTGCGGATTGCAAAGAAGGGCGCCCGGTAACAGAACAAGAGAAGCAACATATAAATCGCATTTGGGACACTGCAGTGTCAGAAGGAAAAGATATGGCGAGCTTCGGAGTAAATAAAGATATAACAATGCTCTATAGTGCAAAGGGTTGTGATAAGTGTAATGAGACTGGCTATAGAGGTCGTCTTGGTATTTATGAATGTATTAAAACTGATGAAAATATAGAAAAGATAATAACTGAAAGTCCAAGCGAAAGAGATATCAAAAAAATATCAGAGTCTCAAGGACTCCTAGATATGAAAGAGGATGGACTTATAAAAATCCTTCAAGGTGTGACTGATTTTGCAGAGGTGGAGAGTGTTGTGGATCTTATAGAAGATTAGGGGGCGCTCGGAGGTACTACTATCATTTTTTGGCTGCGGAACTCGGACATAACCCTCGAACAGTCCTCGCTGTAAAAATGATAGTAGTACCTCCTCGCTTTGGAAAGAGAGAACAAGAACTCAGAAATATTTTTATTATTTGCGCCGCGAGGACTCTGCGTAGGCATCCGCAACAAGCAAGTGATGTAAATATTTCTGAGTAATAAAAATAACAAAAAGAAAAACCGTAACCTAGACGAACTAGATTACGGTTTTATTTTTTTACCATTTGTTTGAGTAAAGATTGTTTGAATCTTGAAAAGATTGGTTTCTGTTTTTAGCTTTTATCATAACAACAAGAATATCATCAATATTACTACATGTTTGTTTTGATTCTTTAATTACAGAAACTGAAACAGTGTAAAAAATACAAACAATTCCAATTATAATAAGGGTAAATACTTTCTTTGACATTATTATTTTATTTTTAAATGAACAATTTAGTTAACAAAAAAACATAAATCTCTAAACAGTCCGTATAAGGACGAGGCCTTATACGTAAAGCATGATTGTTGGATAGCTCCAGTCGGAACCAAGGCGTCCAGCGCCTATACTTAGAACCGGAGGCTGACTGCTTAGAGATTTATGTCTTCTTGATGTAAAATACTTTGTGTATCTATTTCTCGGATTAATATAGCACAATCAAAAAATATGTCAAGTACCAACCCTAACCCCTCATTTTCTTCTCCAGACGAACAATTTTCGGACAATGTTTTGCGTCCGCAATCTTTCGACGAATATATTGGCCAAAATCATATCAAAAAAAATCTCTCTGTGCTAATAGGTGCCGCAAAAGAGCGCGGACACAACCCTGAACATGTACTTTTTTATGGACCACCAGGACTTGGTAAGACAACTCTTGCTCATGTGATCGCTCGTGAAGTTGGTGCAAATATAAAAATAACTTCTGGTCCTTCTATTGAAAGAGTTGGTGATCTCGCTGCCATCCTAACAAACCTTCAGCCTGGAGATATGCTTTTTATAGATGAAATTCATCGCCTAAACAAAACTATTGAAGAAGTCCTCTACCCTGTTATGGAAACTGGCAAACTCGATATTATGATAGGTAAAGGCCCAAGTGCTCGAACGGTACAACTCGATCTCCCTCCTTTTACACTTCTTGGTGCTACCACTCGTTTTGGTATGCTCTCTGCACCATTACGAAGTCGGTTCTCTGGTGGAGCTTTTCGTTTAGAATTTTATACTCCTGAAGAAGTTGCGACTATCATAAAGCGAAGTGCAAATATTTTAAATATAAATCTTGAGAAAGAAGAAATAAAAAATATCGCCGACAGAAGTCGTCAAACTCCTCGCATCGCCAACTATCTACTTCGAAGAGTTCGTGACTATGCTCAAATGAATAAAAGTAATATCAATAGTGAAACTGTAAGAAGTGCTTTCGAAATGCTTGGTCTTGATGAATATGGTCTTGGGGCACAAGATGTATTGCTCATGAAAACTATTATGGAAAAATTTAACAATGGTCCTGTTGGTATCAAAAATCTCTCTGCTGCCCTCGGAGAAGACGAAGGTACTATCGAAGATGTTATGGAGCCATATTTGATACAACTTGGTTTCCTAGAACGCACCCCTCGTGGACGAACACTGACTGAAAAAGGTAAAGAGTATTTGAAAAAATAATGGTAGAAAAAGAAAAGCAAAAAATAATCGCTATAGATCCAGGATATGACCGCTGTGGTGTGGCTATAGTATCTGAAGTCTCCGGTAAATCTGAGGTAGTATTTTCTACTTGTATAACAAGTGATAAAAATGATGAACAGTATTTACGACTAACTTCTATATTTAAACAGCTTGAAGAAATAATTGAAAAATATAAACCAAGTAATTTGGCAATAGAAACCTTATTTTTCTCCGTAAATAAAAAGACCGCTATCAAGGTAGCTGAGGCTCGTGGAGCAATACTAGCCCTTGCAGGCTTACAGAACCTAGGACTTGTAGAACTCTCACCTCAGGCGATAAAAATAGCTCTAACAGGCTCAGGAAACGCCACAAAGGAACAGGTGAAAAAGATGGTAAATCTAACTGTCTCTGTAAGTAAAAAGGGTGTTTTAGATGATGAAATAGATGCTATTGCTGTAGGTGTAACCGCCCTTCAAGAAATAAAGTTTGAAAACCTAAAAAATGGGCTTGCCAAATAGAATAGTTTTTGATACAAATTAGTGCATTAAAAGATAGTAAAATTTTTCGTACAAAATATGGATTTTGATAAAGAAGAAATAAGTGAAGATGAGATAGATGCCCTTGGTATAAAGAAAAAGGATAATGATGATACAGATGATTCTGAAGAAGAAGATTCTGATGCTGTATCAGATGATAGTGAAGAAGAAAAAGAATCTGTTGACGAAGGTATCTTCGGAGACGACAAAGAACTCGAAGAATACATGCTCTCTGGTTACGAAGAAAACTATTAAAATAAAAACCGCCATCTAGGCGGTTTTTGTTATACTACAACTATGAAAATATCTACTGTTGTAATAGCTCACAATGAAGAACTTTGGATCGAAAAGTGCCTAGAATCACTATTTGGTCAAAGTCTTCAGTCTGATGAGATTATTGTCGTACTTCACAATTGCACAGACAGAACGAAAGAGATCACTCAAAAGTTTCCAGTGAAAATAATAGAGTGTTTTGAAGAAGGTAGTTCTATTATAAGTCGGGCTAGAGGAATCGAGGCTAGCTCAGGAGAAATAGTTTGTTGTACCGACGGAGATTGCTGGGTAGATAATGATTGGGTAAAAAATATTTCAGAGCCACTAATAAAAAATGGGGAGATTTCTATTGTTGCTGGCTACACAAAAATTCAGAACGGTTGGTTTTGGAAGTTTTCTTGTTGGTGGCAGTTTGTTATTCAAAGAAAATTATTTAATCGAAAAAACCACCGTTTCGCATGGGGTTCCAACTTTGCTTTTAGAAGAAAAGATTACGAAGATGTTGGTGGTTTATTTCCTTTCTTAAAAATCCACAAAGATTTAAAGATTAACTACTGGGCTGAAGACTTGTATATTTCTTTGGCGCTTCAGAAGGTAGGTAAAATATTTTATGCATTAAGGGCAAATGTGTTTACCTATATGCCAGAGGAAAAATCCTCTATAGTTGCACAAAAAGAAATAGTTAAAAAACAAACCGAAGACAATAAAAAATTATTCTCCTTTTTTAAAATCTAAACTTGCTGAGTTTATGCAAAATCTCTGACCAGTAGTTTCTGAGGGTCCGTCTGGAAAAACATGTCCTAAATGAGCTCCGCAGTTTTTACAAAGTGCTTCTACTCTACTCATACCATGCGAAATATCTTCTTGAAATAAAACCGCCTCGTTGTTGGCAGGTTTATCAAAACTTGGCCAACCACTTTTTGAATCAAATTTTGCATCACTAGAGAAAAGTTTTATTCCACAAACCTTGCAGTTATAATCCCCACCTTCATGATGATCCCAATATTTATTTCGAAAAGGAGCCTCTGTGCCTTTGTTTTGAGTTATCTCTATTTCTTCTTCAGTAAGTGTCTTTAGTTTTTCTTCTTTATCCATAAGAAAAGTATACTACTTTTTCAAACTTCTTTTCTCAACACACTTCACACAACCACAACCTTTTGGTTTGATGTGTTCGTCCCAGTATTCTTTGCCATAATCATAAGCCAGCTCCTCTCCTATTTCTATTTTTCTCTTTGCGTAAACAAAAACTCTTCCTCTTATAACATCTACTTCGCAGTTTGGTCTACATGAATGGTTGATATATCTAGCGACATTATTTCGTCCCGTGCCGTCTATGTGACGATCTTTAGATGTTTGGAAAAGATATCTTCCTCCTCGACGATTGGCTTCGGCATCATTTATGACATCTCCTATATATTCGATAATGCAGTCACCTTTTTTCATAGGTACTTTTGCGAAAAGACCTAAACCGTTCACACCTCGCTTGGTTGCAAGGTCTTGTGGGTATTTATAAATTGGTACATTTTTTGGTACCACAACCTTCTTTACTTTCGATGTTTTCTTTTTCATGAGAAATAATTGTATCACAAGACTAAGCTATCCATTTTGCATAAATACCAGTTGTTAATATACGATCTGCGTTTTTTTGTTCTATACCTATATCACCATATAATATTTTGCCTTCTTTTTCAGACATGGCGTCTTTTAATATTTCAGCAAAAGTTCTAGAGGCATAACCTGAAGCATAACCATTTAAAATGACTAGTTTTGCATTTTTACTCATAAGAGAAGGTATTAGCGCCATAAGTTCAACGAGAGATTCTTCTATCTTCCAAACTTCCCCCTTAGGCCCCCTACCAAAAGCCGGTGGGTCCATAACTATAACTTCAAACTGTTCTTCTCTTTGAATCAACCTTTTTACATATTTGAGAGTGTCTTCGCAAACAGTTCTTATACTGTCACCAGAGAGACCTGTGAGTTCCATGTTTTTCTTTACAGTAGCGATAGTGGTCTTAGAGGCATCTATATGGGTTACTTCCATTTTAGCCAGTGCTCCGGCAATACTTGCGGCACCTGTATAGCCAAACAAATTTAACATTCTCAGTCCTTTATTTTTTTGCCCTAGGGTAATAATTTCATCCCATTGGTGTGAGTGTTCAGGAAAAACTCCAACATGCTTAAAACCGTTACAAGAAAGTTCTAAGGTAAGGTCTTTATAACAAAAGTTCCATGTCTCAGATAATCCTTTTTCTATCTTCCATCGCTCACCTTTATCAGCCCAGATAAATTGCGCTTGAGCACTTAGCCATGAATTTTCACTACTTTTAGACCAAAGAGCTTGAGGGTCGGGGCGGTCGGTTACTAAAGATCCAAAGCGCTCTAATTTTCTACCACCCCCACAATCAAGCATTTCATAGTTCTCCAAGCTTCTTATTATTATGTCTTCTTTTTTCATATTATTTTTTAAAAATTTGGTTAAGAGCAGAACTTAGTGTTGGATATTTAAAAACAAACCCTTTATCTAAAAGCCTACTCGGAACAACTTGTTGATTTTTTGTTATTTCATCAAAAAACTCACCAAACATTTTTTTACTAATAAATTTAGGTATACTTCCGAGAATTCTTCTATTTAATACTTTAGACAAACTTCTCATAAAATAACTATGCGTCACTGGCTCTGGCGCAGAGGCATTAAAAACACCTTGGACAGTTTTTGTCTCTAAGGTAAAAACATAAGTATTAACAATATCTTCCTCGTGTATCCAAGACATCCAAAAATCTTTCTTTTTAAATTTTAAAAGGAACCCAAACCTAGCAATACTCTTTAATTGTTTTAAAATCCCAGCATTGCCTAAAACAGGAGCTGTTCTAACACAAACAACTCTAACTCCTAGTCCTTCTGCTTCCATCGCCGTATCTTCCCAACGAGAAGATAGTTCTGCCAAGAAACCTTCACCCTTAATATTTTTTTCATCTACGGCTGTGTCTCCTGTGTCTCCATAATAACCAATAGCTGATGCGCATATGAGGCAAGACGGTTTTATACTTGTAGAAGCAATACTCTCTACTATATGTTTTGTACTGTTGATACGACTTTCTGCTATTTCTATTTTACTTTTTTGTGTCCATTTACTATTTATTGGTTTACCCACCAAGTTAATAACAGCATCAGTTTTCTCTAAAATATTATAAGGTAGTGGTTGTTTTGTTATGTCACAATTAATAAAGAAAAGTTCTTTGTTAACAAAACTAGGAGTAATAATATCCACAACTACAACTGTGTGCCCAAGATCAATGAGTTTTTTAGACAATTGAGTACCTATAAATCCAGACCCTCCAGCTATTACTATTACCATAAAAGTATTCTATCATGAGCCCTATTTATCAAACGCGAAACACAACAATAAACGGCTTTCGTCATTTTGTTGCAAAAAAGTAAAGATATGAGTAGTATGCCTGCTATGGAAGCTGTGGAAAAAACCTTTCTATATATACTCAATTTGGTACTTTTTATAGTGTTATCTATTTTCTTTATCCCTTCTTTTTTTATAGTTACCTATCTTCAGGAAACTTGGTCAAAAATGCTTGGAGATCTTTTTAAGCTTTAGATTATTTTGATAAATCTATTTTTACCTATTTTGTAAGTTCCTTTCTCTGGAACTTTTTTTATATCATCAAGAGATATTGTTTTTCCTGATTCTAGGTGAGTAACCGCACCAGACTCTATAAGCCTTCTTAGCTCTGAGTTTGAAACAATAAGCTTACTTTTGATAAATGTTTGCCCAAGATCACTTTCAGGCCTAACTTCTAAAATTTCATCTGGTATTTCTTTTTTTTGAAAAGCTCCAATAAAAAAATCTTGTGCTTTTTGTGCTTTATTTTTATCGTGACAAATATTTGTAATTTCAAAAGCCAATTTCATTTTTAAATCCCGAGGATTTTTTCCTTCCTCTAAAATTTTTTTTATTTCTTCTACTTCTTTTGGTGTGTAGTCAGTGCAAAGTTCAAAACCAGGAACAATAAGACCGTCAACCCAGCTCATGATTTTGCCATACATATCTTCTGGACTATCGAGCAAGCTCACCATATTACCCTCAGTTTTACCCATTTTTTTACCAGAACCATCTTCTAAAAGCTTATTTGTTATCACAAATTTTTCTTTGTTTTTTATTTGTTTCAAAAGAGTTCTACCGGTCATCATATTAAAGAGTTGGTCATTTCCACCTACTTCCCCGTCTACTTCCATGGCGACACTATCATAACCCTGCATCAAAGGATAAAAGAACTCGTGTAAATAGATAGGTTTTTCTTCTTCATTTCTGCGAACAAACATATCTCTTTTGAGCATTTGGTCTACTGTCATGTGAGAAGCGAGCTCTATAATATCTGCAAATTTTAATTTACCTAGCCATGAAGAGTTAAATTTTATTTCAGCTTTATTTTTTCCAGAAAAACGAATAAATTTTTCGGCTTGTTTTTTATAAAGTTTTAAATTTGTTTTTATTTCTTTTTCTGTAAGTTGTTTACGCGCAGCACTTTTGTCTGTTGGGTCTCCGATACGAGCAGTGAAGTCTCCTACCAGAAAAATCACTTTGTGTCCCAAATCTTGGAACTGCCTAAGCTTTCTTAGTGAAACACTGTGTCCTATATGTAGAGTTGGTGCAGTTGGATCAAAACCTGCATATATAGTTAACCTCTTATCACTATTTAGCTTGGTTAGTAAAAACTCTTTACTCGGCAAAACCTCCTGAACGGCTTTTGTAAGAAGTGTGCCTATCTGTTCGTCTGTATTCATATATAGAGCCATTCTAGCATTTTTTAGTTGGTTTTTTAACTGTTTATATATATGATATAGCTATGCGTAAATTGTCTAATAAAAAAATAGTACTTTCTTTACTTGCCTTAGCACTTGTTTCTTTTGGGACTCTTTTGGTCTGGGTTTCTCTTATAAAACTACCTGATTTGTCTAACTTTGCCGCTCGAAAAATAGCAAACTCTTCAAAAATAGTAGATCGTACTGGTGAAATTGTTTTATATGACATAAACCAAGGCGTTAGAAGAACAGAAATACCCCTATCTGAAATGGGAGAAAATATAAAAAATGCGAGTATTTCAATCGAGGATGAAAACTTTTATACACATAAAGGTATAAGACCAACTTCTATAATAAGAGCTATTTGGGTAAATATAACCAGCAGAAGTCTTTCTCAGGGTGGTTCAACTATAACCCAGCAAATAATCAAGAATACACTTTTAAATACTGATAAAAAATTTACTAGAAAAATTAAAGAGTGGGCACTGGCCTTAAAGCTTGAAAAATATTTTACAAAAGACCAAATTTTAGAAATATATCTAAATGACAATCCATACGGAGGGACTATCTATGGGGTTGAGGAAGCCTCTATCGCTTTCTTAAATAAAAGCTCAAAAGATTTAACTGTAGCTGAAGCTGCTTATTTAGCGGCTATACCACAAGCCCCTACCTATTATTCCCCTTTTGGAAAAAATAAAGACAAACTTGAAACTAGAAAAAATACTGTTCTAAAAAAAATGAATAGTTTAGGATATATAAATGATGAACAATACGAAACGGCAAAAAATGAAGTTGTTGTTTTTAATACCCAGGCACAAAACAGTATAAAAGCACCACACTTCGTCTTTTATATATTAGATTATTTACAAGAAAGATATGGTAAGGATGTTATGGAAAATGGTGGTTTTACTATAACAACAACCATAGACTATGAGCTTCAAAAAAAGGCTGAGGAGATAGTATTAAATAATGCCTTAAAAAATGAGAAGGCCTTAAATGCCTCAAACAGTAGTCTATTAGCACTAGACCCAAAAACAGGACAAGTGTTAGCTATGGTTGGCTCTAGGGACTATTTTGATAAAAATATAGACGGTGCCTACAATATAATTACAGCCAAAAGACAACCAGGATCATCTTTTAAACCTTTTGTTTATGCTGCTGGTTTTCAAAAAGGATATACTCCTGAGACTATACTCTTTGATGTAAATACAGAGTTTTCTACCAGCTGTGTTTCTAATCCTGAGTCTTGTTATAATCCAGACGACTTTGATGGACTATTTAAGGGCCCTCTTTCTGTAAGAAGTGCTTTGGCCGAATCAAGAAATGTGCCTGCGGTAAAAATGTTATATCTTGTTGGATTAGATGACGCGCTTAGTATGGCAAAAACTCTTGGTATAAGCGGTCTAGGTGATAAATCAAGATATGGTTTGTCTTTAGTGTTAGGGGGTGGTGAGGTTTCTTTACTCGACATGACAAGCGCTTATGGTGTTTTTGCAAACAATGGTGTTAAAAATAGAACAACAGGAATATTGTCTGTGAAAGATAATAAAGGAAACATAGTAGAGGAGTTTGAACAATCTGAAACACAAGCCATTGATACTAATGTTGCTTTAAATATAAATAGTATATTGTCTGACACAGTAGCTAGGGCTCCAACATTTGGAAGCACTTATAACACCCCTTTTGAATCTGCTTTTAAAACAGGTACAACAAATGATAATAAAGATGCTTGGATAGTTGGTTATACACCCACTATTGTTGTTGGTGTTTGGTCTGGAAACAATGATAATAAACCAATGAAAAAAGGTGGTTCTGCTGTTTCTGGTCCTACTTGGAAAGAATTTATTCAAGAGGTGGTAAAAAAATACCCAACAACACCTTTCGAAAAACCTACACCGGACCCTGATTATTCTTCCTTAAAACCTGTACTGCGTGGTGTTTGGATGGGTAATAAAACTGTCTTTATAGATAAGGTGACTGGTAAACTAGCAACAACAGAAACCCCTATAGAATCTCGTGAGGAACGAGTTGTTACAGATGTTCAAGATATATTGTACTGGGTTGATAAATCAAACCCTCGTGGGCCAATACCTGAAAACCCTTATAAAGATCCTCAATTTAGTCTTTGGAATTCTGCGGTCCAATCTTGGTGGCAACAAAATAAATACAAATATAATATAACAACAGAAAATGACCTACCTATAGACTATGAAACAGTACACACAGAAGAAAATAAACCTTCTTTAAGAATAATAGGTTTGTCTGAGAAAGTAAAACAGAATGAAAATATCAATATTTCTATACTAAACAACCAAACACAATATCCTGTAACATCTGTTGATATATTTATAAATAATAATTACTTAACCACACTCTCTGGTTCATTTAAATTTATATTCAATCCAAAAGAATATGGTTACTTACCTGGTAATTATGTATTTAAAGCAGTTGGTACTAATAATATATTTTTAAAAAATACTATTGAACAAAACTTTGAGATTATTTAATATCTTTAATATTAAATCTTTCTAAATGTTTAATAATAAATCCTTTCTTTAATAAAACACTTGTTTTTATTGTTGGAGAAATATTCAAAAAAATAATACTATTTTTTATTTCTATTTCATCTTGTTTTATTTGTATATTAATAATAGATGTTAACTCTTTTATTATTTCCTCTTTTTTAAACTCATTAGTATTAAGTTTGTTTACTATTTGATCAATTATAGAAGAAAATAGGCTCATAAAAACTATCTATTTGTAGGCATTAATAAATACATAAAAGATTCATCTTGAACACCTTTTATAATTATAGGCTTGCTTGATTCCGTAAAAGAAATAGATATACTATCACTTTGTATTGCCTGAAAAACATCTATAAAGTACTTTAAATTGAAAGAAACTTCTATTCCTTGACCACTCACTACAGAATCTATTGAAGAAAGAGAGGATCCTACATCTATATTTTTAGAATCAATAGTAATCATCTTATT
>JAGOQI010000007.1 GCA_017991515.1 Minisyncoccota bacterium | reverse complement strand
GGTTATCGCAGTATGAACCTGAGTGCCAAGCATGTGGGGTGAACCTTCCGTATACATTTTGGTGTACTAATAAAGCGTTTGCTTGAGAATCAATGAAACCATAACCTTCTCCATTAGATTCTTCAACTTGGCCACATTTAGGGCAACCTAAGCCCTTAGAATAAACTATGAAGGGTGTCTCACAATTTTTACAGTCATATTCAGGTATTCTTATATGGATAGTCATTTTTTTATTTTTACTCTTTCAATAAACTTTATATACCAATAGTCTTCTGCTTCATCTAATGGAGTACATATCCACTCATTTTTATCTATAAAATCGCACGATTCGAATGTTTTGTAACCTCCTTTATTGAAGTATATCTTATCTATAGAGGGGGCAGTGCAGTCACCACCAGAAGCGTATTTACTATATTCTGTATCTGAACATTCTCCGGGTAGTATATCTGCGCGTAACTTATAGCAATTACTTACATCTTCACTATTTGTGTAACAAGCATCTACATAGTTAACATAATAAAATTGGTTTTGGTATACATTCCAACCTATTATTAATAGCCACAGAATAAGACTAATTAATAAAGATTTCTTTTTGGAATCTTTATGATCACTAACTTTCTGGTTAAACAGAGTAGTTCTAATTAAAACCACTATAGAACCAATAATTATATAGGGTAGTAAAAACAGTATCTCAAGGGTATTTATTATTTGAAATAATATTTTTTTCATATATAAGGGATTTTAATAGTCATACCCTTATGGTCTAGGCAACAAAAAGCCCACCACAAGGTCAGTAGCTTTCGCCACTCATACCAGTTTCCCGGTACGGCCTATCAGAGCAAGCCCTTATGATGGGGTTTTTACTCTGATAGGACTTAATCGCCATACCTTAAGTGTTTAAATTCAAGGGTTAGGCCGAATATTCAATTGACATCAATATTATATATTAAATTTAAAATATCCTTCATATAGGACTATTTTAGCCTTATATTTGGTGTTATAGTTGAGACATGGGGTTATCTATACTAGAAGAGCAAACACTGAGCATACTCAGAAGGCTTGAATATCAAGCTAATATAACTAGGCTCTCTGATCCAGATGTGAATGAAGTTCATATTGGTGCTCATGACCTAGATCTATCTGGATTAGATAATGTAGAAGATTTATATAGAATTGCTTTATATCTAGGTAACGAAGGTTTGGACTTTAAGGTTACATTTGATTTAAGAAATGATGTTCCATATGAACTTCATTTTCAAGGCTCTGGTGAGTGGGAAAACATTGCCGTTATTAAAGGTAAGAGTATTAAAGATATTGAAGAAAAAATAAAAGAGATTGAACTAAAGTTAATTTCTAAAAAAGACTCTAAGAATAAAGTAGGTGTAAAAAATGATCAGGAAATAGTATCACTTGAATTACTAGAAGATAAAGATGAGATTAAGGCAATTACAGTGTTTATAAATGGAGACTATAGCAACCCGATATTTTGTAGAAGAAATGCTACTTGGGGTAATATGTATGAATTAGCAAGGGATAAACAAACCAGATTTAATAGATCTGTTTATGATTATTTTAATTCTAATAAGAAAAATCCACTATACAAAGGAAAAGAGGGGTTTAAGGTTTCTAAGATTTTAAAGAAAGATGGAAGTATGATGGTTCCAGTTGTAAAGATTAATTTAATTAAACAAAAAAAGATAAGCCAGCGACTTAACTCTGCTTAATAAAACTTAATAATGGGGAAAACTTTTTATACTCTCAAATATAGAGAGTTTTTTTATTTTGCTTAACCAAAGTTAGGTATTTTTTAAGCCATCTCAAAAACATATGATGATTATATGGATAAAGAGGAAAATAAAAAATTAGAGTATCAAAACTTTATTAAGAATAGTCTTTTGGTTACACCAAAAGGTGATTGGGATAAAGAAGTTTGGCCTAAACTCCAAAATTTTAATAGTACCAAGGAAGATCCGTTTCAAGATGAGGATCTCAGTGAATTATATGTCTGGGTAAAAGATTATGTAGAAAGAAACATTAAAACCGATGATTCTCAATATAGTCCATCCTTGAGTCATTACGAGCTCTTATCTAAAGAGTTCTCACCGGCAAGGTACACAATAGAGCCCTTTTTTGAGCAAGGAACTATGAATATGGTATCTGCACCACCTAATACATGGAAGTCATGGCTACTGTTTCTTTTTGCTGGGCACATAGTCTCTGGTACCGCCGTATTTGATAAATTTCAAACTGAAAAGGCTAGTGTGATGATAGTAAACGAAGAAGACTCCGCAAGGCTTATTCAAGATAGATTGAGGCTATTAAACATAACTGACACTTCATTACTTATATATTACAGAATCGCGCAAGGTTCAAAACTTAATCCTGAATTCATAGAGAGTCTATTAAAGGAGGCAAAAGAAAAAGATATAGGTGTAATTATGTTCGATAGTCTTAGGGCTATTCATAGTGCAGATGAAAATGACAGTACTGCAATGCAAGAAGTTATGGATCTACTCAAAAAGATAGCCAGAGAGAGCATAACTGTTATTTTTACGCACCACCATAGGAAGAAATCAATGTTTAGTAAGAATGTTGATACAGAGTCTTCACGAGGATCATCGGCTATCAATGCTGCTATAAGTGGTCATATGTCGCTTGAGGAGTCTAATAAAGACGGTCAGATATCTTTAGTAGTTAAGCACCTAAAAAGTAAAGTCGGTGAAAAACTTCAGCCTTTTGATTTAGAAGTTGATATAGGTGAAGTCATCAGTTTTAAATATCTTGGTGATCACAAGCCGGCGGAAAAGGCCCTGAGTGAAGCAAAAATCAAAATAATTAACGAGCTTCAAGAAAGAAAGGAGTTGTTAGGTCGAAAGGATTTTGTTTTCCTAAAGATTGGAGGTGATACATCTATAAAAGAAGCAACTAAGTATTTAGAGAAAGAAGGCAAAATTAAGGTAATGACTAGAAAGGAAGCTGAAATGTCTGGGAGGAAGATATTTAACACCGTTGGTAAACCTAATGAGAAGCTTTATTTTGTCGAAGAAGAAATAAGTTTAGATGTTTTTGATGACACATAAAGTGCTGGTTGCTTGTTGCCATCCTATATAGGAATAACTAGCAACTAGCAGAATTACAAGTACCCACTTGTTAAAAGTAGTGGGTACCAGAACTTTAATAACTGTGCTGGTTGAATGTCGTTTTGCCAGGCATGACTAGCAGAATTTAAATTGATCCTTATTAATTTCGGCAAATATCAAATATATGAGTAAAACAGAAGTAGAAAATGTAATAAAACTTAAAGCCAGCAGGCTTTATAAATATAAGTATTTTACTGGGCGAAGGACTGGAGAATTACACTGGTACCATGGTTGGTCACAAGATAAAAGCAAGGTTGGGATTGAAGTTGTAACGATGGGTGATGAATACTATGTTCGTATTCAATATACCCAAACATCTAGAAGGACAGGAGAAAAAAAAGAGTTTGATTATAAGATCTCCCTTACTACCACATCTTGTTACTTTGGTGGATTCAGGTACTGGTTTAAGTGTCCTATAAGTAATGACGGTATCCCTTGTGGAAGAAGAGTAGGAGTACTTTATAAAGACGGGGACTATTTTGGCTGTCGACACTGTCACAATCTCACCTATGAATCTAGAAACCTAAGTGGGTTCTTAAAGTCACTTGGTAAACAGATGAGTGATGATGAATTAGATGATATTAGATACGATATTAAACGCATTAAATATAAAGGTAAATACACCAAGAGGTATTTACGCTACCTAAGGCTATGTAAACAAAATGAAGAGTCTTCTTTCAGGTTTTTTACTCTAAGTGATGAGAAATTGAAGGAACTTGGTGACGCTGAAAATAACTAAAAATGGTATAATGAAGAAGCTACACAATAAGTTAATAGTCGACAAAATTTTTGTACCTAAAAAGGGGCAACGAGACTTATTGTGTAGCAACAAAAAGTCGATTCGTTGTCCCTTTTTGGGCATTAATAGTAATTCTCCAGAAGATGTAATGCTAGATTACTTTGCAAGTATCCTAGTACAAGCATTTCTAGATAAGAAAAATGAAAACAATAAGCAATCAAAGGGCAGTAATATATGTCCGAGTCTCCACAAAGGAACAGGTGGATGAGGGTAACAGTTTAAGTACCCAGGAAAAAATATGCCGTGAATATTGTATTAAGAATAGCTATGAAGTAGCTGATATTTTTGTTGAGCAAGGTGAAAGTGCCAAGACAGCCAATAGAACAGAGCTTCAAAAGCTTTTTAATTATTGTTCTGATAAAAAGAACGATATTAGTACCGTAGTTATTTATAAACTAGATAGACTATCTAGAAGTACTGATGACTATAGTTATATAAGACTCTTGTTAAGGAAGTATGGCGTAGAGATAAAATCTACATCTGAGAATTTTGAAGACACTCCGGTTGGTCGTTTTATGGAGAACACTCTGGCCAATATTGCTCAGTTTGATAACGATATACGCGCTGAACGAAGTGCTGGAGGGATGAGAGATGCCATGAGGGACGGTAGGTATGTTTGGATGGCTCCAGTAGGCTATAACAATGTAAAGATTGATGGTCGACACACTATAGAGATGGATCCAATTTCAGGGCCTTTGATAGCTAAAACCTTTGAGCTGATATCTACTAATATCTACTTACTCGAAGAGGTTAGAAAAATAATGACTAAAGAAGGTTTGGTCACCAGATCAGGTAGAACGCTCTCTAAGTCGTATTTTTATCACCTGTTGAGGAATGAGTTGTATACAGGATGGATCTCAAAGTTTGGAGAAAGACATAAGGGTTCATTTATACCTGTTGTTTCCGAAGAGCTTTTTAGCCAGGCACAGAAAGTCTTAGATGGTAGAAGTAGGAAGAACTCAGGGTATCTAACAGATAATCCAGATTTTCCATTAAGAAAGTTTATAGAAAATGAAGAGGGTAAAAAGATAACGGGTAGCTGGTCCAAAGGAAGAAATAAAAAGTATCCGTTTTATCGTTTTGCGAATAATAAAAATAGTTTTTCAAGAGACAAGTTTGAAGAGAACTTTATGAAATTTATGGATAAGTATAGTTTTGATGATTCTAAACTTGAGAAACTAAAAGTCCTGATTGAAGAGAATTTAATAAAAGCTACAAAAGATCAACGAAAAGAAGGGGAGAGGTTGAATAATCGTCTTAAGGATCTAACAGAAAAACAGTCGGTAATTATCAAGAAAAATCTAGATGGAGTTATTTCCGATGATGTCCTTAAGAAACAACTAGAGATGATCGAAGAGGAATTACTAAAAACAAAGATATCGCTTTCTGTGACACCGGACACAGATACTGACTTTGAAGGAATGATTGATTTTCTTAAGGAATATCTAAAGAAGCCAAGTGCTATGTGGAAAGACATGGAATTGGATACAAAAGTTAAGCTACAGTGGTTCCAATTCCCATCTGGAGTGACATTTCAAAATAATATTTTTGGAACCGCTAAAGTATCCAGTATTTTCAAGACAAAAGAGGCATTTTTACCTACTCAGTCTTATAGAGTCCTCTCGGTAGGAATCGAACCTACATCGTAACTTCCGCAAAGTTATGTCCTATCCATTGAACGACGAGAGGGTATTTAGTTAAAAGTTATCAAGTTGAAAGTTTGTAAAGTGAGCTTCAACTAGAAACCTATTTTATCAAAAAGTGCGATACTTCTTGATTCTCGGAGCTCTTCTTCTTTTACATTTTTTATCAAAGCCTCACGAACTTGTGAGCTAGATACTCCAACTAATGGCAAAGCAAGTGTCGGGATGAAAGAATTTTTGACGAGCAGTAATAGCTTAGTCTCTTTCCCATTTTCGTCAAGCCAGAAAGAAGTGATATTTTTATACTCTATAAAAGAGTCGTTTATATTCACACCTTTTTCTTCTATTGTTACAGTGAGCTCTTTTGGATGTTTTAGAGCGTAGATTATAGTTACAGCACCAGCAATAATTAAAAATATTCCAAAGAAAATATTATGATAAAAAAAGGAAACTACAGAAGATAAAATAGCGACAAGTCCAACTGTCCAAATCCAGTCTGGTTTGCGATCTTTCTTTTCGAACTCAAGAGTAGTCCAAGATAATGGTTGCATATAGGTAAATTGTATCACGAAAAAACCCCTGCAAGTTCGCAGAGGTTTTTTATTTTTAAACTAAAAGTTTTTATTCAGGTTTTTTATCAAGTTTATCTAGTCCTAGAGCTTTTACCCCAAAATAAACTACAGCAGCTACAATAACGAAATCAACAACTGTTGCTATAAATGAGCCATAGTTCAAAGAAATGTCTCCGATTTTTGCAACTTTATCAGCTAAAGCAACTTTACCCATTAGTGCCCCCACCAATGGATTGATAATGTTGTCTACTAGAGATGTTACAGTTTTGGAAACTGCTCCACCTAAGATAAAACCAACAGCGAGACCTACTACTCCTTGGTTTCTAATAAAGTCCATAAAACCTTTTAATTTGTTGTTCATATTTAGTTACTATATAAATTAATTTTAATAAAGCAAAAGCAAGAAAGCTAAAGCACCAGCTAATATAGCCATATTTTTTTGAAATTGTATCTTTTGGTTCATTTTCATCATAGGGTCTGACATTTTCCAATAAGCATGCATCATGAAGCTTGTGGGAATTAAGAAAATAACTATAGCTAAAACAGCAATGGGAACCATAAACCAAAGTAATATTCCTAGTCCACCTATTAACATAAGAACACCTGTTACTGTAACAGCTGTTTTAGGGCTTGGGATTTTCATTGAACCAGCATATCCAGCTAAAGAGTTTAGATTTTTAAAATGATTAAAACCGTTCAATAAAAAATATCCTCCAAAAAGTATTCTCGCTATATAAAATATGTATATCATGACGATATTATATCACGACTTAATTTGGCGGGATTCGGCCACCCTCATGGGCCTCGTTTCAGCATTCGCTTCACTACGCCCTCATTCGCTCGGCCCCGTCGCTTGCGACAAAATTCTCGTACCTCGAATTTCGTAAACCGCTTCGCTTTTTTCTCATCCCGCACCTTCAGATAAAATAAATCACCCAACGCGTTGCGTCGGGTTCATTATTTTATTGCGGAGGTGGCGGGATTCGAACTCGCGGTACCTTGCGGTACTCCTGTTTTCAAGACAGGTGCACTAAACCACTATGCGACACCTCCTTTGTGTCTTAGGTTTAGACTGCTCGAATGTACCATAAGACGCTTCTTTTTTCAATATTATGGTAGGCTATGGATATGAAATATTTGGGCGTCGATTATGGGACAAAAAAGACAGGGATAGCCATTTCTGATGAAGAGGGATCTTTTGCTTTTCCGAAAGATATTGTTGCTACAGAGAATTTGTTTGAATATCTTGATGTGATTTTTAAACAGGAAGATATAGAAGCGATAGTTATAGGACAATCACTAGCAACCAATGGAGAAGAAAATGAATTAGCCCAAAAAGTACAAAACATAGGAAAGAAAATAGAAGAAAAGACAGGAAAAAACATTTTTTTCATCCGAGAAGACTTTTCTTCTGTTGAAGCTCATCGTTATCAAACAAAGAAGGGAAATAGAGACGATAGTGCTGCCGCCATCATACTTCAGCGTTTTCTTGATAAAAAGAAAAATTAGTATATAGTGGTTTTAAAGTTGAGTAGACTATTGCCTAGTTCCACTCCACAGCTCACCTTGAGTTGCATTAAGTTCATTCCGTCAATGTTACTTATTTTCAACGCAGGTTCATTATGTATGCACTGTTGGTGTCTGACACTTAGACTCTGGCAACGCGTCCTTGGTTGTTTTAATCTAGCTATTGTTTAGTAAATGAGCATGTTTTTCAAAGAAAGATCTTTTACAAGTCTCTTGGAAAAAATTACGAAAACAATGGTACAAAATCAAAAGCCCTAACTCCGGGCTGTCCGCACTATGCGCGACAACTATAAACCTGCCGTTTTAAACGGCAGGTTTTTTATTGCAAAATTCTGACTTCTCTATAGACTATTTAATATATGCAAGAAACAGAAAATAATTCACCAGTTGAACAAAAGAAAGACTATCTAACTATAGATGAATTTGCAAAACTTGAAGCTCGTATAGGTTTAGTTTTGTCAGCCGAAGCTGTTGATGGGTCAGATAAACTCATTCGTTTTATGCTCGACTTTGGAGAAGAAAAACCAAGACAAATACTCTCTGGTATAAAAGCTTGGTACGAACCTGAAACTTTGGTAGGAAAAAAGATGCTTTTTGTAATTAATTTAGCTCCAAGAAAAATGATGGGACTAGAGTCTCAAGGAATGTTAATGGCAGTAGATGGATTAGAAGGTCAACCAGTTTTTTTAATCCCCGAAGACGAAGTCGCTCCCGGAGCAAAAGTTAGATAGTTTTTTGTAGTAATATCTTTCACAATTTCGTATAATGAAATAGTGAATCTTCTAACAAGACTATTACCAACTCCAGATCTTATTGCTATCCCAACTGTTGGGCTTGATTTTTCTGATGCTACTATGAGATTTATTTCTCTTGATATAAAAAAACACGGACTCTTACCTAACAAATTTGTTGAGATGGAGATCCCAGAAGGCTCGATGAAAGGTGGAAAAATTATTGACGCAGAAAAGTTCATTTCTTTTTTGAAAAGTATAAAAAAAGAACACAATCTAAAATATGCCAGGGTTTCAATACCAGAATCACAAGTGTATTCAGTCACATTATCTTTAGATATTAGTAGTGCAAATGATATAAGAGGAGCGATCGAACTTGTTATAGAAGACAACATACCACTAAAGGCACTAGAAACAGTTTTTGATTATCATATTTTAAATACTACTGATAAGAATATAGTAGTTCAAGTTGTGGCACTCCCAGAATCTGTATCTGAAAATTATTTTAATGCTTTTTCGTCTGCCGGGATTATTCCTGTTAGTTTTGAGCTCGAAGGTCAAGCTATCACTAGGGCAGTACTTGATCCCGAAGATAACGGAGCAACAATGATAGTTGATTTTGGGGCTAATCGTACCGGAATAACAATCGTTACTAATAAAACAGCTATTGTAACTGCGACATTAGACTTTGGTGGGAAAATGCTTACAGAAAAGTTGGCCAAAGAGTTAAACATGTCTCTTGAAGAAGCAGAAAAAATAAAAAGAGCTCATGGGCTTACAACGATAGGTGAACACAAAGATGTTTTCTCAATATTGGTTAGTGGCATATCAGCACTCAAGGACGAAATAAATCGTCGATATTTGTATTGGCATGAAAAAAGAAAACAGTTCGAGGGTTTTCCTGCTATAGATACTATTTATTTGTGTGGTGGACATAGCAACCTGGCTGGTCTCGATGATTATCTAAGTTCAAGTTTAAAATTAAAAGTCGTAAAGGTTGATCCTTGGAGAAACTGTTTTTCTGTTGATGAATATATTCCAGAAATGCACCGAGAAACCTCTATGAGTTATGTGACCGCCATAGGGCTTGCTTTAGCTGATTTTATATATGATTAATCTTTTACCTTACAGAGAAAAAAAGAGTATTGAAAAAATCAGGATGATTAGATTTCTTCAGTCTGTGACTATAGGATTTTTATTGATTTGTGTAGCAATTATTTTTTTATTACTACCTACTTTTTTTAATATAAACTATCGCTTTAGTTTAGAAACAAAACAAATTGATGAATTACAGAAAAAAGGAATGGTCTCCAGTGATGTTGATTTATCAAATTTGGCTCAAAGGTCAAAGTCTGTTGAGTCAAAATTATCAATACCTAAAATAGTAGAACCAACAGAATATATTAAAACAATAACAGATTTCGTTCTGCCAGGACTATCGATAGATAGATTTGCAACAATAGAAGCTAAAACATTAGAAATATCTGGAGTTGTAGATACTAGAGAAACACTACAGGCCTTTATAAAAATAATTGAAGGTAGTCCCACTGTCTCTTCTGTGGATAGTCCAGTTTCCAACTTTGTTAAGAGTAAAAATAGTGAATTTAAAATTACCGTACTTTTTAAATAATTTATGAAAAACATTCTTAAAAAACAAATTATGCAATTCACTATGTTTATAGCACTAGCAATTACAGCTGTTGTAGTGGTTATTTTATTTTTTAATAGGATAAATGTAAAAATGTCCAATGTCACTGAAGTAAGAGAAAAAATAGCCTCTTACCAAAAAGATGATAAGGCATTTAAAGATGAGGCAGAAAAAATAACAGGTCTTGAATCAAGATTAAAAAAACTAGAATCTCAAATCATAACAACTGATAACTTACCAGGGTTACTTTCTGCTTTTGAGAAATTGGCGCTAGATAATAATACTCAACTTCAAATAACTTCAGTTCAAACACCTGTTGTTGAAGAGAAGACAAAGCTCTTTGTTGAATTTAATGTAATAGGTTCATATTCAGATATACAAAATTATTTAAGTCAAACACAAAAACAGATTTTTCAAATAACTATAACTAAGATTTTTCTTGTATCTGAAAAGGTAGAAGAAAACATAAGCTCAAATACAGGGGTACTTTCTATAAGCAAAACAAAATTAACACCTTCTAAATCTGCACAATGGAAAGCTTTTGTTACAATAGAAGTATTAAGTTTTTAATATATGAAATTTACACTAAAGAAAGATCAAAATATAATTAAACATAAAAAAGATGGCAGAGTAAACCCTCATCATTTTTGGCTTATTTTCTTAGTGGTATTTTTATTAATTTTGATTTTAATAATTTTAGGTTTTACTTATTTTTTTATTCGATCTTCAAGATCTCTTGATGAAGAGGTTGTACCAAAACTTGATGCTAATACTGGACAAATAAAAAAGATAGAGCAATCTATACAAATATCAGAAAAGGCTATTTCAGATAGAGTCGGAGAACCTAAAAGTAAAACAGAAGAATAATTTCTCTCACTTGTGCCCCCGGTAAGTAGAGCTTGCCGTGGTCTATGTTCGGAAATACGAAAGTAAACTTTCTATTTCGCTCACTGTGCCCCCGGTAGGAATCGAACCTACAATAACGGCTTAGAAGTCCGCAGTTATATCCATTTAACTACAGGGGCAATATTTGATTATTTTATATCACAAGTGGTCACAAATCACTAAGTATTTTATTTCGTAAAACTTATAAAATACAAAGTGTTCGCGACCCCGTCTCGCCTGTTTCGCTTTGCTCAACATGGCTCCGACTCGCACATAATACAAAAGCTCTGAAGCAGTTCAGAGCTTTTGTATTATGTGCGCCCTGAGGGATTTGAACCCCCGACCTTCGCTGTGTAAAAGCGCTGCTCTACCACTGAGCTAAGAGCGCAAGAGTGCGCCACAATACTGTACTTCATTTGTAGACCTTTTTCAAGGGCTTTTTTAAATTATGGTAGTATTGCTTTTATATGGAGCCAGTAGTTATATCTGAGACAGAAGACTATATTATTTTAAATAAACCATCAGGACTTTTAGTGCACGGAGATGGAAAAAGAAAAGACAAGACGCTTGTTGATTGGCTTATTTCAGAATACCCAGATATTAGTGGAGTTGGAGACAAAAGCACTTCTAACGAACAGGAACTAGATAGATCGGGAATAGTTCACAGATTAGACGAAGAAACTTCAGGAATTATGGTTGTTGCAAGAAATCAAAACTCTTTTGATTATTTTAAAAAACTTTTTATGGATCGAGAAATTCAAAAAGAATATCACGCTTTTGTTTGGGGTCATTTCAAAGAAGACAGCGGTGTTATCAATGAATCTATAGGAAGAAATAAAAATGATTTTCGTAGACGCCATGCAGGTAGAGGAATTCGTGGAGAGTCAAAAGAAGCACTGACAAATTGGGAGGTTATAAACCAATTTCAAAATGAAGATAATGAAGAATTTTCTTTTGTTCGTTTGTATCCAAAAACAGGTCGTACGCATCAGCTCCGAGTTCATATGAAATTTATTCAAAGACCGATAGTTTCAGATACTCTTTATGCCCCTACCAAACTAAATGCATTAGGTTTCGACAGGGTAGCGCTTCATGCTCATAAGATATCATTTTTAGACCAAAATGGAGTTCAGGTGGAAGAAGAAGCCTCTTACCCTGATGATTTTAGGCAAGCCCTTGCTAGGTATGTCAAAATATGATAAAGTTTGCGCCTATATGGAAACAACTATGAATTTCACAACTATCGACACAGAAGCACGAAAAGGTATTGATTTCTCCTCAGGAGACACTATTCGTGTGTGGTCAAAAATCCAAGATAAAGGTAAATATCGTCTTCAAGCATTTGAAGGTATCGTTTTGGCTCGAAAACACGGAACAAGTCCAGAAGCTACTTTTACTGTTCGAAAGGTAAGTAACGGCATTGGTGTTGAGCGTGTTTTCCCACTCTATTCTCCTATGATAGACAAGATTGAGGTTACAAAGAAAACTAAAACTCGAAGAAGTAAACTTTACTATATTCGCGACAAAGCTGTTAAAGAGATTCGTCGAAAAATGAAACAAATTCTTCAAGGGAAAGCACAACCAGAAGAAGTACAATCAGAAGTAGAAGAATCTGCACAAGAAGAACAAGCATAAACAAAAGAACCGCACATTGTGCGGTTCTTGCTTACTAACTTAATTTTGATATAGTGAAGCCACGCCCGGGTGTTGAAATTGGTAGACATTTATCCTTGAGGTGGATAAGCCTAAATGGTGTGCAGGTTCAAGTCCTGTCCCGGGCACAAAAAAACTCCTTTGGGAGTTTGCATGGTAAGTGAGTAAACTGCTTTACTCGCGACAGGACTTGAACAGCGGAAGTATGTTTTTCTACCAAGAAAAACAACTGAGCTGGTGCCCAGACCAAAGCGAGTGACTGACGAGCTTTGAGTCGAGGGAAAGACTCCTGTCCTTGTGACCACAAAAAATTCTTTCTGTTATAATAATCCCAATGTCTTTATTTATAGCAATACTCGCTTGTCTTTTCGGAATAGGTCTTTCTGGTTGGATGTATTTAAAAAAGAAGCGCCATCAATCTCTCTCTTGTCCGAGAGATAATCCTTGCGACTTAGTTCTTCATAGTCACTTTTCAAAAACTTTTGGTTTGCCAAATGAAATTTTAGGTATTATTTATTTTTCTTTAGTCCTTGTACTTATATTCTTACCCTTGATTGGTTTTTCTGCAGTTTGGGATCTATATATATTATTTTTTCTTGTACTTTTTGGAGGACTGTTTTCTGTGTATTTGATAGGTCTCCAAGCTTTTGTAATCAGGGCTTGGTGTTTGTGGTGTTTAGGAATAGCTTTTGTTAACCTTATTTTAATATTTAGTCTCTCTGGTATACCAACTGAAGTTTTTGCACATGTTTTAGCTTCTCAAAAAACTCTTTGGGTTATTATTCACAACATAGGATTTATTTTAGGTGTTGGGTCCGCCACTATTACAGATGTATTCTTTTTTAGATTTTTGAAAGACAATACTATTTCCGCCCAAGAAAAGGGAACTATGGATACCTTAACAAATATTATTTGGGTAGGACTAGGTATTTTGATTGTCAGTGGACTTGCACTCTTTATACCAAATCAAGTTGATCTCGCTGTTTCCTCGAAGTTTTTATTAAAGGTTGTTGTGGTTGGAGTTATTATTTTCAATGGCATAGCGCTGAATATGTTTATTGCTCCGCATATGAGAAGATTATCTTTTGAGGGCACAAAACCAGCCAAAAGGTTCCGTCGTTTTGCTTTTGCTCTAGGAGGTATATCTATTACTTCTTGGTATTTGGCTTTTATACTAGGTTCTCTTAGGAATATCCCAATCAATTTTAATTTTGCTCTTTGGGCTTATTTAACTATTTTAATTTCTGTGATAATAGGATCACAAATAGCAGAAAGAAAAATAACAAAGCAACATTCTATATTTAAAGTATCAGAGGATTTAGACTAGATTTAAGATGTTTTTTCTGGTATAACAAGGTGCACACAATGCATGGGGATTATGGTGTAACGGTTAACACGGAGGTTTGTGGAACCTTCGATTCGGGTTCGATTCCCGATAGTCCCCCAATTATAAAAGCGTCCGAAAGGGCGTTTTTATAATTGGGGGACTAAGCACATGAATTGCTTCATGTGCGTTCGGGAATCGAACAGCGGAACTATGTTTTGTGAGCACACAAAACAAGTGAGCTGGTGCCCAGACCAAAGTGAGTGACTGACGAGCTTTGAGTTGAGGGAGATAAGCATAGCGGTCCCGATAGTCCCCCAATAATTGAAAAATAACTATTTTCTGGTAGTCTGTATTGTATGAAGGGATACCAAATACTACTTTTTTATAAATATGTTCACATAGAAAATCCGCAAGAAGTAAGGGATTGGTTATATTCTTTGTGTCAAAAACTCGGGTTGAAAGGCAGACTTATTGTCGCTAGTGAAGGATTAAACATAACTTTAGAAGGAGAAACAGAGAATACTGAGATTTTTATCAAGGAAATGGAGAAAGACTCCCGCTTTACAAATGTGCATATGAAGCGCAGTGTTGGTACAGGAAATGCCTTCCCAAAGCTCTCTGTAAAAGTTCGTCCTGAAATAGTATCTTTGCACCTTGGTACTTGTGATGTTGATCCAAACCAAACTACAGGTATTCACTTGGCCCCAGAAGAACTTCATAAATGGATACAAGAAGGAAAAGAATTTTATATTGTTGATATGCGCAATGCCTATGAACATATGGTAGGGAAATTTGCTGGTTCTATCTGCCCTCCGATGGAAAATTTCCGAGACTTACCAAAACTTTTAAAAACAATACAGCACTTGAAAGACAAAACAGTTCTCACTGTTTGTACTGGAGGAGTTCGATGTGAAAAGGCTTCTGGGTATTTGATAACTCAAGGCTTCAATGATGTTTACCAACTCGACGGAGGAATAGTTTCTTATATGGAGAAATATCCAAATGAAGACTTTGAAGGAAAGCTTTATGTATTTGATGGGCGAGTCGCTATGGGATTTTATACCGATGATCCAAAACATAAAATAATAGGGAAGTGTAGTTCTTGTGGGGCTTCGGCTGAAGAGATCGTAGACTGTCGAGAATTTGGTTGTAATGGACAATTTATACTTTGTGCAGACTGTGAAAATAAACAAATTCATAAGAGAGGGCACACTTATTGTGTAAGAAATTGTAAAAAGGTGTATAAATCCCCACTAGGGAAGATTTTTGGAAAAATAAGAAAAATCTTCAAATAAAAAAGAAGTGAGAATTATCTCACTTCTTTTATTCATTTGCCTTCTTTCTCATACGCTCAATATAAGCCTTTTTAATAACTCCTTTGATAAATGGATTTGCATTTACAAAATCACTTTTTGTTTGAATTTCAGACATATCAAACTTTTCTATTAGTTTTGCAAAACACTCATCAGCAAATGATTCACTTAATGTTTCAACACCCGTAAAGTCAAAAATAAATTTTTTTGTTTCATTGAAGACTCGTTCAATTCTTTCTCTTACAGATGCTCCGGCGAACCGAGTTCCTATGTGGACACCAATATGACCAAATTCAATTTTATAAGGTTCCATAAGTTATTATTTGTTTGAACATTACCATATATAAAATTTGGTGCAAATTGTAAAAAAGTCATATTTTCGCTATAGTTTGTGGTATGGAATTTACTCAAATACAAAAGGGAACATTACATCCACTTACTTTAGTAACAGAAGAGATAGTAAACATCTTTGAGAAACAGGGTTTTTCTGTGGCGACGGGTCCAGAGCTTGAAGACGAGTATCATAACTTCGATGCGCTCAATGTGCCAAAAGATCATCCAGCTCGTGATATGCAAGACACATTTTTTATAAAAGACCGTCCTGGGTTTGTCCTGCGCACTCATACTAGTCCTGTTCAGATCAGGTATATGGAAAACCATACCGCACCTTTTGCTATCATCGTTCCTGGAAAAGTTTTTCGAAATGAAGCAACCGATGCGACACATGAAATGCAGTTTCATCAAGTGGAAGGTTTGGTTGTCGGTGAAGGTGTGACAGTAGAGCATATGAAGGGGACACTATTGAATTTTTTCAAAGAACTTTTCGGAGAAGGTACAGAGATAAGACTTCGACCGAGCTTCTTCCCATTCGTTGAACCCGGTTTTGAAGTAGATGTGAAGGTCGGCGAAAAATGGTTGGAAGTCTGTGGTGCCGGTATGGTCCATCCAAATGTTTTCAAATCTGTGGGTTACGATGCAGAAAAATTTACTGGTTTCGCTTTTGGTATGGGGCTAGATAGGTTGGCTAATGTTAAGTTTGGTTTTCCTGATATCAGACTCGCTTATCAAGGAGATTTAAGATTCAATCAGTTTTAATTTATGAAAATTTCTTATAATTGGTTACAAAGACATATAGAAGAGAAACTTCCCGAAGTAGAAGTCCTAAAAGAGAAAATTATTTTTCATGCTTTTGAAGTTGAGAGTGTTGAGCAATATAAAGATGATCACATTTTAGACATAAAAGTCTTGCCTGACCGAGCGCATGATTGTTTAGGGCATGCGGGTATGGCTCGAGAAGTAGCGGGTCTTTTGGGTTTAACTTTCACGTCTTATCCACTGCCTGACCTGACTGCGCAGGCAGGTCTGCCAGAAAAAGAATTAGAAATGAAAGTAGAGATACAAAGTGATTTGTGTCGCAGATATATAGCCGTAGAAATGTCCGGGGTGAAGGTTGGTCCGTCTCCAGATTGGCTCAAAGATGCTATCGAAAGCCTTGGTGCCAAATCTATAAACAATGTTGTTGATGCTACAAATCTTGTGCTTTATGATGATGGACAACCTATGCACGCATTTGATAAAGATAAAATAGACGGAGGTATAGTAGTGCGTTTGGCTCACGAAGGAGAGCAAATCGTTACTTTATCAAAAGAGGAAAAGAAACTCTCTACAGAAGACTTGATTATTGCTGACTATTTGGGACCACTGGCTATAGCAGGAATAAAGGGTGGATTAAATGCAGAAGTTACAGAAGACCTGCCTGCGCAGGCAGGTACAAAAAACATAATAATAGAAGTCGCAAATTTTGAACCCACTACTGTTCGGAAAACTTCAAAAAGATTATCCCTACAAACAGATGCTTCAAAAAGATTTGAAAATGAAATAACTCCCGAGATAGCTCTTGATGCGGCTCGGCATGTTGTCGGTATCATCCAAAAAGTTGCAGGCGGGGAAGTGGTAGGAATTTCTGATACCTATAAAAACAAGATAGAACCCAAGGCTGTTACTTTTACTCTTTCTGATATCACAAAACTTTTAGGAAATACGATTACCGAAGCAGATATAGATCTTTGGGTATCTCGTTATAATATTTCTTCTAAAAAAGACGAGGACAAATACACTATTGCTGTTCCAAGCCAAAGGCTTGATATAACAGGTCCACATGATATAGCAGAAGAAATAGGTCGACTTGTTGGCTATGATCGCATTCCGGTATCTGAGCTACCTTTTAAACCAATAGCTAGCAAAGAATCAGAATACAATGCTACGGTTGCTACTAAGTATTGGTTAGCACAAAATGGTTTTCGAGAAGTAATGAATTATAGTTTTACCAAAAAAGGCGATGTTTATATATCCTATGGAAGTAAAGACAAAAGCGCACTTCGAAGCAATCTCTCTGATGGGCTAAAAGAAAGTTATGAAAAAAATCGCCTTAATTCAGGATTGTTGGGCTTGGACAATATAAGAATATTTGAAATAGGGACAGTTTTTTTGAAAGACAAAGAAGAAATGCGTGTCGCTACTTGTGATAAGGGGACTTTTGAAGAATTGCCACTCTTACAATTTATAGAAAAATACAAAATAGATACTTCAAAAACTTTCAACTTTCAACTTTCAACTTTCAACTCGTTTAAACCGTGGTCAGTTTATCCATATATTACCCGTGATATAGCGGTGTGGGTTAATAATAAAGAAGACCTATCTGCACAGGCAGGTCAAGCAAGGCTAGATGACATAGTCGCAAGTTTTGCGAAGAAGTATTGTGTTCGCGCACCAGTGCTTTTTGATCATTTTGAAAAAGATGGACGAACAAGTGTTGCTTACCGTCTAGTTTTTCAGTCATATGAAAAAACTCTGACAGAAGCGGAAGTAGAAAGCTGGTTTGCGGAGCTTGTAGAAACTATCAAAAAAGAAGGTGTTTTTGAGATAAGGTAATAATCGAATTTGATTTCAACTAAAATTCGGTTATACTCTTTTGTATGAAATATTTATCAATAGCAATAGTTATAATTTTCGCAGCGGTTATTATTGGATTTTGGGTTAAGAAAGCCCCACAAGAAACGATTGTAAATAATGATCAAGTTACTCAAGAACAAGCAGAACAAGATCAAATACAAAAAGAAGAATTACCAGAAGAAATTAAGAAAGATGACAAAAATATGGAACAAAATAACAAAAGACTATTACCAAACTTTACAGTCGTTGCGAAAACAGACTCTCTCAAAAAGATTGATCTGAAAGTAGGAACAGGACAAGAAGTTAAAGCAGGAGATACTGTAAGTGTTCACTATACTGGTGCAGTAGCAGCAACAGGGGAGATTTTCCAGTCATCAAAAGATTTTGGTACAGACCCAATAACTTTTCCGCTTAGTGGAGTTATCAAGGGTTGGACTGATGGTATTCCAGGAATGAAAATCGGTGGAACTCGCAGACTTGTGATTCCAGCATCTCAGGCTTATGGAGCAACACCTCCTCCAGGCTCTGGGATTCCAGCTAATGCTGACTTGGTATTTGATGTTGAACTTATAGCTATAAAATAGTTTTCTAAAAAGACTAAAAACCCAAAATACTCCCGTATTTTGGGTTTTTGTGCTATAAATACAAACATAATTATGAAATCAAAAATAAAGAATATTTTACAAAAAATTAAAAGTTTCTGGACTGGAGCCTCAACTCGACGCAAATTTTTTTATGTAGCTATATTAGCCATAGTAGTACTTATTATTGTCAAAAATGGTGGGGACGCTACTGGAAGTGTTGTAGAAACAGTTAAAAAACAAACGATTACTCGCACTGTTGTAGCTAGTGGTAAAGTTGTTAGCTCTACCGACTTATCGTTAGGTTTTGAAGTCAGCGACATTGTTAGAAATATTTATGTAAAAGTTGGCGACAAGGTTAGAAAAGGTGCAATTATTGCTAGTTTAAATAGTGGAGAAGAAAGAGCTGCTGTTACTTCTGCAAAAGGGGCATTACTTTCTGCTGAGGCTCGTTACAAAAAAGTCTTAGATGGTTCTTCAAATGAAGAAATTGCTTTAGCGCAAGTAAATTTAGATAATGCCAAAAAAGATTTAGAAACTATAAAAAAGACTCAAGATACACTTGTTTTAAATGCAAAAAGGAAACTTTTCTCAGACGGTCTTGTTGCAGAGCCAGCAAATAGTACTTATATTTCTAGTACCCCTTTAGTCTCTGGTACATATAGTGGCACAGAAGGTTTTTATAATATTAATGTTTCTTCATCAGGAAATGATTTTGTAAATTTCTCTGGTATAGAAACAGGTACATCTAAATACAGTACAACATCAACACAATCACTAGGAACAAAAGGTCTCTATATTATTTTTCCTTCAGGAAGTAATTTATCTCAAGGAGGAAACTGGATAGTAAATATTCCAAATACCTCGAGCTCTTCTTATGTTGCAAATTTAAATGCCTATAACCAAGCATTAGATACGAGAGATGCAAATATTTCTAGCGCACAATCTCTTGTTGCGCAAAGAGAAGCTGAATTAAATCTTAAGCGAGCAACAGCAAGACAGCCGGATGTAGACAGTGCACTTGCAGATGTTATTACTGCTGGAGCAGGAGTGGAGAGTGCAAATGCAAGATTAGAAAAGAAAATACTTCGTGCACCAGCTGACGGAACTATTACAAAAGTAGATATAAAAGCTGGAGAAATAAGTACTCCGCAAAAAGAGATAATAGTTCTTCAAGATATTTCAAATCTTTATTTAGAGGCAAATGTTGGAGAAGGAAATATCAGTACTATATCTCTCGGACAAATGGTAGATGTCTCTTACGATGCTTTTCCTGGACAAACATATGAAGCCTCTGTTTCCTCTATTGATCCATCTGCTACAGAGAGCGGAACTATTATTAACTATAAAATTAAAGCATTAGTTGAGGATATTGAAAATGTTCGTCCTGGTATGACAGCTAATATGTCTATTGTGACAGCTGAAATTCCAGATGTTTTAGTTGTTCCAGGTAGAGTAATTCAAAAAGACGATGAGGGGCAGTTTGTAAATCTTGTCGTACCTTCTAAAAGTCGCAAAACAAAAACAATCCGAACAGAAGTAGTTACTGGACTTAAGGGAGATGGAGATATTATTGAAATAAAAACAGGTCTTTCAGAAGGACAGAAGATACTCTGGAGTCCTACTGTTAAATAATCATGCCAAAGAAACATGGAATTTTTAGAAAATTAGGTATTGATATCAATGTTGGACTCTTTCTAGCTAAGAGAGAGCTTAAGCGTGCAAATAAATGGACTACATCTCTTATCGTTTTTGTTATGCTCCTGACATTTCTAAACCTTGTTGTTGTTAGTGGTATTTTGGTTGGTATTATTCAAGGATCTCTTGATCAAAACAAAAAATTCAGTAGCGGAGATATTGTTATTAGTTCTTTTCTAAATAAGGAAAAAATAGACAATTCCCAACAAGTTATAAATATTGTTAAAACAATACCAGGACTCCGAGCTTATAGCGCCAGGTACACAGCGGGCGGCTCTCTTCAGGCAGGGTATAGAGATGTCTTACTTAAAGATGAAAAACCAAATAGTATTGGAGGGCAGGTTTCAGGTATTGACCCAATAAAGGAAAACGAAGTTACAAACTTATCAACTCTTTTAGTTGAAGGATCATACCTTGAACCATCAGACACTGATAGTATTATTGTTGGAAGTTTTTGGTTTCGTAAATATAATAAAAATGAATTTCCAGGACTTACTACTTTTAATGAAGATGTAGGTGTTGGTTCTCGATTACTTTTAACAATAAATGGCTCTAGTAAAGAATATACTTTAAAGGGAATTTTGAAATCGAAGGTTAATGAAGTTGATGGTGGAATGTTTATACTCGATAGTGAGTTTAGAAAGTTAGCTGATCGTAGTGATTATAATTTAAATCAAATTGCTATTTCTTTGGTACCAGGGACAGACCCTCTAATTATTAAGCAGGCACTTATAGAAGCCGGTGTAGATGAAAACGGCCGTGTACAAACAGCAGATGAAGCTATTCCTCAATTTTTAGATCAAATAAAAGTTACTTTTACTATTTTAGGTAATGCAATTAGTGCTATTGGTTTAGTGGTAGCAGCGATTACAATATTTATTGTGATATTCGTTAATGCTATTACTCGTCGTAGGTATATAGGAATCCTCAAAGGTATTGGTATTGCTCCTCGGGCTATAATTATTTCATATGTTATGCAGTCACTTCTTTACGCCACTATCGGTGCGACACTTGGAATATTAATGGTTTTTGCTGTTTTGAAACCGTATTTTAATATTAATCCATTAGACTTCCCATTCTCTGATGGTATTTTAGTAGCAACAGTTAGTGGAACAGTGGTTCGCACTGGAATACTTCTCGTAGCTACAATCATTGCAGGATACATACCCGCAAGAATTGTGATAAAACAAAATACATTATCAGCTATTTTAGGTAGATAAAAAATATGATTAAAATAAACAACTTATCAAAAATTTTTAAAAGTGGCGATGTCCAGATAAAGGCAGTTGATAATGTTTCTTTTTCTATACCAGAAGGACAATTTGTATCTATTACCGGAAGATCGGGTAGTGGCAAAAGTACTCTTTTGTACCAACTAGGACTTTTAGATAGACCAACACACGGAAAAATATTTATAGACGCTACAAATGCCACTGAACTCTCTGACAATGAACAAACTTTGATGCGTTTACATGCCCTCGGATATATCTTTCAAGATTATGCCATTTTACCTTCTCTTACAGCTCTTGAAAATGTGATGGTGCCACTTTTAATGCAAGGCTTTAGTGAAAAAGAAGCTAAAGAAAAAGCAACTAAAGCTTTAACTCGTATAGGATTAGGAGATCGTTTGGACAACTTGCCGAGCCAGCTATCTGGAGGTCAACAACAAAGAGTCTCCATTGCCCGAGCGATAGGGCATGATCCCAAAATTGTTTTTGCTGATGAACCAACTGCAAATTTAGATTCTGAAACATCAAAAAATGTTTTAGATGCATTTTTGGAACTTAATAAAGAAGGTCAAACTATTGTGATGGTGACACACGAACCCGAATATTCTGCACTAACTCACAGAATTATTGAACTTCACGATGGTAAAGTTGTCAGTGATGTTATGAATAAATAATAAATCTATCTAATACTTTAAATTTATACATTTGGTATAATACTCCCATGAACACATTCATAGAAAAAAATTCAAAATTATTATTACTTGTAGGTCTTTTATTAGCTGTATTTTTATTAGGAAGTAGTATCAAGGCATTTCGAGAAGCTCGTTTTGCTGGCTCTGGTTTAAATGCTACAAATACAATAATAGTTAGCGGAAAAGGGGAAGTAGAAAAGTCTCCTGACACTGCCAAAGTTAGCTTTTCAGTTCGAGTAGAAAAGAAAGATCTAAAAGCAGGACAAGACGAAGTTAGTGGCAAGATAGATACAATAAAGAAAGAATTAATAGCTCTTGGTGTTGAAGAAAAATATATCAAAACAAATAGTTATACTTCTTATCCTCAATACGATTATCCACAAAGTCGTTGTTATACAGCAAACTGTCCTGTAGTTTCTCCAGTACTTCGTGGCTATGAAGTAAACCACTCTGTAACAGTCTCTATAAAAGATTTATCTCAAGTAGATGGAGTTTTAGGTCTATTGGCTAAAAATACTGTTACTGATATGAGTGGTCCAAACTTTGGCTTTGAAGATGACAAAGTGATTGCTCGGGAAGCCCGAGACCTAGCTATTGCCGATGCAAAATCAGAAGCAGAAAAACTAGCTAAAAGTCTTGGTGTAAAACTAGTTCGAATGGTTTCTTTCTCTGAAAATGGAGGTGGATATCCAGCACCTATGTACGCACGAGACTCTATGGCTACAGGCGCTATGATGAAAGAATCAAGTAATCCTGTTATTCCAGTAGGAGATCAAAAAGTAGAATCAAATGTAACTATTGTTTACGAAATAAGGTAATATAATATTCTGTGATAAAAAAGTTACTTAATTTTTTAAGTTTAGTATTGGTAGGTTTTTTTGTATTATCACCAATACAAAATATTTTTG
>JAGOQI010000001.1 GCA_017991515.1 Minisyncoccota bacterium | reverse complement strand
CTATAGATCAATTCACCACTGCAGGCAGAGCTGATTTGGTAGCAGGGGAACAAGCTCAACTTTATATACTAGAGCAATTTATGCCTGAACAAATGTCCGAAGAAAAAATCCGCGCTGTGGCAGTTGCTAAACAAACAGAAATGGGACATACCGACAAATCAAAGATAGGAGTACTCGTCGGCGCTGTTATGAAAGAGGTAGGGTCTACCGCAGATGGTGCTGTGGTTAAAAAGATTGTTGAGTCTCTATTTTAATATATAATAAGAATATGATTTTACTTCGCTGGTTTATAACAGTCCTTGCAATATTTTCTCTGCCATACTTTGTCTCTGGTATTGGAGTAAATAGTATTTTGACTGCTGTTGTCGTTTCGGCTTGTTTAGTATTTCTAAATATGGTTGTTAAACCTGTTATTACATTACTAACGCTTCCATTAAACATATTAACTCTTGGTCTTTTTTCTTTGGTTATCAACGGAGCATTCTTTTGGTTTATCGCTAGTATTATTTCCGGATTCTCAATAAACTCTTTTAAGGCTGCTATTATTGGTGCTTTCGTCATCTCTGTTATCAACTGGGTGGTAAACAAATTTATCGATCATGACTAGCAGTAAAGATGTTATTACAGTTGTAACTCATAGTGGGGCTTTTCATGCTGATGATGTATTTGCTTGTGCTACTTTAGCTTTGTATTTTAAAGATAAAGAAATTAAAATAACCCGTTCTCGTGACAGGGATATTTTTTCAAAAGCAGATGTCGTGGTTGATGTTGGAGAAGAATATAATCCAAAAAAATTAAGATTTGATCATCACCAAAAAGAAGGAGCAGGAAGTCGTGAAAATAATATTCCATATGCTTCTTTTGGTTTAGTCTGGAAAGAATATGGAGAATTTTTAACTGGTAGTAAAGAATCTTTTCAAATGATAGATGACAAAATAGTTGCACCTATTGATGCAGGAGACAATGGTATTGAGCTTACAGAAAAAAAATCAGATATATCACCATATCGAATTTCTTCAATGGTAGGATCTTTTAATTCTTCTTGGACAGAAAATGCTGAAATTGTTAATGATTTAAATTTTTCTAAAATGGTTGGTTGGGCTAAAGATATTATTTTAAGAGAAATCGTATTAGCTAATGATTTTCTGAAAGCACAAAGTATAGTAGAGGATGTATATAAAAATACTGAAGATAAAAGAATTATTGTTTTAGACGGACCATATCCTGCTGACGATGTTCTACAGAAATACAGTGAGCCACTATATATTGTAAAGTTAAGACAAGATGGCAGGTGGGGATTAAAGTGTGTTCGCGCAAAAGATAAAAGTTTTGATAATAGAAAAGACTTACCAAAAGAATGGTCAGGTCTTCGAGATGAAGCACTTCAGAAGTTAACAGGTGTTCATGATGCAGTATTTTGCCACAAAGCTTTATTTTTAGCAGCAGCAGCTTCTAAAGAAGGTGCTTTGGAATTAGCGCGACTTGCTGTAGAGTATTAGAACTTATGGCATTTTTAGATGAAATTACAATAACAGCTCAGGCAGGGAAAGGCGGTAATGGTATCGTTTCTTGGAGGCGCGAGAAATTTATCGCAAAAGGTGGTCCAAATGGTGGAGATGGTGGTCAAGGTGGAGATGTTTTCATCAAGGCTATTCGCTCGCTTCGAGTACTTGATCAGTATAGAGCCAAGAAAGAATTTTTTGCAGAAGACGGTATACCGGGAGGTAAGAGGTCTTTTAAAGGTGCAAATGGTGAAGACTTATATATAGAGTTTCCAATAGGTTCAAAGATAACAAATAAAACATCAGGTGAGATTTACGAACTGACAAAAGAAGGACAAGAAATAAGAATCCTTCGAGGTGGACAAGGTGGTCATGGTAACGAACATTTCAAAAGCTCTACAAACCAAGCTCCTAAAGAAGCGACTCCTGGTAAAGAAGGAGGTTTTGCAGAACTACACATAGAGGTATCTCTGATCGCTGATGTTGGGCTTGTCGGTTTTCCAAATGCAGGCAAGAGTAGTCTTTTAAATGCTCTGACAAATGCTCAAGCAAAAGTAGGAGCTTATCCTTTCACTACCATTGATCCAAATTTGGGGGATTTGTTTGGCTTTATTATTGCTGATATTCCAGGGCTTATTGAGGGAGCAAGCGGAGGTAAAGGTCTCGGCTCTACATTTCTTCGCCATATCACAAAGACAAAAATAATCTTGCACCTTGTTTCTTTTGAACAAGAAGACATGATGAATGCTTACAAGATAATAAGAGGGGAGCTTGAAACTTTCGGACAAGGTCTTTCAGAAAAAGAAGAGATAATACTTCTGACGAAAACAGATATGACAAATACTGAAAATATAGAAAAGGTTAAAAAAGATTTTGGAGCTTTAGGAAAGAAAGTTTTTGATATAACACTATTTGATGACAAAGAAGTCAAAGATTTTTCTGACGACTTAATACACTTTTTGAAAAATAAGGAATAGAAAAAGCCCTGAACAACATTCAGGGCAATCTTTCATTAATTACTTTGTTTAGCAAGCTGGTTTTACCTGTGATCGTAATGATCTAAGCCAGGTGTTTTGTTTACTCTACCATCTGTTCTAAAGAGAGGAGATCTCTTTTCTAATGGTAAGAAAACACCTTGATCACTATTAGACCTGTAATCAAGAGGTTGGGCTTTTGGATGATTTGCACCATTAAGGCGTAATCCTTCTTTTTGCGCCGCAGAGGAACAATTAGCTTTTTTAGAGCTCATAATAAATGGATTTTGGGTTATCAATAAGTTTGTATATAGTCTACAACTTTGAGATTTTTTGTCAATCATCCTCGCCGATTTAGTGGGGAGACTAGGCTATTTTTGTTCAAATCAGCATGTAATGTATACTTCTTCCATGTCAAAGACTTATTATCCTGTTATCGGACTTGAGATACATGCTGAGCTTTCTACTGCCAGCAAGATGTTTTGTGGGTGCAAAAATGACCCTGATGAGACAAAACAGAACACAAATATCTGTCCTATATGTATGGGGCACCCAGGAACTCTGCCAGTACCCAACAAAAAGGCTATTGAAAATGTTATCAAAGTTGGACTAGCTTTAGGGTCAGATATTGCGAACTTTACAGAGTTTGATCGGAAGAATTATTTTTACCCTGATATCCCAAAAGGTTATCAAATCTCTCAGTACAAATATCCAATAGTTACAAAAGGTACTCTTAACAGTTTTGATATTACTCGTATTCACTTAGAAGAAGATACAGGTCTTTCAAAACACGATAGAGGAGATTTTACTCTCGTTGATTTTAATCGTGCTGGTGTTCCTCTGATGGAAATGGTGACAGAACCTGTTATTCACAGTGCCAAAGAGGCGGCTGATTTTGCTCGTGAACTTCAACTACTATTACGAACTCTCGGAGTGTCAGAAGCAAATATGGAAAAAGGGGAAATGCGGGTTGAGCCAAATATCTCTATTTCAGATGATCCAAATAACTTTGGTACTAAAGTTGAGATCAAAAATTTAAACTCATTTAAAAGTGTTGAAAAAGCTATAGCATATGAACTTGCTCGAATGCAAGCATTGTATGAAGCGGGAAGAGAAGACGAAATAGTACAAGAGACTCGTGGGTGGGATGAATCTAAACAAACTACTTTTTCACAGCGCTCAAAAGAAAACGCAAATGACTATCGGTATTTTCCAGATCCGGATATTCCAAAGTTTATGTTAAATGAGCTGTTTGACATTGGAGTATTGCAATCTTCTTTACCTGAGCTACCTTGGCAAAAGAGACAAAGGTATGAGAAAGACTTTGGTCTTGGCGAAGAGTCAGAAATATTTGTTCAAGACGAATCTTTGTCCAAATATTTTGAAACAGTAGTCCGCGCTCTTGCTTCAAAAGAACAAATAAAAACTGCTTCAAACTATATAGTTTCAGATATGCTTGGAATTCTTAAAAAGGATAGCGAGGCAAAAATGCCGTCACCGGATAATTTTTCTGCTCTTATAAATATGGTAGCAAATGCCGAACTTACTTCTCGTGGAGCAAAAGATATACTCTCTATGATGATGAAAGAAGATAGTAACCCAAGAGCTCTAGCTGAAAAAGAGGGACTACTTCAACAAAACGATGAAGAGTCACTTCGTGAAATAGTAAAGAAAATTATTTCTGAACAAACTTCTCTGGTAGAACAATACAAAGGAGGCAAAGAGTCTATCCTCCAAGCTCTTGTTGGAGTAATGATGAAAGAGACAAAAGGTAGCGCAAATCCTCAAGTAGCTTTGAAGCTCTTTAAAGAGGAATTATCTAGCTAGACAATATATTGATAAAAAAGCCATATTAAAGGGCTTTTTTGTTTGGTATACTAAGTATATGAAAAAGATAAAAGTAGCAATAAACGGTTTTGGGCGTATCGGTCGAGCATTTTTGAAAATAGCATGGGAGAGACCAGAGATAGAAATAGTGGCGGTCAATGATCTTGGCTCTATAGAAAGTCTTTCTTATTTGCTCCGACACGATACTGTCTATCGGTCTTGGGGACACAAAGTAGAAGTTTCTGGAAGCGACCTTGTTATAGATGGTAAGCAAGTGAAATTTATTTCAGAAAAAGATACTACAAAACTTCCTTGGAAAGATTTGGACATAGATGTAGTTGTAGAGTCTACAGGATTATTTACTGCCTTTGAAAAAGCAAAGTTCCACCTAGACCAAGGAGCAAAAAAGGTGGTTATTTCAGCTCCTAGTAAAGGAGACGGATCTTTCCCAGGGGAAACTATTCTTCTCGGTGTTAATGAAGAGAAGTTCGGTACTTGCGACATAACAAGTAATGCTTCTTGTACTACAAATGCCTCAAGTCCTTTGATTGCGATACTTCACGAAGCTTTCGGTATTGAAAAAGCTATTTTAAATACTGTTCACGGATATACTGCTTCGCAATCTCTCGTGGACGGTCCAAGTAAAAAGGATTTGAGAGAGGGGAGAGCGGCTGCACAAAATATAGTGCCATCTTCAACCGGTGCTGCTATTGCGGTAACAAAGGCCTTTCCAGAACTTGAAGGTCTCTTTGATGGCATATCTATCAGAGTACCGGTACCAGCCGGGTCTATTGTGGATGTGACATTTATCTCTAAAAAAGATACCACAGCCGAAGAAGTAAATGCGGTTTTGAAAAAAGCTTCACAAGATCCAAAATGGAAAAATCTTTTTGATGTTACCGAGGATCATCTTGTTTCAAGCGATATACTTGGCAACAGTCACGCTTCTATTGCCGACCTTGAAATGACTCGGGTGGTGGGAGGAAACTTGGTGAAAGTTATGGGGTGGTATGATAATGAAATGGGGTATACATATACACTAGTTGACCATGTTATAAAGACAGCCAATACTATTAAATAATCTAGAGTAAGAATATTATGAAAGCAATTTTAATCACAATCATCGTTTTAGTAGCAGGATACTTTATTTGGAAAACTATTCAAACAAAACCAGATGCAAGTCTTCCAACTGCAACAGTAAGTGATGTTCCAGAAAATGAAAATGTAAATTTTCAAGGAGATATAACAAAAACTATGCCGGCCGGCCAAGAAATAGATAATGAAAAAGTAACTATTTCTTTCAAAGGTTTTGGTCCAGGAAAGGAGCATACAGGAGATTTTTCTGATGTTAGGTCAAACCTTTCTTATGATGCATCGGACAACCTAACAGGTACCATAATTGTTGGTATGGATAGTCTTAAGGCAAACGTTGATGATGTAACAAAACACCTCAAGACAGATGCATTCTTTGATGTAGTAAAATATCCAACAGCAAAGTTCACACTCGAAAGTGTTACTGGTTTAGATGCTCAAGGCGCTAATGCTACGGGGACATTTACTATTCACGGAGTAACAAAGAAAGTGTCTTTCCCTATATCTTTCTCAAGTGCTACAAGATCTTATACAGCAAAGTTCAACATTGATATGAAAGAGTTCGGTATTGATCAGACATTTGCCAATGAAGTAGTAGAGGTTTCTGTAGTAGTACCACTTAAGAAGTTATCATTTTATACACCTTAATTAATATGAAAATACATTTAGCTACAGATCATGCTGGTTTTGAACACAAAGAATCTTTGAAAGGTTATTTGTTGGCTCATGGATATGAAATATTTGATCATGGTCCAGAGAAACTCGATGAGAATGATGACTACCCAGATTTTATAACTCCATGCGCTAAAGCGATATCTATTTCGGAAGGAGATAAGGCCGTTATATTCGGTGGGTCAGGAGAAGGTGAAGCTATGTGTGCCAACCGTATTTCTGGAGTTCGGGCTGTTGTTTATTATGGTGGAAATAAAGATATCTTGAAATTTTCAAGAGAGCACAACGACGCAAATATTTTGTCCATCGGTGCTAGATTTGTAACAGCAGAAGAATCCTATGAAGCAGTTACTTTGTGGTTAAATACCCCTTTCTCAGGCGAAGAGCGTCATATCAGAAGATTAGCTAAGTTTTAAGATGATAGAAATAATTCCAGCAGTATTGCCACAAACATATAAACAACTAGAAGACTCTGTAGGAGTAGTACGGTCTATAGCGCCGACTATACAGGTGGATTTTTGTGATGGTAAATATGTAGAGAGTAAAACTTGGTGGTTCAATGGCAAAGATGTATTTGCAAAAGACGCTATTGTAAAAGAAGAGGAGGGGATGCCGTTTTGGCAAAGTGTAAATTATGAATTTGATTTGATGGTTTCAGATCCATTGTCTCTGATGGACACATTCATTGCGCTTGGTCCATCAAAAATAATTTTCCATAAGAAAACTATTTCAGTCGATGCTTTAGTAGAATATTTTGAATCTTTACCTGAAGCTGTTAGACAAACTATTTCTTTTGGTATTGCGCTTTGTCACGATGATGATCCCGCAGAGATAGCTCCACTGATACCTTATTTGCGACGAGTACAGTGTATGGGTATAGAGCATATTGGTGTTCAAGGAGAGCCTTTTTCTGACAAAGTTATTCCTTTGGTAAAAAAGGTTTATGAACTTTATGGAGAGTCTATCAGAGTGAGTGTTGATGGGGGAGTAAATAAAGAAAATATACCAGCTCTTGTTGAAGCAGGAGCTACCAGACTTGTTGTTGGCTCTGCTATATTTGAAAGTGTCGATCCACACGGTACAATAGAGATGTTACAAGATACTGCACACTCTTAATTTAAATGAAAAATTTAATGAAAAATATTGGCACGTATACAACTAGAGAGCTGGCACTTAAGGCAAATGAAATAAGAGAAAGTATTATTTCAATGCTTTTATCTGCTGGTTCAGGTCACACCGCTGGACCCCTCGGTATGGCTGATGTTTTTACTGCACTTTATTTTGATTTACTTCGTCACAATCCCAAGAAACCCGATTGGGAAGATAGAGATCGCCTAGTACTTTCAAATGGACATATAAATCCTGTTTTATACGCGACCATGGCACATGCAGGATATTTCCCAGTAGAAGAACTACAGACGCTTCGCAAGTTTGGTTCACGACTCCAAGGGCATCCTCATAGAGAATGGTTGCCAATGCTTGAAAACTCTTCAGGACCTCTTGGTTCAGGTCTTTCTCAAGCAGTAGGCATGGCTCTGGCAGAGCGGATGGATCATGGAGTCACAAGTGATAAGTATTTTTATTGTTTACTAGGAGATGGAGAGCTTAACGAGGGAAATAACTGGGAGGCTATGATGCTCGCTGGTAAAGAAAAACTTCGTAACTTGATAGCGATAGTAGATAGAAACAATATTCAAATAGATGGCTACACTGAAGATGTGATGCCACTAGACTCTCTCATTGCAAAGTGGGAAGCATTTAACTGGCATGTTCAGGAAATAGATGGGCACAATATAGAGGAAATAATAGATGCAGTTCACAAGTCAAAAGCTGTCTTTGAAAAACCGTCGGTGATCATTGCTCGCACTATTCCCGGAAAAGGTGTGCGTGAATTCGAACGCAAGTTTGAATGGCATGGCAAAGCTCCAAATAAAGAAGAAGCAAATATGGCTCTTCAAGAACTTCGAACATTAAACGGTAAGATTAAGAGTGAACATAATTAAAATATGTTAAATCCTGATTTAAAATTAAATAATAAAGTTTTTAATGACGATGTAGAACAAGTACCTATTCGTAAAGGCTTTGGTGAAGGCTTGGCGCAGGCAGGGGAAACAAACAAAAACATTGTGGCTTTGTCTGCTGACCTAACAGAGTCTACACAAATGCATTTTTTCAAAAATAAATTTCCAGAGAGGTTTGTAGAGATAGGTGTAGCAGAGCAAAACTTAGCAACTGTTGCCTCTGGTATGAGTGCGATGGGCAAGTATCCATTCTTTTCTTCTTATGCCATGTTCTCTCCCGGGAGAAATTGGGAACAGATAAGAACTACTATTTGTTATAACGATAGACCGGCTGTAGTTGTAGGTTCCCACGCTGGTATATCTGTCGGACCAGACGGGGGAACTCACCAAGCTGTAGAAGATATTGCCTTGATGCGGGTATTGCCTCGTATGACCGTAATATCACCTTGTGATGCTATACAGGCTAAGAAAGCAACTCTTGCTCTAGGAGCAGATCCAAAGATTGCATACCTGCGACTTGCTCGAGAAAAGACTCCTATCATCACTAGTGAAGACACGCCTTTTGAACTTGGAAAGGGACAAATATTTTTTAGACCTGAAGGTATTGCCCATGTAGCCATCATTGCTACAGGAGGACTTGTGGCCAATGCTATGAGAGTGGCGAAAGATTTAGAAAAGAAAAATATCAAAGCTATAGTGGTGAATATTCATACTATCAAACCTCTTGACGAGGAGCTTATAATAAAAGTTGCAAGAGAAACAAAAGCTATTGTGACAGTTGAAGAGCATCAAATAGCAGGAGGTCTTGGATCTGCTGTGGCAGAATGTTTGGCGAAGTCTACACCTACTCCTATAGAATTTATCGGAGTAAAAGATGAATTTGGTCAGTCTGGCACACCACTACAACTCATAGAGCATTATGGCATGGGACGAGACGCTATCATGAGTGCAGTATTGAAAGTATTGGACAGGAAATAAAGATAATTGCTCTCTGTGTAATACTGTGGTATTTTGATTAAAAATATACCGTTATGGAATTAAAAATTGAATATTCAGTATTTCCAGGAGAAGTATTAGATAAAATAATAAAGAAATTGTTTAATGATTTTGAAACAAACCAAGATCTTGGATCAAGTTTGGAAAAAGAAGAACTACTAATAATCAAAAACAACTTTGTTGAAGTTCCTTTGGTTAGAATTAAAAATGATCTTAAAATTCAAACTAAGTTCAATACTCAACTTGATAGTTTTTTCTTTTTAATAAATGATGATAAAAAACCTATAGATTATTTTTCTCCTGGGTTATCTGAGGAAGTTGGTTTTCATAATCTTGATGTTAAAGATAATCCACAATCTGCAGGATTATTATATTATCTTTAGTTGAAAAATCCTCACGATAGTGTGAGGATTTTTAATTTTTATAGCTAAAACTTTTAAGAAAGTAGTTGTGGAGCGTATTGTGAAGGAGCATTTTTTAGATACTCTTCAAGTTTTTCTTTTGTAAGTAAACCTTTTTGTGCTCCAACATATTGAACTACTGACATAGAGTTTATAGGACCCCAAGATAATGCTTCGCTCAAAGTCTTACCCATAAGTAATGCCGCAGAAACTGTTGATGAAAATGCATCTCCTGCACCAGTTCTTTCAAATGGCGTTTGAGGATAGATAGGCATGAACCAAACTTCTTTTCCGTCTGAAGCATAAGCTCCTTTTATGCCGTCTGTTATAAAAACAGTTTTCGGACCTAAAGCATGCAAAGAAGAAACTAGTACTTTGATATCAGTTTCTTTATTACCCAAAATTCTTTGTGCTTCTTCAACATTACAGAAAAATATATCTGTATTAGCATAAATATCCTTTAATTTTTCTACACCCATTTTCATTTGAAATGTTCCAGGTTGAAAAACTAATTTTATTTCTGGATTTTTAGAAACATAGTCAGATATTTGTGCATGATATTCTTCTGTACCTTCTCCCAAAGAAGAAAGATAAATCATTTTTGGAGGAGTCATGTCTTTTGGGAATGAAGTAGGGAAGTGTGCATGTTTTACCAAAATAGTTCGATCTACATCATACCAAAGCACATAGTGGTAGTTGGTCGGGATACCATCGTGAACACCCATGTATTGTGTACTGACATTATTTTTCTGTAATTCAGATAAACAGTTGTCCCCATGAATATCTTTACCAACATTGGCCATCAAAGCAGTTTTTACCCCTAAGCGAGCGGCAGAAATAGCCGCATTAGAACTGTTACCAACAGCTCGTACTTCTTCTACTGATTCATAAGGAACTTTGTCGCCGAAACTAAGAGATATTCTACAATTGTGGTCGTCTACATCACAACTTACTCTAGCGTCTTTAATTTTTATAAAAGCATCGGTCACAATGTCACCGATAGCTAAAAAGTCTATTTGTTCATTTTGCATAAGATAATTATAACATAATAGGTTTTTTACTTTGTGATACAATTATTATATGCAAAAAACTCTGCGAAGTTATATCGAAGAAGCTAGAAAAGAGAAAAGAGCTATTGGGCATTTCAATGTTTCAAATCTAGATGCAATACATGCCATAGTCGAAGCTGCAGAGGAGTTAAATGTTCCTATTATACTCGGAGCAACAGAAGGAGAGGAGGGGTACATAGGCACTGAAGTTTTAGCAGGCATTGTCAGTGTCCTAAAACAAACAGCTAAAGTGCCAGTTTTCTTAAACGCTGATCATCACTACTCTTTTGAATCAGTAAAGAAATCAATAGATGCAGGTTTTGATATGGCTATTATTGATTTGGTAAAACTTCCACTTGAAGAAAATATAAAAATAACAAAACAGTGTGTGGACTATGCACGCAAAATTTCTAAAGAGCTCGGTAAAGATGTTTTGATAGAAGCAGAACTTGGTTTTATCGGTAGCTCCTCAAAAATGCTCGATGATGTTCCAGAAGGTGCAGGCGAAGAGACTATGACAAAACCAGAAGACGCAAAATATTTTATAGATAATACTGGTATTGATTTGCTTGCTCCGTCAGTAGGAAACATTCACGGTATGGTTAAAAGTGGGGAACCAGCACTTCACCCAGATAGAGTGGCGCAGATATATGAAAAGACAAAAGTTTCCATGGTTCTCCATGGCGCTTCAGGAAATACAGATGAAGATGTGAGAGCGTGCATAGAAGCAGGGGTCGCCATAGTTCATATCAACACAGAGATTCGTGTCGCCTATAAAGATGCTTTAATAGAAAGCATGACAGTTGAAAACAAAGACGAAATAGCACCATACAAATATTTACCTATGGCTAAAGATGCTATCAAACAAGTAGTTTTACAAAAACTAAAAGTTTTTAATAATATATAGCTATGAACATAGAAAAACTAAAAGAGAATTTTAAAGGAGATGTTGAAGTAGAAAAAGATATTCTTGAAAGTTATTCTCATGATGCATCATTATTTGAAGTGATGCCTGAAGTGGTAGTTTTTCCGAAGGACGCAAACGATGTAAAAGCTTTGGTGAAATATATTAGCGGACAGAAGCCAAGTGACTCTACTTTATCTATCACTGCAAGGAGCGCAGGGACAGATATGTCAGGAGGACCATTAAATGATTCTATTATTTTGGATATGACTCGTTATCTGAATAATATTATTTCTATAGATGAAAATAAGGGTATTGCAGAGCCCGGTGTCTTTTATCGTGATTTTGAAAAAGAAACTTTGAAGATAGATAGAGTAATGCCAGCCTATACTGCTTCAAAAACTATTTGTGCTATTGGTGGAATGGTTAGTAACAACTCAGGTGGAGAAAAGACTATTAAGTACGGCAAGGTAGAAAGATATCTTCAAAGACAAAAAATGGTTTTCTCTGATGGAAATATTTATGAAATAAAACCTTTGACCAAGTCACAACTTGATCAAAAAATGGCACAAAATGATTTTGAAGGTAGTGTTTACAAAAAACTTTTTGAACTTATAGAAAATAATTATGATGTTATTCAAAAAGCTAAACCAAAAGTTTCAAAAAACTCTGCTGGGTATTATCTTTGGAATGTTTGGGACAGAGAAACACAAATTTTTGATTTAAATAAATTGCTTGTTGGAGCTCAAGGGACTCTCGGTATCACAATTGAAGCAGAACTCGGACTTGTACCAGTACCAAAATATTCAAAAATGGTAGTTATATATATGAACAAAATCGATAGGCTTGGAGAAGTCGTCGATACTGTTATGGATTATGAACCAGAGAGTTTTGAGTCTTTTGATGACTACAGTATGAAACTCGCTATACGGTTTATGAAAGACTTTTTCAAAAGGCTTGGATTCTGGGGGGCTATCAAACTTGGACTACAGTTTATACCTGATATGCTTTTGATTCTTCGAGGTGGAGTACCAAAACTTATTTTAATGATAGAAGTGACAGGGGATGATGAAGATGAGTTAATAAAAAAAGCGGAAACAATAAAAGAAGCAGTAGGTAAATACAACTTCCAAACAAAAATAGCAAAAACAAAAGGTGAGATAGAAAAGTATTGGACTATTCGTCGTGAGAGCTTTGCCTTACTTCGCAATCATGCAAAAGGCAAAAGAACTGCACCATTTATAGATGACATAATAGTAAATCCTCACGATATGCCGGTGTTCCTGCCTCGTCTTCAAGAAATACTTTCTCACTATAAACTTGACTACACTATCGCTGGACACGCTGGAAATGGAAACTTCCACATAATTCCTCTTATGGACCTTAACAATCCGTTTTCTTCAGATATTATTTTAGATTTATCAGAGAAGGTTTATTCTTTGGTTCGAGAGTTTGGTGGTTCTATTACAGCTGAGCACAATGATGGCATCATCAGAACACCATATCTTTCGTATATGTTCTCTCCAGAAATACTGGATATTTTCCAAAAGACCAAAGATATTTTTGATCCACAAAACATATTCAATCCTGGTAAAAAAGTTGGCGGTTCGTTCAAATACATTCAAGACCATGTGATTAAGGATCATAATGATCATCACGCTTCGTAAATTAACAAAACTGATATAATTATAAAATGAAAAAAGTAATAGCAGGATTATGTTTAGTCGTTATTTTAGGAGGAGGTTATTATTTCCTTAAAAATAATGAGATAAAGACAGAGGAAATTATAAAAGTTGATGATATAAACAAAGAAGATATATCGAAAGAAGTTAATACTAGTAAGGACTCTTTGACTGAACAAAAAGGTACTCTACTAAAAGCAGGATCAATTACGCTAATTTCGCCTATAGACAATCAAAAATTTACATCTGGGAGTAGTATAGAGGTTAAATATAAACTATCTCAACAAGTAAAATTTGGAACGATTATTATAGGTCCCTCAGAGTCTTGCACTCATATGATAAATGAAGAAGAGGGAATAGGTGAACATTCTTTTACTTGCAATTTATCCGACCAAATAGGTGAAATAAAAATAGGACTACAGGAATTAATCTATTCTCCTGGCGTAAAAGAAGAGAAAGCTCAAGGAAAGTTAATCTTAGTTGCCTCAAATAATATTTCTGTAAAAGATATTGAGTATTATCCAGAAAGCGTCTTTATTATGACTAATACGAGAAATTTAGAATTAGGAAGCACTCTTTCTTTTAAGGTAGTTTATTCTGATGGAACAAAAAAAGATGTAAATACATCTGATTTTAATTTTAAAATTTCAGACAGTTCTTATGCAGAAATAACACGCAAAAATGGAACATCTTTAACTATTAGGGGTAAAAAAGAAGGAGAAACAACTTTGTCTGTTAGTTACCAAGGGATTAATAAGATTATACCGATAAATATTTATCCCGAAGACACTTCAATGCAGTAGTAAATTTATTGGTAATTCTAGTTGCATTTTTAGACTTTTGCCGTATAATGAAGCCCTATGTTAATACTAAAAGCCAACAAAAGAGCAGGGGAGAAGATGGTAGATATCAGAGCAGAAGGACTAGTTCCAGCTGTATTTTATGGATTTAAAAAGGAGGCTACTTCTATTTCTGTACCATCTGTAGACTTTATCAAGCTCTTCCGAGAAGCAGGAGAAACTACTGCTATAACTTTAGATGTTGCTGGTGAGAAAATCTCTACTCTTATTCACGATGTTCAAAGAGACCCAGTAACAGGAGCTCCTGTGCATGTGGATTTCTTGGTTGTTGATATGAACAAGATTACAGAAGTTTCTGTCCCTCTAGAATTTAGCGGTATTTCTGAAGCTGAAAAGAGTGGTATTGGTATGGTTGTGAAGGTTATGCATGAAATAACAGTTAGTGCTTTGCCTGCAGACCTACCTCACTCAATACATGTTGATGTTAGTAGTTTGGCAACTCTTAGTGATGCAATACATGCAAAAGATGTTGTTCTCCCAAAGGGTGTAACTCTTGTAGATGATGCTGAAGAAGTTGTAGCAGCTGTTACAGGCTTCGCAGAAGAAAAAGAAGAAGCTCCAGTTCTAGATGTTGATGCTATTGAAGTAGAAAAGAAAGGTAAGAAAGAAGAGGAAGCAGAGCCAGCTGAATAATAATTACTGGACACAAATTCTAATCGGTCAAGAGTCTAATATGTAATGATTTGTTATAATACAAGTCTTATTTATATGCGTAAACTTTTTATTCTTATATTGATGTTCTCTGTAATTGCACCATTTGGTATCTCTTACGATAACTTTACCCCAGAGGTAAGTTCTGTATTTGCACAGGTTACTGATGCAGAAGAGAGAGCAAGGCTTGAGGCAGAACTTAAGATTTTGGAACAAGAAATCAAAGAAAAAGAGGCTATTCTAAAACAACAGCAAAATCAGACAGGAACACTTAAAAAAGATGTATCTTTGCTTACTTCTCAAATCAACACAGCAAGGCTTAAAATACAAGCTAAAACTATAGCTATTAACAGAATAGGCCAAGAAATTAACCAAAAAGCAAAGACTATTACAGATCTTGAGTCTGAAATAGATAGAGAAAAAAACTCCCTAACTCAACTAGTAAAGAGAACAAATGAAATAGACCAAAAAGGTCCAGCTTATTTACTTTTGAGCTCTGATTCTGTGTCTGACTTTTATAAAGACTTAGATGATTTTCTTTCTATCAAGAGATCTTTGTATGCGTCTGTAAACAAAATCAAGCAAGTAAAGAGTTTAAATGAAAATCAAAAGGAGCAACTTCTAGCAAAGAAGGAAGATGAACTTGATGCAAAAAACTCTCTAGACTATCAAAAGAAAGTTGTAGAAAAATCTGAACAAGAAAAGAAAGACCTGCTCAAAATTAGTCAAAGTAAGGAAAGTGAATATCAAAAAGTTTTAGCGGAAAGACAAAAGAAAGTAACAGAAATTAAAAATAAACTTTTTAGTTTTGCCGGTGGAAGTACAAAAGCTATTCCTTTTGCTGACGCTTATGCGTATGCCGAAGTTGCTTCTGGAAAAACAGGAGTTAGAACAGCGTTTATTTTGGCTATTTTGACCCAAGAATCAAATCTAGGTAAGAATGTAGGAACTTGTAATAGAGCAGGAGATCCACCATCTAAGAGTTGGGTAAATATTATGAAACCAACTAGAGATATAGAGCCTTTCAAGCGTATTACCTCATCTCTTGGTTTAGACCCAGATATAACACCAGTATCTTGTCCGTTTGGGGGAGGTTACGGTGGAGCTATGGGTCCAGCTCAGTTTATTCCTTCTACTTGGGAAGAAGTTGCTGGAGAGGTTGCGGCAGACTTAGGTGTTTCTATCGCAAACCCTTGGAGAGCACAAGACGCTATTATGGCTTCTGCTGTATACCTAAAGAAAAGAGGGGCAGTAGGAAGTGAGACAAATGAAAGAAATGCTGCTTGTAGATACTATTCAGGACGAGCTTGTGATGGTAAAAAGCCAGCAAACAGTTTTTATGGTAATAGTGTTATGGCTATTGCTCGCTCTGTCCAGTCTGATATTGACTATTTGGTACAATATGGTATTTCTAGAAGATAAAATAACTATTTAAAAAAAACTTGAAAATACTATTAGTTGTGCTACAATAAGCCCCTATGAAAAAGGATCTACATCCAAAAAACTTTAGAGAAGTATTGTTCTCAGACAACTCGTCTGAGGCGCAATTTGTTATTGGTTCTACTGTACAGACTACAGAGACAGCTAAATTTGAAGGCAAGGAATATCCTCTTTTTCGAGTAGAAATCTCAAGTGCTTCGCACCCATTCTTTACAGGTAATGAAAAGGTTATCGATACTGCTGGACGAGTTGATAAGTTCAACAAACGAAGAGCTGCTAGTGCAAAGAAAAAATAAATAAAAACCCTAGCGTCTATTTGTACCCTAGGGTTTTTATTTATGGTAAATTTGTCTAAGTATTATGATAGATATAGAATCGTTAAAAAAGAATCCAAAAACTCAATTCCTCGCATCTCAATATGAAGGTTTTTTGTCGCAAGAAAAAGAACTCGATATACTTCTTGAAAGTGACAACTCTTTGGCCTCTATGGTGGAAGAAGAAAAAGCTACTATTTTAGTACAAAAGAAAGCTCTAGAAGAACAGTTTGAAGCTATGGCTAAAAGTGAACAAGAGGAAGAAGAATTTCCAAATGAAATTATTTTGGAAGTAAGAGCTGGGGCAGGAGGGGACGAGGCAGCAATATTTGCTGTTGAACTTGTAGCTATGTACGAGAGGTTCTCTAGTACTAAGGGTTGGAACTCTAAACAATTAGATCCATACACTTTGGAAATAAAAGGTAAAGATGTTTACAAAATACTAAGATTTGAAACTGGTGTTCATAGAGTTCAAAGAATACCCGCAACAGAAAAAAATGGACGAATACATACATCGACTGCTTCTGTTGCTATTTTACCAATTCGTAAAAAAGTAACATTTGAAATAAATCCTGTTGATTTAGACATGGAATATTCTAGAAGTGGTGGAGCAGGAGGGCAAAATGTAAACAAGGTTGAAACAGCAGTAAGGCTTATTCACAAGCCTACAGGTATAGATGTGAGAAGTACCAGTGAGAGAAGTCAGCTGGCCAATAGAGAAAAAGCTTTGCAAATATTAACAGCCAAACTTCAACAACTTAAAGAAGCAGAAGAAGCACAAAAATATTCAGGAGATAGAAAGGCACAGATAGGTACAGCAGACCGAAGTGAAAAAATTCGTACTTATAACTTCCCTCAAGACAGGGTTACTGATCATCGTATTAAACAAAACTTTTCAAATATTGAAGGCATAATGCTCGGCAAAATAGATAAGATTGTTGATGCGCTTCAGGGCGGGGAGTTTGGGGAAGTGGAAGATGAAGAGTAGTCGCTCGGGAGCACTTTATAACCTGCTTGTTGCGGATGCCTACGCAGAGTCCTCACTGCACAGATTATAAAGTGCTCCCTCGCTTAAGAAATAAGTAGTTAAAGGTTGAAAAAATAAGGAAATTAAGTATAATAATCCCACGCGTGTATAGTTCAGTGGTAGAACGCCGTCCTGATAAGACGGAGGTCCATGGTCCGATTCCATGTACACGCACATCATGATTCTTTCAATCGTCGCAACTCCAATAGGGAATTTGAAGGACATTTCTGTTCGGGCAAAAGAGGTCTTGGAACAGGCGACTTTGGTGGTAGCAGAGGATACTCGCACTAGTGGACAACTCTTCAAATTGCTCGGTATAGAGGGTGATAGGGAGTTTGTATCTTCTCATGCATTTAGTAGTGAAAATGACCTTAAAAAGGCTCTGGAACGCTGTCAGAGCCATGAGTTTATAGTCTTAGTTACCGATGCCGGAACACCAGCTATTTCTGATCCAGGAAGCTTTTTTATCTCCAAATTTCGCAAGGCTTTTCCAGAAGCGTCTATTGTACCGGTACCAGGTCCCTCAGCTGTTATCTCTGCTTTATCTGTTTGTGGTTATCCTACAAGTCATTTTGAATTTCTAGGTTTTATCCCACACAAAAAAGGTCGTCAGACTTTATTTGCGCGAATAAGCGAACTAGAACATGTGGTGGCTTTTTATGAATCTCCACATCGCATACTAAAGACCTTAGAAGAATTAGACAAAAATATTCCAAACAGGGAAATGTTTATTGGGAGAGAAATGACAAAAATGTTTGAAGAATATCGATGGGGATTTGCAAAAGATCATCTTGATTATTATCAAAATAATCCAGGTAAATGCAAAGGAGAGTTCGTTTGTGTTATTTCTCAAAATTAAACTACCACCTTGGCTAAGATTTTGTTACAATAGTATTCATGAACAGTAAAATCAAATTGCTATTATTAGTAGGTGTTATAACTGCACTAGTTCCAGTTTTAAATTTTCCAAGAAGTATAAAAAATATGATAATTTTTATACTAGGAATAAGTATAGTTTTTTTAGCATTTGGTATAAAGAGAGGTGTTAAAACACTTAGGTTGAAGCTCAAAAGAATAGAAGGTCAGCAAGGAACAATGATTGGATAAGTCTATGCAAAACGAAACACATCATATAAAAAAGGGCTTTCAGGTATTTATAGGTCTACTATGTATAATAGGTATTTTTTTGTTTGGTATTTATATCGGCTTCGAAAATAGACCAGCTTCTCAGAAGATAGTAGGAGTAGTAAATAAAGAAGTTCCAGAAGAAATAGCTGTTAACACAGACTTTGAGCCTTTTTGGAAAGCTTGGCAATTGGTAAAAGAAAAATACCCTGATGCTAACAAGACAGACAATCAAGAGCATGTTTACGGTGCTATAAAAGGGATGTTAGCTTCATTTGGAGATCCTTATATTACTTTTTTTACACCTGAAGAAAGCAAGTTGTTTGAAAGTGAAATTTCAGGTGAGTTTGGTGGAGTTGGTATGGAAATGGGACAAAAAGACGGGATACTCACCGTAGTTGCCCCGTTGAAAGACACTCCAGCTTTTAAAGCAGGTATTTTATCTGGAGATAAAATAGTCAAAATAGATGGTGTAGAAAGTGCAGATATCAGTGTTGATAAAGCAGTTACTCTTATCAGAGGAGAACCAGGAACAACTGTGACGCTTTCTATTGTTCGGGAAGGATTGTTGCAAATAAAAGATATAGAAATAGTTAGAGCAAAAATAGCTATACCAACAATAGATACAGAAAAGCATCCAGAAAAAGGTGTCTTTGTTATAAAGCTTTATAGTTTCTCTGCTCAGTCTCCAGAATTATTCCGCGGTGCATTAAATGAATTTGCAAACTCTGGCTATACCAAACTAGTTCTTGATTTGCGTAATAACCCAGGAGGATATCTCGAAGCAGCAGTTTCTATGGCTGGCTGGTTCTTGCCTGATGGTAAGGTAGTAGTTAAAGAAATAGGTAAAACAGACAAAGATATAATACTACATAAGAGTAGAGGACCAGGAATTTTCAAAGATAAAATACAAATGGTAGTACTTGTTAATAAAGGCTCAGCCTCTGCCTCAGAGATTTTGGCTGGAGCATTGAGTGAACATGGAGTAGCAACACTTATGGGGACTCAAACATTTGGTAAAGGTTCTGTTCAAGAGTTGATGAAGCTTACAAATGACACTTCTATTAAAATAACTATTGCAAAGTGGTATACACCAAATGGTGTTTCTATTTCAGACAGTGGATTAACTCCAGATATTAAACTTGAACCAAATAAAGACAATATTAAAGATCAACAATTAGAAGATGCGATAAATTTTTTCAAGTAATATGAAAGTAATTTTAACAAAATCAGTACCAAAGGTAGGGAAGAAAGGAGATATTGTCAGTGTTAGTGATGGATATGCGGCTAATGCTCTTTTTCCGAACAAGCTCGCTATACCTGCAACAGTAAAAAACTTAGAGTCTTTAAATCGTAAAAATAAATCTGAGGCTGATTCAAAGGCTTTACAACACGAACTTCTTGAAAAAGCTATCAATACTTTGCCGGACACTACTTTGGAAATAAAAGCTAAGGCTAACGAACAAGGGCATCTTTTTTCTAAAATAGACGAAACTAATATAGTTGAATCTTTACTTGAACACCGTATAAGTATTTCTACAAAAAATATAATACTAGAGAGCCCTATAAAAAACATAGGAACTTATGAAGTTTTAATTAAAGAAGGGGAATATCAAAAAAGTATTTCTATCAGTGTTATAAAAGAGTAAATAAAAACCCTTACTTTTGTAAGGGTTTTTATTTACTATGCGATTATTATATTTGCAGCTTTTCTAGTACTAGTAGTACCATCGAAGTTTAGTTTTCTTTTATTTGAAAATTTTACTACTCCTTCTTTAAGAGCAAATAAAGTATGGTCTTTCCCAACGCCTACATTAGCACCCGCCATGATTTTTGTCCCTCTTTGGCGCACAATAATAGCACCTGCTGTAGCATGACCACCATCATATATCTTAGTACCAAGATATTGTGGATTTGAATCTTTTAAGTTTTTCGATGCCGCTCCTTGCTTTTTATGTGCCATATTCTTAAGAAATAATATTAATTAGACACATAATATATCGCGAATAAGCATTTATGTCAATAAAATAAGGATATTTCTCAATAGGGGAGTTTTTTGTCAATTTTAGGCTTATTTTAAGGCTTTTTAGCTACAATTTAAGCTTTTTCAGGTATAATTTAGCTATTATGGAAGTATTTGTTAAAAAATATTATTCACTACTTTTCCTATTATTTTTAGTAATTACAATAGGTCTTTCTTTTTATCTAGGCTTTCAAGAGGGAAGAGGAAACATATCAGAGTCTGAAAGTATAACTTTTTCTTGCCCAAATACTGTTTTAGATAAACAAAAAATCTCTTTTGTAATGGAAGAAAAAAAAATACCTGAAGAAGATAATTTGGATACACCAGCTACTGTAGAGGTATCGAGTTCTGATCAAGTTAGGGGAATGTTTGTCGGTTCAAAAAATGGTACTAAGTACTACACTCCAGGCTGTTCTGGTACAAGTCGGATAAAACCAGAAAATTATATTTGGTTTCAAAGTGTAGAAGATGCTACTCTACAAGGGTATAGTAAAGGATCATGCTAAAAAGAATTTTACTCATTTTAATATTTTTTGTAGGAGTTCCGCTATTGTGGATTACCGCAAACAAAATCAAAGGGATAGATGGTCCTCGTAGTATTCTCTCTAGCAAAGTCTCTATTAAGCAAGCTGCGGAACTAAAAATAAATATTGTAGATATTATAGAGCTTACAAACAAAGAAAGAGTTTTAGCTGGACTCCCACCATTATCTACGAACAATTTACTAAGTGATTCTGCCGATTTAAAAGTTGACGACATGATAGCTTTGCAATATTTTGAACATCAATCTCCAAACGGTGACAGTGTTTCTGATTTGGGTACCAAGGTTGGGTATGACTATGTTGTTATGGGAGAGAACTTGGCATTAGGGACATTTTCTAATTCTGCAGAAATAGTACAAGCTTGGATGGATAGCCCTGGACATAGAGCTAATATTTTAAATAAAAATTATCAAGATATAGGTGTCTCAGTAAAGAGAGCTTTATATAAAGGCGATGAAGTTTGGTTCGCTGTTCAGCATTTTGGTACCAATAGATCTGTTTGCCCAAGTATAGACCAATCATTAAAGACAGATATAGATGTTACAAATAACGAGCTTAAAGGGGAGGAGAGTACTATAAATATTTTAAAAAGAGCACTTGAAGCACCAGGCGCATCATCTAGTCCAAACTATTCTGAAAATATAAAACTGTTTAATAAAAATGTTGATGACTATAATAGTAAACTTCAAGTATCAAAACAAAAAATTAATAATTACAATTCTCAAGTGAAAGAGTTCAATAGATGCATTGCCACATTTCAGTAGTTTGTCCATTCGGGGAGTGGTGCTTATAAATTGTAATAGTGTCGCACAATATATCTTTACGGTAACTCATACTGAGTAAATAAGGCCCATATCATAACCATACACTTCTAGGGCTTATTTTGAATTTTTGAGACTTGATACATATATCAACTTTCTTATACATTGAAGTCAAAATATTTATAAATAATTTTCTAGAAGGATATATTATTTATACAAAAAAGGTCATATATTGATCCAACCCCAAAAACCCACTTTTACCACTTCCCTGCTAATTTTTATAAAATTTGACCTAATATAAGATATATTAATTTTTATTTGCTAATTTATATTTATTTGGTATTCTTAAGGTCAGTCCTTTAGAGGTCAAAGAGTATTCGACCAAAAACCCTCCTGTTCTCAGGAGGGTTTTATTTTTTAACAACGCTGACCTGTTGTCACGCTGTAGATGATGCCTGTACCACAACCACGATAATCTACATAAACTCCATTACTATAGTATCCGCCATTGTTATTGTTGTAATTATAGTTGTAAGGATTGTAGTTATTGTTATTGTTGTAGCCATAACAAGGTTGTCCTGTTGTTACGCTATAGTTAGCACCAGCTTTACATCCGTATGAGTCGTATACAGATATACCATCATTTCCATAAGGATAATTTTGAGTTGTTGTTTCTGGGTATGAATAAGTATAAGTTGTGTAGCTTGTAGTCTGGGGTACAACTTGAGTTGTTGTAATTGTGTCTGTAGCACTTGTTCGGAAGGCTGTTACTGGATAGTTTGTATTTAAGTAAGCTCCTCCTGTATATGCATAGTCGTTATTATCTATATAGGCTGTAGCACCTAGGTTTCTAGTATTTAAAACACCTACTTTGTTCGGGTATAGAGGCACTATCATAATAGCTATAATAGCCCCGATAATAATCATGGCTGTCAGCAAGGTTCTGTTGGTGATGTTGTTCATATAATCAATATACTACTGCAAAAAAAATATATTGCTCACTTACTCTTCAAAAGACAATATATTATAATATTTGTCAAATTTTAGACTTTTTGCCTAAAATACATCAAATGATAGTGATAGTGGTACATGGTCAGAGACAACATCGGGCAAGGCCTCAAATTTCTCAACCAATATTTCATTCGAAACAAAAGCATAATCGGCGTGTTTAAGATCCCCTTTATACAGTTCTGTACGAGTTGATGGAATGTTGTATTTAGTAATAAGGTTTATGAAGTTTTGTTCTATCATTTTTATACTTTCTGTCTCAGGAAGTAAATTGAAGTCTCCTACTAGGATTTTAGGTATAGATCCTGTTTTTACAATAAAATCAATAATAGCTTGAGATTGTTCAATCCTATTTGGAGTATCTATCTTTTTATCTACAGCATCCCAATGTCCGTGAACATTCATAATAATTACATCCTTTCTATCTTTTTTGATATGAACCCATTGCATTTTCCTGTCGTGATCTTCAGTATCTTCAAAAGAAGTAAAGTTCGGGTTTTCATAGAGCATAATTTCTCCGCTGGCTACAACTTCAAATTCCTTTTTAAGAAATATAGCTATACCATATACATTTTCAATTACAGGACAAAAATAAACATCAAAATCAGGAAGCACTTCAGTAATTTCTTTTAATATATGCATGTTACGATTTTCCTCATCAATATTTGTTTCTAAAGATTCATCGAGGTCATTGTATATTTCCTGAAAACAGAAAATATCAGTAAATGGAGCATGTGATTTCAAAAATGCTTCAAAAGGCTCTTTTACTCTTCCCGCCCAGGTATTAAGTGTGATTAATTTCATATAATCTATTATAGCGCATCAGTTTCATATATAATATAGATATAAACATGAAAAAAATATACATAAATATTGCTGTTTCGTTGGTAGTAGTCATTGGTGTTATTTTTATTCTCAATAAGAATAGTGGTTCAAAAGTAGGCAGTATCCCTGTAATTCCTGATATAGTCCATGAAGTTATTAAACCTGAAATAAAACCAGTTAAGTACTCATCTGTTGTTCTTGATTCAGAAAATCCTGCCAAAGAAGCTACAGAATTAATCGGATTTGAAAATTTAGACGCTGTTTTGTCTCTAAATAGAATAGACCAGAAACATTTTCAAAAAGGTATGACCTTTGTTTATCCAGATAGATATGATGACCTATTCTCACTGTCTTCTTTTCCTAGAAATATTCCAGAACTTAAAGAAGTGCCTAAAATGATGCTTATCTCTCAGGAAATTCAAGAATTTGGGGCTTATGAGTACGGCGCACTTGTTCGTTTTGGTGGGATAAGTACCGGCAAGAAATCAACTCCAACTATGAGCAAGCTTTTTCATTCTAACTGGAAAGGTAAAGAAGTCATAAGTACTTCAAATGATGAATGGATACTCAAATGGAATGTAAATGTTGATAATTTTAACGGTATTGGTATTCATGAGTACGAATTACCTGGCTACCCAGCTTCACACTCGTGTGTTAGGCTATCTGCCTCAGACGCCAAATGGTTTTATGATTGGGTAGACCAGTGGAAGCTTTCAGACCAAGATGAAGTACTAGAAGAAGGTACGCCAGTTCTTATATTTGGTAAATATGGTTATGACAGCGTAGCTCCGTGGAAAAAGCTTGCTGAGGATCCTTATATCATGACTATAACTAATGAAGATATTAGCGCCGTTTTGTCCCCTATTCTTTCAGAAATATAGTATTGACAAATATTTATATAGTAGTATTCTAAAAGAAAAAGCTTATGAAAAAAGATAGTGGAGATAGTCTTCAATTTAACATATTTTTTTATACCACAATGATAATCCTAGTAATTTGGATTATCATTGAAAAGCCTAGAGCAGAAAATGCTCGAAAAGAATCTGAACAAAAAAAAGAAAATGTTAAACAAAAGAGTCCTTTAAGGGCTTTTTTTAATACTTTCTAACTACCCCTTTCACTACTCCAGTTATTTCCAAAGACTCTTCAGGATAAATATTCTTGAAACTTTTATTTGCTGGTTCTAGATATACTTTGCCAGACTTGTCTTTACGGAAATATTTCATAGTATGCTCCCCGTCTACCATAGCTATCACTATCTCACCTTCTTTGGCAGTATTAGTCTTTTCGACTATTACCATGTCCCCTGGTTCTATATGAGCTTCTATCATAGAGAGTCCTTCTACTTCTAGTATATAAGTCTCCCTCTTTTTACTTATCAATAAATCATTGAGGTTAATAGACTCACTCTGAGCGTCTACTGATGATGGTAAGCCTGCTTTAACAAGTCCACCAACTGGTATGTCATTGAAAAGTGAGGTTGGCAAAAGTCGTCCCAAATGATCTTTGGCGACAATGCCAGCGTCTAGCATTTTCTGAACCAATCTATAAACAGCATTTTTAGATTTGAAGCCAAACATATCCATCATTTCACTGTAGCTTGGCATACGCTTTTCGGAATGATAAAAAGATTTTAATTGTTCTGTTGGTTCGTTGCTATTCATAAATATTAGAAAACTTTCTGTAGGAAGAAATGACGAAATATGCTCGGAGACTTTTGATTTCTCAAATATATTCGTTTTGAATAATCTCTAAGACTCATATCATATATTGTAGCACTTCTATCTATTTGTATATGTAGAGAGTTGAGTCTCTCTAAGTTACTTAGTATAGCTTTTTTAAATTGTGGACTGGTTGTCATATTAGAAACTCATTGAACTAGTTAGTCTGCCAAAGAAGCTTTGCCCTTGCATTGCTCGTAGTTGTCGCAATAGCATTTTGTGCTTTCTAGATTCTGCTACATATGACTGTCCTCTTATGATCATCATATCGATGCGACGGTTTAGTTGTACTAATTCTCTTTGTAATGATTTTTGATATTGTGTTGTTGTCATATGCCTTTTTCTACTATTCTTCTATGTTTTTATTATATGTGAACAATCGTTCACATGCAAGAAAAAAGCTGGGGATAACTTATGTGCTAAAATAAATCCATGAAAAAGCTTATATTTTTTGACCTAGACGGAACTCTTTCACCGACAAATAGTTGGTATTTATTTAACTTAGCTTTTGGTATGTCTGAAGCTGAAGATAATATTATGTTTGATTGGTATAAGCGCGGATTACTTACCTACTCCGAGTGGGATGAAATGATAGTAAAAATTCTTCGAGAAAAGAATCAGTGTACAAAAGATAAAGTAGAAGAATTTGTAAAGACTATAGTCCCCCGCCCTGAAACCCAAGAGCTTGTAAATGCTTGTAAAGAAGCTGGCTATATTACTATTATTTTATCTGGGACAATGAAGCAAATAGCAGAGAGTTTTCGTTCTCGTCTGGGTATTGATCTGTCTTACACTTGCTCTGAAATAGTTTTTCGTGACGACGGTACATTTGAAGATATTGCAAATGATAAAGATGAAGCTCCTGCTAAGTTACGTATCTTTGAAAGAGTTTGTGCAGAACATGGAGTAGATCCAAAAGAAACTATTATGGTTGGAGATGGTGGGAACGATATTGAAGTATTTAAGAAAACTAACAAATCTATCCAAATTGGTGACTATGAACCTCTCAAAGAGCACGCTTGGAAACATGTTGAGAATTTGAGTGAGATAAAAGATTTAATTTAATACTTCCTCTAACAACTCTGGGAATTCTTTTGTACCAAGGTCGCCTTCGGTAAAGTGTCCTTTGTCTGTGAACTTGTGATATGTAGCATTAGGAAGAGTTTGTTCAATAATGTTTGCAGAGCGAATACATACTTCATCATCGTCTGTAGAATAAAATACAACAAGCTCTACTCTATCTGTTAGAGTTTTATCTATTTCAAATTCAAAAAATCCTGTAGCTAGCTCTCGAGGTTCTGGATCTATCCAGGGAGCTACAAGTATTATTTTTTTTGGTTTAAGTTCTGGATGTTCAGAAAAATATCGTAGCAAAAATCCCCCACCACATGAGTGCCCTACTAGGATTGTATCTTCATCAACATTTAATTTTTCAAATTCACTAACCCACAAATCATATTTAGGTTCATAAGGCTCTGGCATTTCAGGAGTTTCTGTTTTGATTCCCTTTTGTTCAAGTTCGCCTTTTAACCAAGGTATCCAATGTGCTTTTGAAGGTTTTGGTAAAGAAGCATCAAAATATTCTTCTTTGCTCGGCATCCCGTGAATTATAATTGCGTTTTTCATAACTAAATCATCTTATCCATTAAAACAAAGTCGTAATTACCAGTATGATTCGGAAGTTCTACTCGAATAATATATCCATGCTTTATGTAAAAATCTTTTGATTTCCAGTCTTTGCCTGTTTCAAGCCAAAGTTTATGAATGCTTTTTTCTTTTGCTATCTTTTCGGCTTCTTGTAGGAGCACTGATCCAATACCTTGTCCTTTTTTGTCAGGATCCACCATAAGAGGCTCTATTTGTGCGACACCACTATCACAAATAATAGTTATATATCCTACAACCTCATAATCATCTTTTGCAATAAGTGTGAATGTTTCTTTAAAGAAATTTGGTTGATTATCTCCATAATGTTCTTTATCAGCAGAACTCCATGCTTTTATTTTTAAATTTTCTAAAGCATTAAAATCAGATTGTTCAAATTTTGTTATTTTCATAATTTTTCTTTTAGTTCTATAGCTCGGTTTATAATTCTCTCTCCTATTTTACCCCAATCAAAATATTGCTTGTAGTCTTTCGGGTCAATAAGTTTAATTTCAGTTACAGAACCAGCAGGGTCTGCGATAAAAGGCCCGTATGGTTTAACCAAACAAGCGTAGCGGAGTTGGTAAAAATTTTTATCATTCTCAGTGTTTGTCACTTTTTGGTATCCAATAGGTATAAAGTTTAAAATTTCTGTATTAGATTCCTCTCGGACTTCTCTTCCCAGTGTTTGCTCTAAAGATTCTCCTTCTTCAACTGATCCGCCAACTAGTCCCCAGAAGTTTTTATTCCCATCGTAACCTATAAATATTTTATCCTCATAAAAACATACACCATAACACTGCTTGCATCTATCAAGCGGTAATTCATCAAAAGAATCAGTATCTTGGTATTCAAGAATATATTTTATCCCAGTGTATCCTATATGCTCCTCTGTGATTTTCATAATATATTCTCTAACAATTCTATTAAAGGCTTTTGATCAAAACCTAGTTCAATTTGCTTGAGTTCTTCTATTGTAACCCATTTCATATCAGCACCCTCTTGGAGTTTTGGTTTACAATCTTGTTCTACATGGCAAATGTAAACACTATTATTTTCGTCTGGAAAATTTGTTAAGTATTTTATATTCTCTCTATTTAAATCAATATTATATTCTTCTTTTACTTCCCGAATAACTGTTTCTTGAGGTTGCTCGTTATTTTCAGAAGATCCTCCAGGAAAACACCATGTCCAAGGAAACTTTTTTGAGTTACCATCACGAAGTTGTAGAAGGAATGTTTTATCTGGCTTTGTAATAATAAAAATTACACCTCTCATACTACTCATTTTTAGGTTTTAGTAGTGGAAAGAGTTGTGTTTCGCGGAGGGGTTTGTCGACAAGGAAAGCAAAGAGTCTTTCGCCGAAGCCGAAGCCACAGGTCGGTGGCATGCCGTGCTCTAGCATCTCTACGAATTCCCATTCAGGCATCATAGCTTCTTCATCCCCTGCTTCTATTAAGGATTGTTGGAGTTCAAAACGAGCTCTTTGGTCTATAGGATCATTTAGTTCAGAAAAACCGTTTCCTACCTCGCTCCCTGCAAGAAGTACTTGGAAACGCTCAGTCACTCTTGGGTCATCAGTACAAGCTTTTGCCAGTGGCGAAACAAGTTTCGGTACTCGCACGAGAAATGCAGGACCAGAGATAGATTTACGACAATACTTCCAAAGTGTGTCTGTCAGTCTCTCTCTGTTCTCTCCTGTGTACTTCACGCCGAGTTCATCAAGTTTGGCTTTCATATCGGCATCACTTGCATCTAGTACATTGATACCAGTTTGTTTTTCTATTTCTTCTACATAATCAATCTTTTTCCAAGTATCGTTGAGATCAAAAGTATGTCCACGGGTTGTGAACTCTGTTTTTCCAAATACATCCACTGCTATCTTCTTATAAAGTCTTTCAACTATATCCATTCCCATTTCATAGTCAGCGTATGCCCAATAGAATTCCATATTTGTGAATTCTTGTAAGTGGTCAGGACTAGAGCCTTCATTTCTATATACTCTTCCTATTTCAAAAGTCTTGGCAAAACCTGCCGCCATCAAACGCTTTTGCCAAAGCTCCCCCACCGAGATACGCATAAAGACATCAATATCAAAGTCATTGTGTCGAGTTTTGAAAGGATTGGCCTCGGCTCCACCAGTAGTGACTTCGATAGTCGGAGTTTCTACTTCTAGAAAACCTGCTTCTTTCATAAAGTTTCTAGTGACTTCCCAAAATTGTGATTTCTTATAAAAGAGGTCTTGAAGTTCTGGATCAGTAAGGATATCCAAATATCTCTTACGATATCTTTCGTCAGGATCTGTGATGCCGTGCCACTTTTCAGGAAGCGGAAGTAAACTTTTGGTTAGCATCTTCCAATCACTTACAAAGAGTGCTTTCTCTCCACGCTTTGTAAGGTAAGCAATACCGGTCGCTTCAACGAAGTCACCCACATCTGTAGTGTCATTCCAAAGAGTATAAATATCAGAATCCATTTCATCTGACTTCAGGAATAATTGAGTTTTTCCCGTTCCATCGAACATGTCAGCAAAAGCGAGCGCTCCCTGACCTCTTTGACTCATTACTCTACCTGCAATAGTAACTACCTCCTTAGACTCCGCCAAAGTATCAAAAGCTATGTTGAAATCAAAAATAGTGTGTGTTCGAGTGCTTTTGGCAGGATAGGTATCAAAACCCTTCTCTTCGAGAATTTGTCTCTTTTTAAGTCGCTCCTCTCGAAGCTCTTCAAGCGATGCCATATATAGCTATATTCTAGCAAGAATTTACGAATAAAAAAACCCGTATTAGTTTTATTAATACGGGGTCATTAAATTAAGATCAATGTTTTATCCAGGAAGGATAAGGTTGTGAATGTTGGTACATCCTGTAACTGTCCAATCCATTACAAGGGTTAATATCGTATAGAACGGATTCTACTGTTGATGTTTTATTAACTCGTATAATAGTTGATTTTGAACACCAAGTTCCTCTGATTTCAACAACTACTCCTTCTCTTATTGCGAGGTAATTTTCTTCATTTAAGAATGATGGTTCAATTAATAGACCTCCATTATAATTAGTAAAAATACGCTGAAGATGTGTAGAAGCTTCTTCGTGGCTGAACTGATAGGTTCTTACATCCTCAGTGAATTTAAATAATTGAATTAATTTTTCTATATTCTTAAATATTGCTGAACCGAGTCTTGCGTTTAGCATTCCTAAATTTATTATTTTATTTTGCATTTTAGTTGATTTACCAAAACCCCCTTCAGAAACTCTGGAAAACCAACTAAAACATTCAAAGAACTATATCCATATAATAGCATATTTATACCCTTTTGTCAATCTTTATAGTCTCAAACTAGCTAGAACCGTTCTTGCTAGTAAACTTTACAAAAACAAAAAATATAGTATTATATGGCTTATGCATTATTTATGTATACAAACTAATATGAAACAAGTTTGGTCAGGAGCTCACTTCCCTGTCGCTTTTTCTCGTGGTCCGGTATTTGTATAAATAAGTAATTATTTCTCAATCTTGTATAACAACCGGCTCATGATGAGTCGGTTGTTCTTTTATTATTTAACTTTAAAAATTAAAATTATGAAAAAGAAAACCCCGGTAATTTTCTTGCAAGGCAAAAGACTCTACTTAAGACCACTTGATCTTAGTGATTTGAGTTTAGTTCAAAGGTTTGTTAATGACCCTGATGTTAGGAAATATCTATCAAGTACTTACCCTTTATCTAAAGGAGACGAAGAAGAATGGATAAAAAGAGTTTCTTCGAGAAACCCTAACAACATTGTCTTAGCTGTTGTTTTGAAAAAAGACAATAAATTCCTTGGTACTATGGGGCTACATCGTATTGATTATGTAAGCGGTATAGCTTGTACAGGTTCTATGCTTGGCGCAAAAGAAGAGTGGAACAAAGGGTATGCCAGAGAAGCAAAAATGCTTTTGTTGGAGTATGCTTTCATGACTCTTAATCTCCGTAAGATATGTAGTGATGCTTTTGCAAAAAACAAAGGAAGTATCAAGCATAATCAAAATTGTGGTTACAAAGTAGAAGGTGTTTTAAAAAGACATCATTATCGTGATGGAAAATACCATGATCAAGTACTACTTTCAGTTTTCAAAAGAGATTGGTTAAAGTTAAGAAAATGAAATCAAAACTAGCAAGAACCGTTCTTGCTAGTTTTTTGTTTTAAAAAATAAAAACATCCAGTTATAAATTAAAACTGGATGTCAATTGTTTTGTATTTTTTCTATTCTTTCATTTCTTTTATATCCAGCTATTATTAATACTGTGTAAAAAGATAGTAGTGTCATCCACCACCAACCATGTACTTTAAATACTACTCCTAGTATTAACCCTATAATAATACCCGCAACAAAAGCAATAAAAATATTTTTTATTATCATACTTGCTATTTTTAAAAAGAGTTTAGAATTGGACTTAATTCGCTTAATATTATAACTATTTTAAAGTATGTCGGTCAATGTTATGATGGTGTATAACTATGAAGAAATATATTTGGAAAATTTTTTTGGCTTTATATCTAGGTGTTTTATTAGTACATGTTTTTGAAACAGGTATTTCTTGGAGCCTTGCGCCTTTTCTAGCACTAGGATTTGTTGTAGCTTTGGTCTCCCACCGTACTAGCCATGTCATAAGCTTGCTTTTTCTTGTAGCTCACATGACCATAGAAGCTATTGAATATGCTTCGCTTGGATTTTCTTTCACCTCAGTTGTACTATTTTGGATACTTGTTCATGTTGCCATGGACTATGTATTTCTATGGGGAGAAGTTAAAAAGCATTTTTATAATGTTCGCTACCAAATGTATTCTAGTATTACACTTGGCGTGATATGTATTTACTTCTTTGTTCCTAGAGTCGCAAGTGCGATAACAGAGAGTCATTCCTCAATACTTGAGTTCATAGTCCTTGGTGGAGTTATGGGCTGTGTGCTCTCTCACCTACTTCCTCATACTCATAAGCACGAGCATTAATTTTTATATTCCTTCGTTTTTCAACTGTTCAATAATAGCTTTAGCTTCTTTTGAAAGTTTTTCTGGGAGTTTGATATTTAGATTTACTACGAAACTCCCTCTTTTGTTTTTATTTATCGGTACACCTTTGTCTTTGAGTACAACAGTGCTTCCTATTTTTGTTCCAGAAGGTATAGCTATAGGCATAGAACCATCAAGAGTTTCAACGGCGTATTGTGCGCCAAGTAATGCATCAGTGAGTTTGATGTCTAGGTTTGTATAGAGGTCAGCACCTTTTCGAGCAATAGTTTTGTGAGGCGTGACTGTGATGTGTACATATAAGTCTCCAGAAGGTCCGCCTTGGACAGCTTCACCCATACTTGAGAGTCTTAGCGTCTCGCCATTTTGGATACCTGCAGGAACAGAGAGTTTGATAGTGCGAGTGTCGTTTACGACTCCTGTTCCACGACAAGTTTTACATGGGTCTTTTGGTATTTTTCCTGAGCCGGCACATTTGGTACAAGTTTGATTTGTAGCGATAGAACCAAGGATTGTTCGTTGGATATTTCGAACTACTCCGTTACCATTACAAGTACTACAAGTTTCAAGCTTTGTTCCAGGCGTTGCACCGTCTCCCTTACATGTATTACAAACAGAAGGCTTGGTAACTTTGAGTTCTTTTTCAATTCCAAAAATAGAATCCTTGAAATCAATAGTCATAGATGTTTGTAAGTCGTTTCCTCGAGGTTTGCGCGCTTGTCGTCCGCCACCGAACATCCCTCCAAACATATCTCCTAGGTCGAATTCGAAAGCTTCACCGGAACCACCACTTTGATTAAATCCAGAAAAGTCAAAGCCACCAAAGCCGCTTGATTGTCCACCGAAGCCACCCATTTGTGGTCCATCGCTACCGAACTGATCATAGCCAGCACGCTTCTGATCATCATGAAGAGTTTGATAAGCTTCATTTACTTCTTTAAATTTAGCTTCATCCCCACCAGATTTATCAGGATGATATTTATGAGCCATTTTATGAAAAGCTTTTTTTATTTCATCTTTTGAAGCTGACTTATCGACTCCTAATATATTGTAATAATCTTTTGACATATTTTGATAAGTATATTTGTTACAAAAACCTTTATTATTTGCATATTATAACACATTTTTTCTATTTTGTATCGCTCAAATAAATAATTTATATAGGCTTCCCGTGTTACAATTTATTCACTATGGATACTTTGCATAAGACAGACATCATGGCTGTACGCACTCATGAAGAGATGAAAGATGTTTTGATGTCTCCTGAAAGCTCAGGACCAAATGTTCACTATTATATGATTCGAGGTGGAAGTCAGAAAAAAAATATCACAGTACTGGAAAGTGGAAATGTTGGTGGTGAGTATATAAAGGCTTATGGTCACTATCATGTAGATGAATTGCCAGAAATTTATACAGTTTTGTCCGGTGAAGGAATAATGCTTTTACAAGAAAGAAAAAAGCTTTCAAGTGGAGAACTGATCGATAACGAAGTAGAGAGTATAAAAGCTATTTATTTTAGCGCAGGAAGTGTTATTACTGTTCCACCAAAATCAGGACATCTTATTATTAATATAGGAGAGTCTTGGTTAGTAACATCTGATGATAGCCCTGTGGCAATGTCTAAAAACGAAAAAGCTTCGTGGCCAATACATGCTGACTATAAGCCAGTTAAAGACAATAGAGGTTTTGCTTATTATGTAGTAAGTAAAGATGGTAATCCTGATTTTATTAAAAATCCTAATTATAAAAATGTACCAAACATTATTATTGAGAAAAATTAGTATGAATTTTATGAAGCAAGGCAAAAAAATGAAAATACTTTTTGTGGGATCAGAATGTGCTCCTTTTGTTAAGGTTGGTGGTTTAGGAGAAGTTTTATACGCCCTACCAAAAGCCTTAAATGAAATAGGTCATGATGCTCGAACACTTATTCCTAAATACGGCATTATCGATCAGGAAAAATTTGAATTTAAAACAAAGGTCAACCAAATGCATGTTCCAGATTTAGAACACGAAGATATTATTTGTAATGTTAAAGAGTATTCGTCTTCAGAAGGTTTAATTACTTATTTTCTTGAGAACGAAGAGTATTATGAAAAAAGAGGTAGTGTTTATGGTTATGATGATGACGCGTCTCGGTGGGCGTTGCTTGCTCGTGGAGCTATTGAATTTGCAAAAAGTAAAGATGGATGGAAACCTGATATTATCATCGGAAATGATTGGCAAGGAGGATTAATCGCCAACTATATGAAGTGTAATTATAAAGACGACCCTATTGTCTCTACTATTGCGAGTATTTTTATAATTCACAATATTCATTTTCAAGGAACATACGACTATCACCATATTAGCGAACTTGATTATGATGATGGTCAATCAGAAATCCCATCTATTTCAGACCCCAGGCTCTTGAAATTAAATTTTATGCGTCGAGGTATTCGCTATGCTGATGTTATCAATACTGTCTCCCCTAACTATGCTCGAGAAATAACTAGTCCAGAATACGGAGAGACCTTGGATACTTTGTTGCAAGAGAGACGCTCCAGACTCTTTGGTATCTTAAATGGTATTAATTATGATGCTTACAATCCAGAGACTAATCCTTATGTTGAATATAAATACGACTCTAAAGATTTAAACGAAAGACTTAAAAATAAAAAAATCTTACAACAAAAATTTAACTTACCAGAGAACAAAGAAACTTTTGTTGTTGCTATGGTAGGGCGCTTGGCGGAACAGAAAGGTTTTGATTTGGTTATGGAGGTAGTAGAACCACTTTTGAATAACTTTGATTTTCAATTTGTTATTTTAGGTTCTGGAGATTCTAAGTACTTATCCTTCTTTGAAGAACTGGATAAAAAATACAAAAATGTTGCTACTCACCTCTCTTATGACGACATACTTCCCCATGTTATATACTCGGGAGCTGATGCTATATTAATACCATCTAGGTTTGAACCATCTGGTCTTACTCAAATGGAAGCAATGCGTTACGGTGTTGTTCCTATTGTTCGTCATGTTGGAGGACTAGTAGATAGCGTTGAAGATGTCGACTTAAAAAATAATCTTGGAACAGGTTTTGTTTTTGAAGCTTATGATCACTATGCATTGTTTGGGGCTTTTGTTAGGGCTTATGAGACATATAGGTATCCAAAAGTTTGGAGAGAAATACAAAAGAGAGCTATGGGAACAAATTTTTCTTGGGAAAAGTCAGCAAAAGAATACATAAAACTTTTTGAAAGGGCTCTTAATCAATTTAATAAATAGTACATTATGAAATGGGCCAACTTTTTACATATATATCAACCTGCAAATCAACAGCCTGATATTTTGGAAGCGGTAGTACACCAAAGTTATAGACCAATATTCTCCGAAATGCTTAACAATCCAAAAGTTAAGATGACTATCAATATCACTGGTGCTCTTTTTGAGTTATTAGATGAAAATGGATACTCAGATGTTATTGATATTATTAAAAAATTAGTTGACGAAGGAAGACTAGAGATTACTGGAACTGCAAAGTACCATGCACTCTTACCATTTTTAACTAAAGAAGAAGTTATCCGTCAGATAAAAATTAATACCCTAACTCTTCAAAAATATTTAGGAAATGATTTCCAACCTAAAGGTTTTTTCCCACCAGAGATGGCCTATGATGAAGAGGTTGGGAAAATAATAGCTGAGCTAGGATTTGAATGGATAATATTAGATGAGATTAGTTTTAATGGTAAGACTGAACAACTTTCATATGAGGGTATCCATAGATTAAAAGGTACAGATCTTAAGGTTTTCTTTAGAGAAAGAAGGCCGAGTAATCTTATAATGAGTTCTATGGTTCGTTCGGCTCAATCTTTAGTTAGTGCACTTGGAGAAGAGTTGGATAATAAATCATATTTGTTAACAGCTATGGATGGAGAAACTTTTGGTCACCATCGTCCAGGTCTTGAAAAATTACTTTTTGAAATTTTTGATTCCCCTGATTTTGAATTAGTTAAGATTTCAGAATTAGTAGAAAGCTTCCCTGTTTCAGATGAGGTTGTCCCTATTGCTTCAACCTGGGCTTCTAGTCAGTCTGATATTGAAAATGGCATTCAGTTTTTATCATGGTCTGATCCAGAAAATCAAATACACACTTGGCAATGGTCTTTGGTTAATTTGGCGCAAGAATCTGTAAAACTAATGTCTGAAGCAGATCCTGAATATAAAAAAATAAGAAGTATGCTAGACCAAGCTTTAGCGTCAGATCACTTTTGGTGGGCATCTGCAAAACCATGGTGGAGTTTAGAAGAAATAGAACAAGGAGCTTTTGCTAATTTATCAATAGTTAGGTCTATTGTTAAGGTTAGCCAAGAAGATAAAAACAAAGCTTTGGATTTATATGAAAAAATTGTCTCAACAGCATTTCAATGGAAAAGAAGCGGCAAAATTTATAAAATGATGGCAGGGCAACAAAACAATGTAAAAATACCTTTCAAAGAAAGGACATTTGAAAAAGGTGGTGTTGAACAAGGGATATATGAAGCATTTATGGATATGTTAAAATCATTAGAGAAAAAAGCTTCTTCTAACAGTGAATATGAAAAAGCTATTTTGTGGCGTGATGCAATTTACAAAATTGAAACAAAAAATGATATTTATGATGCAGTACATGCTATAGAGTTATTGCGTTTAGAGATTCCTAATTTTGAAGTCGAAGAGACACTTGATCGTTACACCGAAAAATATAAACATATAAGAGGCGGACAGCCAGAACAACGAGGATAAATTAATTATGCAAACAAACAAAGATACATGGGCTTCAAAATTTAAAGAAACAGAAGATTATAAAACACTAAAAGAAAATCCAGTTGCTTATTTTTCAGCCGAATATGCACTATCTCCTACCCTACCAATATATGCTGGGGGCTTAGGAATACTAGCTGGAGATATTGTGAAAGAGTCTGCAGAGCAAGATCTACCAATAGTTTTTATTGGTCTTTTGTATAAAAAAGGACAAAACGACATTATTACCAATAATTCGGAAAGCAATAAAGAGATTAAAATTATTTCAGTAAAGGAGTCTCCTGTTGTAATCTCTATACCTATTAGTGGTAGGCAAATATATTTTCAGATATGGCACTGGAATGAAAATGGAGCTAATGTTTACTTGCTTGATACTGATGTTGAACAAAATACCGCTGAAGACAGACTTATTACTGAGCAATTATATGTAGAAGATAGAGAGTTGCGTTTGAAACAAGAAATACTTTTAGGTATTGGAGGATTTCGATTTCTCAGGCATTTGTTAGGGTTACATCCTAGTGTCTATCACCTCAATGAAGGACATAGTGCTTTTTTGGCATTAGAACTAGTCAATCATGAAATGATACATCAGCGTGTTGATTTTAGTACAGCTTGTAGTTATGCGAGTAAACATATTTTGTTTACCAATCACACATTGGTTGCTGCTGGGCAAGAGATTTTTGCTGTTGATAGTATTGCTAAAGCATTAGATGGTTATGCAAAAGAGATATGTGTTACGACTGACGAGATTATATCTATGGGTATAACAGATGATCCGAAACTATTTTCAATGACTATGTTTTCTTTTAGATTTTCTTCTATAGCTAATTCTGTCAGTATTCTTCATGGCAAAGAAGCTCAAAATGTTTGGCCTGAATATAAAATGGATAATATTACTAACGGTATTTATATTCCTAGATGGGACAAAATTAGTGACAGTATAAATATATGGGGATTGCACCAAGAAAATAAAAAGAAATTATTACAATATATAAAAGAAGAAACTGGAGAACTTTGGGATGAAAACACATTACTTTTTGGTTGGGGGCGTCGTATGGTTCCATACAAACAACCTCTTGCTTTTATTCAAGATGTCGAAAGATTTGTAGCATTAGCTCAAAATAGTGATAAACCTTTTAGAATTGTTTTTTCAGGACCAACAAATAATGTTCACCATAATGAGTTATTAGCACAGCTCAAAAATATTATAAGTGAAAAGCTTTCTGGTGTTGCTGTTTTCTTGCCACATTATAATATCGATATAGCTACTTTGATGGTCGCTGGTTGTGATGTATGGCTTAATACTCCCGAGATAGGTAGAGAGGCGTGTGGTACAAGCGGAATGAAGGCCGCATTAAATGGAGTTCTTCCATTTTCTACAAAAGATGGATGGATTGCTGAAGTTGATGTTAATGATTGTGGCTGGGTCTTAAATGAATCAGAAAATTTATCTAAAAAAATGCTTGATATAACTGAAGAAGAAATCTTGCCTATGTATTATAGTCATATTCTTGATCAAGGTAATTCTAAATGGCTATCTCGTATGAAAAATTCTAGGTCTCTTATAGAGGAACATTTTTCAACCAATAGGGTTATGAAAGAATATACAGATAAATGCTATATACCAATATTAAATAATAAACACGACCACAAGTATAAGTAGTCTTACTTCTCTAAGATACTTTCTATAATCTTTGCTGTCTCTTTTGGTCCTGTTGTTGAAATGGTATTAAATCCCTCCTTTTTTACTTCGTAGTCATTCCCTCCTTCAAATAGTGCATCCCCAATAAATAGTAAGTCAGTATCAAGGAGAGTTCTTTTTGATAACATTTTTCTTAACATTACTCCTTTTGTTATTCCTTTCGGTAAAATATCTATTGTTGTAGTTCCAGCAATAAAAATGTCAGTTTCAGGAAGTAGTGGCTTTATAAAGTTTACTATCTTTTTTCTTTTCTCTTGATCGTGGTCCCAAAGTTTTTTCTCTTCTATCGAAGCATCTATACCAAGTGCTGCAAAAGATATTTGAGTTCCTCTATCTTCAATTTTAGTGCCTACTTCCATCTCTGGAATATTAAAATTTTTTGAATCTATTAATTTTTCTAAAACTTCAATAATTTTACTCTTAGTTTCATTCCCCATAGTTTCAGAATCAGAAATCTCCCAATTTGTAGTTTTATAGATATAAGTCTCGCTACCATTAGCTGGCATTAGAAGTATGTTTTTAAATATTTCTTTATTTTCTTGATTTAGAAATAGATCTAATTGGTTTAAAAGATTTTTAAATGAACTTCCAGATATAATAACAACCAACACTTTTTCAGTGAGCTTATTTAAAAGATTTACCATGTAGGGCTCTATGGGTTGTCGACTTTCAGTTATAGTACCGTCGAGATCAAATGAGACAACGCTATACTTTTCGGAGTTTAGTATAGTCATAGAAAAATTATCTATGTCTTAGATTTACTGTTTTACCATCAGCCTTTCGCTTTTTCTTTGCTGCAATTTTTCGCTTCTTATTCATGCCCAAGATTGTATCACAAAGCTGTAAATAAGCTACAAAAAAAGGGTTCCATGGCTGGAACCCCTTTTACTTACTAACCCATTAAATTCTAGATATAAGATAGCATGTTACTTGAAAACTGTCAAGTATTGTTTATTCTGATTTTTCCTCAGACGTCTCTTCGGCTTCTGCGTCTTTTACTCCCCCTTCTTTTGGTTCAGTACCTTCTTCTGGTTTAGCCTTTGAAACTGCTTCACCTATCTTTTGCATTTCTGTAGAGAGTTCGTGAATTGCAGTTTCGATAGCACTTTTGTCATCACCTTCTTTTGTGGTTTTAAGTGTTTTGATTTTATCTTCTACAGCAGTTTTGATGTCTTCTGTTATGTGCTCTTTGTGTTCTGTAAGAGCTTTTTCTGCTGTGAAGATAGTTAGATCAGCAGTATTTTTTGTATCTACCAATTCTTTTTTCTTAGCATCTTCATCTGCATGAAGCTCTGCATCTTTTTTCATTTTTTCAATATCATCTGCAGAAAGCCCAGAAGAAGCTTCGATGCGGATAGACTGCTCTTTGCCGGTTGCTTTATCTTTTGCCTTTACAGCCAAAATACCATTGGCATCCACATCAAAAGAAACTTCCACTTGAGGAATACCTCTTGGTGCTGGAGCAATACCTTCTAGGACAAATCGCCCAATAGATTTATTATCTCCCGCCATTGGTCGCTCACCTTGAACGATATGAATTTCTACAGAAGTTTGATTGTCAGCAGCAGTTGAGAAGACTTGAGACTTTGATGAAGGAATAGTCGTATTTCTTTCAACAAGTTTTGTTGCTACGCCTCCCATAGTTTCAATACCTAGAGATAGAGGGATAACATCAAGAAGTAAAACATCACGAACATCTCCTTGAAGAACTCCACCTTGAACTGCAGCACCGAGAGCTACAACTTCATCTGGATTGATAGAACGATTTGGTTCTTTACCAAAGAGCTTCTTAACTTCTTCAACAATCTTTGGCATTCGAGTTTGACCTCCAACCATAATGATTTCATTAATATCTCCTACTTTAAACGGAGAAGCATCCATAGCTCGTTTTGTTATCTCAATAGAACGAGCAATAAACTCATCAGCTAATTCTTCAAGCTTTGCACGAGTCATTTTCAACAGTAAGTGTTGAGGTCCAGCATCAGTTGAAGTAATAAACGGAATATTTATTTCTGTTTCTGTAGTTGTAGAGAGCTCAATCTTGGCTTTCTCTGCTGCTTCATCTAGTCTCTGTAAAGCAAGAGGATCTTTGGAAACATCAATACCTGATGACTTTTTAAATTCTTCAGCAATCCAGTTGATAATATCCAAATCAATATCTCGTCCACCCATGAGTGAGTCTCCATCTGTAGATTTAACTTCAATAACATCTTCTGTTACTTCAAGAACTGAAACATCAAATGTTCCACCTCCAAAGTCATAAACAACTATTTTTTCATTTTTTTTAGTGTTAAATCCGTAAGCAAGTGCTGCTGCTGTTGGTTCATTGATGATGCGCTTCACATCAAGACCTGCAATAGCACCAGCATCCTTCGTAGCTTTTCTTTGTGCATCGTTGAAATATGCAGGAACAGTGATGATAGCTTCTGTTATTTTCTCACCTGTCTTTGCTTCAACATCTGCTTTGATCTTTTGCAAAATCATAGCAGAGATTTCTTCTGGTCTATAGTCTTTGTCAGCAAGTTTTATAAGTGCGCCACCGTTGGCATCTTTTGAAACCTTAAAAGGTGAAGTCTTTATAACTTTTTCCATACCATGGTCGTCATATTTGTGACCCATAAAACGCTTGATACCGTAGATAGTATTTTGTGGATTTGTTACTGATTGTCTTTTGGCAAGCAAGCCAACAAGTCTGTCACCATTTTTTCCAATAGCAACAATAGAAGGAGTAGTTCGTGAACCTTCAATATTTTCAATAATTTTTGGCTGTCCTCCTTCGATGATAGAGACAGCACTGTTTGTAGTTCCTAAGTCAATTCCAATTATTTTTCCCATAGTTTTGTTTTAAAATTAAAAGTTTATAAAAACGCAAGTATTTTGTGCAGAAATACATAAATTTTGCGGTCGCGAAATACTTGTATATAAAGAGTATAGCTGATACGATATTACTATGTCAATAAAACCTTCATTCTCGAAGAAAATATTGAAACTATTAGCTGAAAAGCCGGCTATTTCAGTGCCTGAGATAGTGGAACGAGTAAGTACTCAAAAGGACAAAAAAAGCTCTAAAATGGCCATTTCTCGCTCTTTAAAGGGGCTTCTAGAGACTGGGTTAGTAGAACAAAGTTTTTCTGGACAAAATGAATACGCTAGACTGACAAAAGAAGGTAAAAAGAAGCTAAATAGTCTGAAACTTGATAATGATAATGGCTTAGTTAGTCCATCATGGGATGGTAAATGGCGCATCATAATACTTGATCTTCCAGAGACTCGAAAAGATGAAAGAGAGTCACTTCGTTACCTTCTAAAGAAGGCTGGTTTTATGTGTTTGAAAAATAGTGTCTGGGTTTCCCCTTTCCCTTATGAACATCTCTTCACAAATATCAAAAAAGATTTCGGACTCACTACCGAAATAATGGTTTTTGTAACAAATACCCTCGACAAAGAAACCGAACAAGCATTTTTTCATTTAGCAAAGATTAACTAGGGCCGTTCTTGCTAGTTTATTAATTTTATTTTTTTAATAAAACCTCTACAACCCTACCGTATGTTTCTGGGTCTTTAAATGTTCTCCTATGTTCGTACTTATCACCCTCTTCTTTTGCTCTTTCATCAACAACTATTTTTAATGCTTTTAAGACCCTTTCATAACTAGTCGTTATGTCTTCGTCATTATCAAAATCAAATTTGCCAGATATTTTTTGCATTAAAGTAATAATATGTAAAGTCGCATCGTTTAGAAATGTAAATTTAGTATATTTATCTTGATTATTTAATTTTTGAACAGTTCTTAGTAGTTTAAAACTGTAAAGTATATCTTCAGATTTTGTGTATTGATTAAACAATTCATCGTACTTATCACCAAATAATAGTTTTTTCTTATCCTTAGCTATAGCTGGTTGTTCAAAAAAAATTGAATAATAAGACTGTGCTGCGATCTCAGCATCAACCCTTTTTGATACATCCTTACCTTTATATTTATTTTTCCTAGCCTCATAGAAAAAACCTTTTGTTTTTAGATGCTCCTCTATAAGTCTTTGTACTTCATCGTTTGAATGTAAATCTCTAGAAGTAACTTTTGTTTGACTATTTGTTGCTTCAATTATCTGATTTAACAAGTCGGCGTTGGTAGTCTCTACTATTCTTATTAAAACTTTCACATCGGGTTTTAATTCATCTGATTTACTTGCTTGGTGTAAAGATCTAACTGTTTGTTGACCGTTAACAATTTGAGCGTTTTTTATTTCTAGTAATGGAGAGTTAGATGTTGGAGAATGTGTAAATCTTTCACATGTTAAAGTTATACCATTATTCATGTATACAAAGTAAGGGCTTTGTTCTGTTGTTGCTGTACGAATAATATTTTTATTTAAACTATTTGACCCCAAAAATCCTCTAACATTTTTCTCAAACAAATCATTACCATATTGCTCTACAAGACTTGCTAGAATCTGTGCTTCTACAGCCCCAACAAATAATCGAACATTTCCAGTATCTTCAGTTAGGAACTTTCCAGAAGTTTGTAGGTTTATATCAATCAATCTTTGTTGTTGAGGTGCGATTAACTCTTTAGTTATTCGGTCTAGGTGAAGATATTCAATAGAAATATACTCACCGGCTGCACTGTTGTTTGTTTCGGTAATAAATTCTTCAAGTCTTGATTTTGCAATATCTGTTGGTTCTTTTGAATTAGAACAAAGCACAATTGTGTATAGAGGATTTCTAGATCCTAAGTTTTTAACTGATTGAAGTTTGTCTACTAACCTAGTATTTTGATATTTTTTGTTTATCTTTCCTTGTAAAACAAAATCGTTTATAGAGCTTTTTATTTTGTCTAATGCTTCTCCTTCAAAATTTTTTTCAAAAGCATCTTCGGATTGATAAAATTTAGATTGAAAAAAGTATACATTAGGTCGTTGGTCTCCATAATCATCAATAACAATTGCATCAATACCACAATCATCACTACCATCAACAATTGCCTCTTCAATATCTATACTATTTAAATCATTATCTGAAAAATACTTTTCAATAACTAAAAATAAAAAAGCTTTCGACTCTTGTAGTCCATATAGACTAGAATACTGTTGTACAACTTCCTTGACAGTTCTTTGTTGTAGTTGTGTTGTCATATATAGAATTATATCATTTTATTTAAAAACTATTATTTCTTAAGTATATACACCGAAACTCTAGCAGGTCGTAGGATTGAGTCGCCTAGCATAAAGCCTTTTTGGTGGACTTTTGAAACAGTGTGATCTTTTTTCTTATCATCTGTAGTTTCGTCACTTACACCTTCATATTTAAGTGGATCAAAACTATCCCCTATTTCTCCAAAGATTTTGAGTTTGTGAGATTCTAAGGTATTCATGAGTTGGTTGTAAATATATTCTACACCTGTGCGCCAAGCCGGCTCAACGCGCTCCCAAGCTTCCTTGTTGCTCATAGCCATTAGAAAGCTATCGACTGTTGGTAGTAACTCTTCGATAAAGTTCTCTTCGATAAGCGTTCGCATTCTTTTGCGTTCTTCATCAGAAGTTTTTTGTAGATTTGCATAGTCAGCACGAGCGCGTTGCCAGCCATCAAGATACTCTTGTTTTTCTTTTTGGAGCTCTTTGATTTTCTCTTTGAGCTCTTTTATTTTGTGGCCACCAGAGAGGGCTTGTCCTTCCTCAGTACTAGGCTCTATTTCAATATCTTCAATAGTAATATCTTCCTCTTCTTTCATGTCGCTATTATACCGATTTTTCCCAATAAAAAAAGCCCTGTATAAAGACTTTTTTATTTTAATTTTATATAAAAATAGGATCTTTATTTAGTGAAGGAGTAATATATTCTGAATGAATACTCTCAACTGCTTCATACGCTTCATCTTCATTAGAAAAGTCTTTTGATAGAGCTTCTATTATTTTTGTTTTTCTATTTTCGAGCTCTTCTTTAATTGACAATAATCCGTCATTTGATATTTGTTTTCCATCAGAAGCCCAATGCTCTATAAGATTATCTTTACTATCTATTAAACGGTAAATACTTTCTGAGTCGGACTCTGATCCAGAAAATGCATTAAATCGAAACGATTCTGAAGTATTAAACATGCCAATTCCTCCAAATTTATTAATTGCTTTGGCAAGGTATTCATTTTTATCCATAAGTTCTTGAACTTCAGTTTTTAGCTGTTCACAAGTTACCCCTAAGGACTCACCTACCTCTCGAGGACTTTGTTGATTTTCCATTATATTTTCCATACATAAATTATATATCTTTTCTAAATAAAACAAAAACATCCTCTTTTGAGGATGTTTTTTAGATTAACGCTTACTCCACTGTGGAGCTTTTCGAGCTTTCTTGAGACCGAACTTACGTCGCTCTTTCATTCTAGGGTCTCTTTTTAGGTAACCTGCTTTTTTCAGAGGACTTTTGTTTGTCTCTTCTTCTTTTACAAGACCACGAGAAATACCGTGACGAATTGCTTCAGATTGAGAACTAATACCTCCACCAGAAACCTTGATAGTGATAGTGTAGTGGCCTTTTGATTCTAGGGCTGTAAAAGCATCAGTAACAGCTTTTTGGAGGGCTTCAGTTGCAAAGTAAGTCGCCAAGTCTTTACCGTTAATTTCATAACTTTGTTTTGTAGATGGAGTCATTCGAACACGCGCAGTTGATGTTTTGCGTCGTCCAATAGTTTCTATATATGTTTTCTTTGTTGTTTTTTCCATATGTTTATTATTCAGTAACTATCAAGTGCTTCATTAAATCTTTTTGAAGTTTATTCTTCGGAAGCATTCCTTTTACAGCTTGAGTTAGGATTTCAGAGTAACCTTTTTTACTAATGACATGAGCCATAGTCCATTGCTTCAAACCACCTGGATAACCAGAGAAAGAGTTATAAGTCTTTTCAAGCATCTTGTTTGTATTAGGAATACTGATCTTTGAAGCGTTTGTAAGTTTAACTGTAACACCTGGAGTCGAGTTACGAACAAAGTCAGTTGTATTTTTGCCCATCAAAAGAGCCGCGGCTTCTGAAGCTACTCTCCCTAATGATTTATTTGTTGCGTCTACTGTGTATTCCATAAATTTTATTATTATACAAATTCTATTACTGCCATTTTACTTGCGTCCCCTTTTCTTTGTACTATTTTTGTAATACGAGTATAGCCACCGTTTGTTTCTGCAAACTTTGGAGCAATACCAGAAATAAGTTTCTCTACTACTTCTGTGTTGTTATATAAAGAAGAAAGAAGAAGTCTTCGATTTGAAAGAGTAGGGTTTTTTGCTTTTGTAAGCATTTTCTCTATTTTTGGTCGAAGTTCTTTGGCTTTAGCTTCAGTAGTTAAAATACTACCATGTTCTATAAGAGACGCAGCAAGACCCTTCAAAAGAGCGCTTCTTCCGTTCTTGCTTCTTCCAAATGTTCTGTTTGCGTTATGGTGTCTCATGATGTTTTGTTTATGTGGGAATAGCCTACCAGATTAATCCTTTAGTGACAAGTTAAATTGGGCTAATACTTCCTTTATTTCAGAAATACCTTTGTCTCCAATACCGTCAACTTCTAAAAGGTCTTCTATTTTCTTGCGAGCAATACCTCCAACTGTTCTGATATTTGCCGCAGAAAGAGCGTTCAATGTTCGAGTAGATAGACCTATTGTGTCGATACGATTTTTCAAAACATCTGTAACATCTTCACTAGAATCATCATCTTCTGAAGCTTCTACCTTCTCTTCTATTTTAGGAGTTACAAATGTTGATTGAACTTGATCGATAATTTCTTGGCTGTTTACAGAAATAATAGCCGCAAGTTGTTCAATCATAGTAGAAACTGATTGCTCTAGTGCTTCTCTTGGAGAAATAGTACCATCTGTTTCAATAGTCATACGAAGTCTGTTGAAGTTTGTTTTGTCCCCCACACGCATTTCTTCAACATCGTAAGATACACGACGAATAGGAGAAAAAATAGCATCAAGGAAAATTGTTCCTATTTCAGCTTTTTGTTTGTGTTGCTGATCTCGTGGCACAAATCCAAGACCTTTTTCAATAGTTAGTTCTATCTCTAATGATGACTTTCCTGTTATTTCGCAAACAAATTGTTCAGGGTTCATTACTTCTACTGAAGCATTTGATTTGATATCAGCTGCTGTAACTACTTTAGGACCTTTTACAGAAAGAGTAACTTTTTGTGGCTCATCACCTACTAAGTTGAAACGAATATTTTTTAGATTTAAAAGGATAACAATAACATCTTCTTTGATGCCATCTATCGTTGCAAATTCGTGACTTACTCCGTCGATTTTAACAGCAGTAAGAGCTGCTCCACGAAGTGAAGATAATATAATGCGTCTTAGTGAGTTTCCAAGGGTGTATCCGTATCCTGGCACAAGACCGTCTATCTCGTACACACCTTTAGATCCTTCTTCTAATACTGCTTTTGGTTTTGATGGAAGTATGATTGTTTGCTGACTCATGGTTTTAAATAATACAATTATTTTGTAATTTGTGCAACTTCGTGTTCTATTTTAACGACTATAGAACTCAAGTACCGTTTCGAACTTTAGAAATTCTTCGTCGTTCTTTGGTTTTGCAACGACTTCAGCTGATAATTGCTCAGCATTTAATTTTAGCCAATTTGGCGTTATTACATCTTTTACCTTTTTCGCGAAGTCTGTAAATAAGACAGATCCTCGAGAGCCTTCTCTAACAGCTACTATGTCTCCGATGTGTAGTTGTTGAGATGGAATAGTAGACTTCTTGCCATTAACAACGAAATGTCCATGAGAAGTCATTTGTCTTGCTTGTCTTCGAGTTGGAGCGAAGCCTAGTCTGTAAACCGTATTATCAAGTCTAGTTTCTAGTACTTCATGTAGTTTATCAGTAACAGGCATACCTTTGACATGTGAAGCTGTTTTCACATAGTTTTGTAATTGTCTCTCACTGATACCGTATGAAAATCGTACTCTTTGTTTTTCTAAAAGCTGAAGACCGAAACCAGATGGAGCCTTAGGGCGCTTTGCATTTGCTCCACCTCGAACAGTTTTTTGTTCAACTGCAGCAAACTTTTGTGTTTGACATTTTTCAAACACACCAGAACCAAGACGACGACACATTTTGTATTTTGCAACTGTTTTCATATTTTATACTCTTCGAGGCTTCTTAGGCTTTGGACCATTATGTGGAACAGGTGTTCGGTCCTTGATTGATAAAAGTTCGATACCAGGAGCAACAAAGGCTCGAATCAATGGTTCTCGGCCTGAACCAACTCCTACTACTACAGCATGTGCTTCCTTTATGCCTGCTGTAACAGCTTTTTCTGCTAGTATTTCACCTACTTTTGAAGCAGCAAAAGGTGTTCCTTTTTTTGCTCCTTTAAACCCTAGAGACCCAGATGAAGACCAAAACAATACATTGCCTTTAAGGTCACTTACTACTGCTTTTGTATTATTAAAAGTAGACTCTATAGCTAAAATGCATGTAGTAAGTTTTTTCTTTGGTGCACGAGCTGTAGCACGAGAGCGCTTGTCAGCGTCCACCAATTGACCTTCTTGAGTTGCAATTCTTTTCTTTCCCATATGTTATGTTTTACTCTCTTTACGACGACCTGATGCCATAGTGTTTCGAACATTTCCTCTAACAGTTCGAGAATTTGTTTTTGTTCTTTGACCTTTGACCGGCAATCTCTTGGTGTGACGAACACCTCGGTAACATTTAATATCTTTTAATCTCTTAACATTTCCAGCAACTTCTCGTTTGAGGTTACCTTCTATGGTCATTTCTTCTATAAGAGTACGAATAGCATTTTCTTGCTCTATCGTAAGATCTTTTGATTTTGTCTCTGGAGAAACTTTAACTTGGTTTAGAACTTTTATAGCTGTAGTAGTTCCAACACCAAATAAACTGGTTAATCCAATGTCTAGTCTCTTTTCGTTTGGGATGTTTATACCTAATATACGCATATTATTGTTTTTGTTTGTGTCTAGGATTGTCGCAAATCACTACTAAGTGCCTATTGCGTTTAACAATCTTACACTTAGCACACATTTTTTTTACAGTTGATTTTATCTTCATAAAAAATAAGAAAGCGACACCTTTTTTAGGTCGGGCTATTATATACTATTTACATTCTTCTGACAATACGCCCTTTTCCACCATAAGGATCTTGTAGTACTTCAACAGTATCTCCCACAAGAACCTTAATACGATTCAGTCTCATTTTCCCAGCTAAATATGCTACTTGGAGTACGCCATTTTCTAGTTCCACTCGGAACATTGTGTTTGGAAGGGCTTCTTGTATGACGCCTTTTATTATATTTTTCTGATCTACCATGAGTTGTAAAATCTATAATACTACAATGACTTTTAAAGGTCAAATGTTATTTGATATTAACCTTTATATAGCGGTCTTGTTTTGGGAAAAAGGGTGACCAAAAAGGAAACATCTTAAATTTTGCAGAAGAAATCTCTTTAAAACTAGATATTTTTGTATCAAAAGAAGATCTAGGTGAACCCAGTAATATTTCTTTTATGTCTTGGATAGAAACTTTAGTTATAAGAGTGCCGTCGCCTGAAACATTGATAGATATAGATTCTGGAGGAGTTTTAATATTTGTCGGAATAGAACTTTCTGGAACTACATCCAGTGAAGCTATGTTTGGTATAGAAACATTTGTATAAGAGTGATCACTTAGCACCTCTTTAGCTATAGCTGATTCAAATAATTTTATTGGAATAAGATAAGAAGTTAAAGTACCTTTTATTGCAGAGGTAAACTTTATACCTTCTCCTTCTAATTTTAAGCTATCAGGGTCAATAGATATAAATTGTAAATCAGGATAAGTTATTAAGTGCTCTGGTATTTGAGCTCTAGTTTCTCTACGAAGCCTTTCGTTCAACTGTGTTTTAAGAGATTCAAGTATTGCAGGCCTCTCAGCATCTGAAACTGTATATCTCATACCTGAATCCCCTCCTTCTAATTTACCTATAGACCTAGCCGTTATTTGGGTTTTTTTAGAACCACTAAATCCTGATATAGAAAATGATGTTCCCTCAGAGTTATAAGAAGAGCCTGTACTCGAAGCTATGATAGAGACACTTTCAGAAGTTCCCGGGACTTTCTTATTTTTACTATCGAGTGTATAACCAGGGATGGTAATAGTTTGTTGGGTTGTATATACTTTTCCATTTGTTGCCACTAGTTTAGTACCACTTTTTATAGTTTCTTTGCTTTTTGAGTATTCATTAAAGAAAACTACTGAACCTTTAGCTTTCCCTGTTACCTCTTTTAGTTCTGATCCAAAAACCTCTCTTTTTATTTCACTGGTAACAGTCATAGTTTGAAACGATAGTCTCTCAGTATCACTTTTCGTCTCATGTGTTAATTCTATAATGTTTCCTTCTAAAGAAAATGGAACAGTCCTCTCTACAATTGTTATTGTTGCACGATTTAAATACACACCAGCGATATAGACACCAACTATACCTACCACTGTTAAAAGTAAAATTAAAATAGGTTTTCTCTTTTTTGTAGGAATTTCCGTGGGGACAAATACTCTCTCACTCTCTTCTTGAGATTTATTTTTTGGAGAATCTTTTACTATAACATCATAAAGTTTCATTTATGACTTAATTGTACTACAAGATGCGAGAAGAAAATAATGTAGCTATAGAAATAGTTTCATCTATTTTTTCAGAATCAAGTGAAGAAATATGTGAAGATAATAATTGTGATGTTATGGCTACTGGATTTAGATCAGTTGAACCAGTGGCATGTTGTAAAAAAATATCTTGTTTTAGGAGGCCTTCAAAGAAAGAGTTAAACCTAGGATCACAAACAAAATATATAGATTCTGGTATTTTTATACTCTCTTGACTACTATCTATCATTTCCTGAAAGGATTTTTGCCAAGTTTGACTGAATTCGTCTAAGGATTTTTGAACATTACTTGTCATATTGGCACTAAGTTTACCTAGCCTAAAGGATTCTACCAATGCTTTTGCCTCTGTCAGACTAGTTTTACCATCTTTAGTTATATCTCTATAAAACTTATACAGTCCCACAGGAAAAGAATGTTGGTAAAGAAAAATATTATTTTTTACCAGAGCCATATCCGTCACCTCTTCGCCAATATCTAATAACATTATTTCTTCTTGAGCTTGCAAGAAATCTCTAGCTACAACAAAAGTCGCGTAAGGACTTGTTGTAAACTTGATACTAGAGGAAGCGTAGTTTTTGAGAAGTTGGTCTTTTATTTTATCTATAATAAATTTCGGAGAAACAGTTATAACCAAAAAGAGCTCTAGATTTTTAGTTTTTTTACCAAAAGGCTTAGAGGTTGTATACCCGTTTAACTTTACTTGAGATATTTGTTTCTCGATAATAATGGCGTCTTTACCTAAGTTGCCAAATTTCTCTATATCATTTTTTATGATGTAAGCAACTTCTTTATCAATAAGTGAGTTTATAAGTTTTTCACTACAAACAAAACCACTATCTTTGTTGTAAATAATTGTTCTAGTTTGAGAAATAAACCATGGTGATGCCAAAAGAACCTGAACAATAGAAGGAGTATGGTTGTCAGCTTTTTTTAAAATGGATATTACTTTGTCTAATTGCTCTATTGTTTCATTTATATATCTTTCTACATTTAAATCTTCTTGAGGCACAGAAAATAGCCTTGTACTTGCAAGAATAGAAGACTTTTCTTTGTTTACTATTGCATGTGCGCCAGCTACAGAACTTGAACTAATATCAAATACTGCAATAGGCAAACTATGTCCTTTTGATTTCGGCATTGTGTTTATATTATAGCAGTAAGTTGAAAGTTATAAAGTAAAAAGTTTATAAAGTTAAATTAAAACTGCCTTAATACGCCTAACTCCTGCAGAAGAAGCTTCTTCTTTTTGAATTTTGAATTCTCCTAGAGAGCCAATACTTTGGACATGCGGGCCACCACAGAATTCTTTTGAAATAACATTACCATCTGCATCTTCTATAAAATAAACAGATACAAGGTCAGGATATTTAACTCCAAATTCCATTTCAGCTCCAATAGTTTCAGCCTCAGCTCTAGGCATATCTTTTTTAACAACTTTCAAATCTTGAGATATCCATTCGTTCACCTTGTTTTCAACTAAAGTTTTCTCTTCATCTGTCAGCTTTCTATCAAAGTTAAAGTCTATACGCAGTCGTTCCTCAGTGATATTTGAGCCTTTTTGATGAATATCAGGGCTAACTACTTCTTGCAATGCTTTTAAAAGTAAGTGATGCGCAGTATGAAGACGAGTTGTTTGTTCGCTAGTATTTGCAAGTCCACCTTTGAACTTTTGTTCTGCTCCAGAGCGAGATGCGTCTTGATGAGCCTTCATTTGTTTATCAAAAGATTCTCTATCTATATTTAAACCTTGAGCTTTAGCAATTTCTTCAGTGACTTCAATAGGAAAACCATAAGTTGTAGCTAAAATAAATGGATCAGTACCTTTTTCAAATTCTTTTAGTCCTTGCTCAAGAGTTTTTTGAAATTTTTCTAATTCATTTTTAAAAATATCGTTTTGAATACCTAGCCCACCTTCGAGTTCTGGGTATTGGTCTTTGTATTGTGAAGCAAAGAAACCTCTGACAGTAACCAAAACTCCATGTGTCAACCCTAAGATATCAGCCTGAACAACCGCTCTACGAATAAGGCGTCTTAGGATATAACCTTGGTCTTTATTGCTTGGAGTGACTCCATCGGCAATAAGAAAAGTCGCAGTACGAATATGATCAGCAATAATTCTGGCAGATTTTAAATCATAAGGTTTGCGAGTGTTGGTATAAATAAAATCCATAACAGTTTTAAACATATCTGCTTCATAAACATTATCTTTTCCTTGAACAATCATAGATATGCGCTCAAGTCCGCTCCCTGTGTCAACATTTTTTTGTGACAATTTCCCTATTACTTTGCCATCTCGTTTTTCATATTCCATGAAAACATCGTTCCAAATCTCCACAACTTGACCGTTTTCATCTGCTGTTACAAATTGTTCATGTGACAAATCTCCCAAGCCTTGCTCGGTCGTATCATAAAACATTTCAGTATCAGGACCACATGGGCCATTATCTCCTGGACTCCACCAGTTATTTTCTTTTGGTAGAAAATAAATACGGTTCTCTGGAATAAATTTTTTCCAAATCTCTACTGCTTCTGTATCGCGAGGTGCGTCTTCATCTCCTTCAAAAACTGTTATATAAAGGCGAGCTGGATCTAATCCCAAACCTTCTTCTTTTGAAGTTAAAAATTCATAGCTCCAGCCGATAGCTTCTTCTTTGAAGTAGTCTCCTAGTGACCAGTTACCAAGCATTTCAAAAAATGTTAAATGCCTACTATCACCTATTTCATCTATATCACCTGTCCTAACACATTTCTGACAACTAGCTAATTTATTCCCAGATGGATGTGGTTGCCCCATAAGATATGGCACAAGTGGCTGCATACCCGCAGTATTAAAAAGCACAGAAGGGTCATTTTTAGGGACTAGAGAGACACTTGGAAGCACAGCATGTCCTCGCTTGGCAAAAAATTCTAAAAATCTACTCCTTATCTCACTAGATGTCATGATCGTACTTTAACACATTTTATAAATCATCTTCAGAACTTGGTTTTTGTCTAGAAAATCTCCAAATTTGCTTTTCGATAAACCAAAGTACTATAAAAGTAAATAAAGTCAGTATGGTTACAGTAATGGCTAAATTATAGAGTTTAAATCCACAAGCCATACCGACACCAGCTGCTACCCACATACCACTTGCTGTTGTCACTCCACTTATCTGATTGTTCTTTTGAAAAATAGCACCAACACCCAGAAAACCTGCGGCTGCTACAACTTGAGCTGCTATACGAAGTGGATCAAAATTATAAGAGAGTGACTGTGAAGCTACGATTTGGGAAATAATTATAAAAAGTGCTGAGCCCATAGAGATAAGAGTATAAGTTCGCATACCTGCAGTCTTGCCAGCGATAAATCTTTCAAGTCCGATAGCTATGCCGAGCGCCATAGCGATAACTAAAGAAACAAAAAACTCACTATTTAATATTTGTTGCATATGGGTATAAGTATACTTTGATTTAACTTAAAAATCTATGAGACTTTTTCTATAATTCCACCTCCTACTAGTGTCTCTCCTTTATATAAAACTAGAGATTGACCTTCGGCTATAACACCCTGGTGTGTTAGTTCTACAGTATTTTCATCAATAACTTTGGCAGGTATCAGTTCTCCGTGATAGCGAATTTGCGCACTGATTGTGAGGTCTTGCCTCACAACTTCTAACCAAGAAACTTCTCTTAGTGTGACTAGTTGTTTTGATTTTGTTGTTTGAGATTTTGAATTATGAGAAACAATCAGTACATTTTCTTCTATGTTTTTATTTACAATATAATATGGTTTTTGATCTGTAGAGTTTTTTGTTATACGAAAACCGTGTCGTTCTCCGAGTGTGTAAAACCAGATACCATCATGTTCGCCTACTATTTCCCCTTCTGTATTTTTCACCAAACCTTTTTTTTGCTCTATATAGTGTGACAAGAATTCTCGCATATCTACATCCCCTAAGAAACAAATACCTTGGCTATCTTTTTTATCACTTGTAAAAAGTTTTGCCTTCTCTGCAATTTTTCTAACTTTACTTTTTTGTAAATGTCCTATTGGTATCATAGTGTGTGATAGATCTTCTTTTGTAAGCATCCAAAGGAAATAACTTTGATCTTTGGAACTATCAAGACCTTTCATAAGGCTCTTTCCATCAGTTCGAGCGTAGTGGCCTGTGGCTACATAGTCAGCACCATGATTTTTTGCATAATCCCACATAGCACCAAATTTGATAACACGATTGCAAAGTACATCTGGATTTGGTGTTCTGCCGGCTTTATATTCAGATATCATATAGTCTGCAACACCATCTTTATACTCCTGTTCTGCATCAAGGAAGTGAAATGGTATATTAAGAGTCGCACAAACACGCATAGCGTCACGCTTCTCCTCTATCCAAGTACAAGGAAGCCATTCTGGAGACCAAGTTTTGACAAATATTCCATGAACATCGTAACCTTCTTTTTTAAGCAAATAAGCCACAGCAGAGCTGTCTACTCCGCCTGAAATACCAACAAATATTTTCTTAGCTTTTTCTTTCACACAGAGATATTAACATAAATTTGACAAAATTCTATTTAGGTTTAGAGTAAAGAAAAACTTTTACATTATGAGAAATAAAATATTAATTTTTGATTCTGAAATTTTCGATGAAGAATCTGTTTTAGAAAAAATGAAATATCGGACAAAAGATCCTTTGGCTACTTTACATAAAGTAGAAGACTTAGAATCTTTTAGTCAGGAGATTATCTATCATGCACCTTGGAAAATTGTTATCGTTAACTTTCTTTCACCTGAATTTTGGGATGCAAAACCTAGTGATCTTGAAAAATTTGTAGAAGATACTAGAAAACATCAAAAAGATCATTTTGAATTTATAGCAGTTACGGGTTATAAAAAACAAATATCTTTATTAGTAAGACTTGGGTTAATCGTTACTCAAAAACAATACAATGGAATTCATAGCGATGAAACAAATATAAGAGGAACAAAAAAAATTGAAAAGGAAGATATAGTTTCTATTGTCAGTGATTATTATTCTATTTCAAAAGACGAAATAATAGGAAGAATTCGAAAAGAAACAGTTATAAAAGCAAGAAATATGGCAATGTACCTTGTAAGACTGTTTACTAAAGATTCTTTGAAAGAAATAGGAATATTTTTTTCAGGAAGAGATTACAGTACTGTAAAAAAACAAAATATTACAGCAAAAAAAGAAATTGATAGCGATAAGTTGTATAAAGGAGATTTTTTAATTCTTAAGGAAAAAATAAGGATACTACAAAATACAACTTTATTTTAAGTTCATTATTTTCTTAAAAACTTCATAAAGCGCATAGGCATCAGCAAAAGCACTATGCGCTTTTTTATTTTCTATGCCATATTTTTCGCACAAAACCCGGAGTGATAACTTCCCTATATCATCGTTTGTATGAAGTATGCCAAAGGCCAGCGATATTGTATCTATTTTGTGATAATGCATTTTATTTTCTACTCCAGTTTTTTTGAATGCAGTTTCTATAAATCCATAATCAAAAGTTACATTGTGAGCGACAAAGACTGCTCCATCTGTTTTCTTGGCTAGTTCTTTAATAGCGTCTTCCAAACTAACCGCAAAGAGCCAGTCAGTTTCGTTGTAGCCATTTATACGAAGAGCTTGAGGTTCAGCAGTTTCTATATGTTTTGGTTGTATTTTGAAATCTATTTGATCAACTACAGTTAGTACACCATCTTTCATTTTGGTTATTACAGCACCAAGCTCAATAATCTCGTGAGTGTCTCTGTCGAGTCCTGTAGTCTCTATATCTATAAATGCGAGAGGTTGTTGCAACATATTATTTTAAGTATTTACTAATGTTTTGTTTGTGTTCTTCGTAGGTTTTAGCATAGTATATTTTGCCATTTTTATCATGTAGATAGTATAAATAAGGAGACTCTTTTGGAGATAATGCCGCCTTGATAGAATCAAGACCAGGATTTCCTATAGGTGAAGGAGTTAAGCCTTTGTATTTGTAAGTGTTAAATGGTGAGTTTATAGCTAAGTCTGTACGAGTAAGATCCTTACTTTCTTTTCCAAGTATGTAAAGAAATGGGGCGTCAACTTGAAGAGGAATTCCTCTATCTATTCTTTTCCATAAAATACCGGAGATAAAATATCTGTCTTCTTCACCCTTTGCTTCCTTTTCTATTATAGAAGCCATAATAATATTTTCTTCTAGTGTTCTTTTAGAAGAAGATATTTCTGTATCTAAAGATGATATTTTTTGATCAAATGTTTTTGTTAGAGTATTAATAACTGTTTCAGGGTTAGACCATGGTATAAAATGATAAGTATCAGGGAATAAGTAACCTTCTTTATCTTTTGTTAATTCTAAAAATAATTCACTATCAAAGTTTTGTAGTTGATTTTTTAACCTCTCGGACATTTGTTTGTTAGTGAAGCCTTCAGGAAAGGTAACTTTTTGTCTATCTATGCCAAAGTCTCTTCCTGATATACGCATAGCTACAGCTATTACACCAACTGGTTTTTCAAAATAATACTGACCAAGACTAATAGTTTTATCGTTACCCAATGTCAGCATTATCATTTCAAATATTCTTCTGCTACGAATAACTCCTTCATCAGAGAGTTCTTTAGATATAGAAAATAAAGACTGTCCACTATCTATTGTGAAGCTATATGGTGCCTCAAAAGTTTTTGGAGGTAACAATAACCAATTAACAGTACCGACCATTACATAAAGTACACCTACAATAAGCAATAAGACCCCCTCTTTTTTTATTTGAGATTTTGAGTTCATATTTTTTATATAGGTAGGTTTACTGGAGGCTCAGCTTTCTTAGATTCGATACGAGCAAATGTAGGAGTTTCTGATACACGACCTGGAAGGTGGAATATAGTAGCCAGCTCTTCTGTCGAAAGAATAAAAGGAGTGTCACCGCTTTTATTCGGATGAGTAAAATACTTTTTGATCTTTTTGAAATTAAAGCTTCCATAGAAAGCAGACCTATCTTTATAATCAGAAAGGATGTGTTTTTTCTTTTTTATAATTCTATTACCAAAAACATCTTGCCATGGAAAATCAAAGCTAGTTGTACCACTTGGTTTGAAAGAGTTGTAGTCCCCTGTATTGTACTGACGAATCATACCAGTAAGTCCACCAATGCGGTTCGGGTCAAAATGTTCACTATCAGTCACATAAATAGCTCTGATAGAGGCATCAAAACCAAACTTATTAGCATTTCGCTCTATTCCTTCAATAACATTTTGTTCTCCCTTAGTAGCCCTACGAGTAGAAGTTGTAGTTTTACCCTCAGCATCTTTTTCTTTCTCCTTGAGTTTATCGTTAAGCTCTTTTATAAGCTCTTTAGATTTTTCTGTCCACTTCTTCCCTTCCTCTACTTTACCATCTTTCTTTATAGAAAATCTATCAGTTGCCGCTCTAACATTTATTTGAAACCAAATATGTTCTCCTATACCAATAGAACCCATAAATTCAAGCATTGGAGTTATAGGGTCAACTCTCTCTTCTTCCTCTAAAGACCCTACCGCTTTATCTAGCCCGTAGTCTATATAAGTTTTTATTGGATAAGGATCGTCTTTTGTTAATACAAAGTTGCAACCCCATAGAGATGTTGGTCCATCTTTTTTAACATCTGGTATTTTAGTCGCATAATCTTCTACTTCAAAAACCTCAGCTTGGGGATACTGAGCATAAATTTGGGATTCTATTATTTTTCTAAACTTCTCACTTGTCCGTATATAAAAGTGAATACTTCCTTCTGTTGAAACTATTTCTAGAGAAAAATAATTTCTAACATTTCCTTTCCAGTGTTTATCAAACCAATTTCCAGTTCCTCCTGTTTGGTACAGAGAGTTCAACATAAGCTCCATAGCAAGTGGAGATTTGAAAACATCTTTTGGTGGTTTTATTTCAATAAGTTTCCATTTGATACTTTTTAAAAAAACAGTTTGAATATAACTGAGCCATAAATTCCAAGCCATTACTACAAGTATTGGTAAGACTATGAAAACACCTATCTGGCTAAAGATGTACGAGGATGTAACTGTTGATTGCATGCCTTATGATTATATCATTAAGAGCTATTAGTTTCGAACAAAAGTAAGTGGAATACGAACAGTGATAGATTTTTCTTGTTTTGTTGCAGGTATTAGTATCAAATATCCAACTCCAGATGGATTACCTGTAATATTTATATTTGTATCAAAAGCTGTATTTAAAATACTTGAGCCATTACTTTCAACTGTTATAAATTCTGAAACAGGTTTCCCTGATTTATCTACAACTTGAGCAAAAAGTGCGGTATTGCCATCAGGTTTCCAATTACACCCATTTACAGAACCAGAAAGTCTTATTGAATTAGAAACTTTTTGTAATGAAAGTGGTGCTGTAACAGAAAGACCACATCTGTTTGATGTGTCGTCTTCTACAACTTTTTGTTTAAGAGTATCTTTAACTTCAAGTGGTTTATAGACTTCACCCTTGTTTCCAATATTAGATAATAGTGCGATAGCCAAGAGAAGTCCTAGTATTATTTCAAATGTTCCCCAGCCTGATCCTCCTGATGGTGCATCTGCCATAGTATTTTATTTCTTCTTACTTACTACAGTATAACGACCGTCTTCCATTTTCTTGAAATGATCTGGGTTTTGTAGATTTACCAAAATAGTATTTTTCTTTAAGAATCTTTCTTTTAGAACTCGATCAACTATATCTTCTTTTGTAAGAGGACCTTCTTTGATAAGAATTTCAGCGATAACATCTTTTACAACACCTGGTTTGTAGCCCCATTCTTGAAGTGCGTAGTATCCACGACCTACCAAAACGAAACGAGGGTCTTTGATAAGTTCATTGTGAGTAGTTGCAACATGAGTTTTGCGTCCAAAAGTATCCACAATAGCTTTAGCTACTTCACGGAAGTGCATAGGTGAACCATGTTTTTTCATCATTAAATAAGCAAAGTCTTTGATACCTCGAGTTTTTACATTTTGAGAATCAGAAGGACCCCACTCACCTAGTGGATTTTTTGCTATTTTCTTTGAAATAGATAACCATCGCTTTGCGATCTCTTCATTTTTATATTGTTCAGAAACATCTTTAAGTTCATCGATAAAACGCAAAACTAAATCATTTTCAGAAAGGAGATCTTTATCACTTAGGTTTTTATAAACATCATGAAGTGCGTCATGAACAACATCAGACAAAGTCTCATCTATTGTCCATCTTGACTTGAAGTGTTCATCTTCTTTTAATTTTTTAAATTCATCACCTAGAACTAAATAGAAATGAATATGGTTTTGAGTAATAGCATCTTTCGCTACAGCAGAAAGAAAATCTTCTTCATGAACAAGAGTACCCATACTCTCTACAAGATCTTTAAGTTCAGAAAATGTTTTATGTTCAGATTTAAAAGTTTCACTTTTTCGAATAGCAGCTAATGCAGCATTTTCTATTTGTCTTACTCGCTCTCGGGTTATACCGTATTTTTTACCGATAGCTTCAAGAGTTTTTGAATCAGCGTCGTCTCCAAGACCATATCTATTTAGGATAATGTCGTGTGCTCTGTCTTGAAGAGTGCTAAGCAATCTTTTGGTGACTTGTTTTGGTTTGAAGCTTATAACTGCCATAAAAATAATATTTATTTAATCTAAAACTAACATATCAATAGAAGAACTTTATCATGGATACAGAAAAAGTCAACAATATGTCAAGTCCCCCTTATAATAGTCTTCCGACATCTCCAATACTAAGAAAAATCATTAAGCCGATAAGTAAAACGAAGCCTGTTGCATGGATAATTCCGACCACTGTTTTAGAGAATTTTCGACGAGTTATCCTTTCTAGAAGAACTATTATAAGTCTACCTCCGTCTAGTGCTGGAAATGGCAAAATGTTAATAACAGCAAGGTTTATAGAGATCATAGCAGTGAATGCCAGTAAGTATCCGAAGCCTATATTAGAGGCATTTTTGATCTCTGTAGCGAGCCCTATAGGACCTATTAGGTCTTGAGAGTTTTTATCTTTTGAAAACAATCCAGCTACAAGATTACCAACAGTTTTAAAGATACTTTTTGTTATAAAAAATGTTTGCTTGTTGGCTTGGATAAATGATTTACCAAGAGAAGTTTTTTCTAATGCAACTTTTTCTACTCCTAAACCAATAGCTGTTACTCCATCTTCTGTTCTTGGAGAAACAGAAACATTAGATTCTGTTTGACCATGAACAAAGGTTATTTCTAATGGATCATTTGAGCCAGCAATCGCATTTCTCAGTGTCTCGGTATCTATAGGCGTGATTTCTTTGTCGTATTTTGAAACAGAAACAATAGTGTCGCCTATTTTAATACCCGCTTCATCTATTGGAGAACCTTTGGTCACATGAAGAACTGTTGGAGTTCCATTGTCACTTAAAGAAGGTGTGCCAATACTATAAGAAATAGTAAAAAGTAAAATAGCTAGCAATATATTGCAAACTACTCCAGCCACCAAAACAATGCTTTGTTTATACCAAGGTTTTGATTCAAATTGCTTATCAACAGGAGTTTTTTCTTCTAAACCATTTTCTCCAGCTATTTTCACAAATCCACCAAAAGGCAAAGCGTTGATAGAATAAGTAGTCTCGCCTCGTTTCCAAGAACAAAGTCTAGGTGGAATACCAAAACCAAATTCCTCGACTGTCATTCCGCTTTTTTTGGCAGCAATATAATGCCCCCATTCGTGCACTAAAACAGTTACTAATAAAACAATAATAAATAAAATGATAGTCATATTTAGTTTAAGATCTCAGCTTCCTTCTTTTCAAATAAAGCTTCGAGGTTTGCATTAGCATTATCAACCAACTTTTGAACTTCTTCTTTTGCTCTTATAAAAGTATCTTCGGGTAGTGACTGTTCTTTCAAATCAGAAAGCATACTCTCGCGAGCTTTACGAATAGCGATACGCGCGTCTTCCATTCGCTCTTTTGCTATTTTTACAAGTCTGGTACGAGTCTCTGTAGTAAGAGCCGGGATAATAACTCTTACCCCTGCATCGTCCAGTGCTATAGAAAAACCAAGATTTGCTTCGTGAAGAGCTCTTTCAATGTCTTTATTCAAGCCTTTATCCCAAGGAATAACTCTCAAAGTTTTAGGGTCTTCAATAGATATAGAAGCAGTATTTTTAAGTGGCTGTGTAGCGCCATAACTCTCTACATGAACACCATCCAAAAGTGCAGGATTTGCTCGTCCTGTGTGTATTTGGCTATATTCTTTGGAAAGCCATTCTTGCGTTCCACTCGCCTCTTTTTTAAACAAATCTAAGTTGTACATAGGTGAGATTATAACACAAAGAAAAAAGCCACACTGTTTAAGTGTGGCTTTTAAATTATTTTTTCTCTTTGATCCATTTTTTGATTTTTCTGATATCTTCTACTCTTATTTCTAATTCTTCTGGTTCAAAATATTTCTTTTTTATTCTATAAAAATAAACATGTTTATCTTCCCCTTTTATCCCATCTTTTGTAAAATCAATTACTAAGTATTTTTGATTTTTAAAGTTTTCTTTTAGCTGATGCATCCTTTCTTCTTTTTTAAATTCCTCAGAGTACTTAGGATAAAAATTAGATTCAAAATCATGTTTTAGACAAAATAATAGAATCTTATCAAGAATTTCAAAATTTTCTTCTACAGGAATAAATAACCTCGTTTTCTCTGTCATTTTATTTTTTTCTTCATTTTACTTATTTGTTTGACAAAGTCAAGGTTAGGTTGTAAGGTGAGGGAAACTTTAAAATTATGCAAATCAAAGACAGAAGTTTATATCTTAAACTTACAGAACTTCAGAAAAAAATAGTTTACTACTTATTTAACATGGTAAATGAACCACTTACTGAAAACCTTTACTTAATAAAAACATTCGATGAAAACCGTAATTGGAAGAATGTCTTAGTGTGGGACAACAGTAAAGAAATTTTATATGGACCATTTTATACAGGAGAAAATTTCAAAATGCCTGGCGAAACTATTCAAGATTATAAATGGGCAGGAAACAATCTTTATCTGTACTATGGAGGAGGCAACGATGCTTGTGTAATGGGTTTAATTACTGGAAAAGAAGTATCATATGAAGAATGTTAAAAAGTTTTAAGTATCTCATGACCGCCTTTTAGGCGGTTTTTTATTTATTTCTATTCGAACATCATCCCAAGTTCGGAGCAAACTAATACTATTTGTAATACAAAAGAAAAAAGCAGGAAACCTATTGGTCGCCTGCTAAAATTGTTTACTAATTACTCATACCACCAGCCTTTGTAATAGTGCTCCTCACCTCTTTTAAAAGAGTTTTTACTAAAAGGTACTTATCTTTATCTGCGAATGAAGGGTCGAAGCCAAGACCAACAACCTGTTCTGTGATTCTTAATTTTTCGTCATTAAAACCAAGTGACGACAACGACATTTCGCCATTGAATCTTTCGTCATTAAACTTAAACAGTATTAAAACATTGTTCCAGTACTTAAGACCTAAATCACCAATGTATTCTCTGTGAACAAAATCAATTTGTCTGAGGAAAAGTCCAGTTTCTGGATAAACAAAGTTACTATAAAAATTTTCCCGTAATTGTTTCCCTAAAAAAGTAATTATTTCATCTAATTGCAGAGAATAGAGAAGTATCTCCTCGTGTTTCTTAGCTTCTTTTTTTAGCTTAATTATAAGCTCTTGGATCTCATTATTGAGTTCAGTTTTTTTGGAAGACCTGGACTTGAAGAAATCTTCTAGATTTTCAATCTTTTGAACAGGTTTTACTGTAAGTACTTTCATATTATTTTGCTTTAGTTAAGAATGAATTTTTTAGTACTCTACCCTCTCTATTTGACAAAGTCAAGAGATGGTTGTAAGGTGAAAAAAAACTTAACAAATGAAAAAAATAAAAACATTCAAAATACTTTCTAAAGGTATTATAGAAAAATTTTCTATTCCTGCCGAAGCCAACATGAAATATCTTAAAGAAAAAGATATTGAAATTTGTAGACAAAAAATTGAAACTCTTCTTTCTTCTCAAAATTGGTTCAGCAAGGATGTGACCGTTATTGTGGAAGAAATAGAAATACCTCATTCAGAATTTAATTTTAGTTTATTTGAAGAACAAAATATTAAACTTCTTTGTTATATAGGTTTTTCTTACTCAAGGTATTTTAAAGAAAAAGAAATACATTATGGGTGTTGGGAGATTTACGAATTTGGTGATTGGGGAGAAAATAAAAATATTTATTATTCTAATAATGGTGAATATCTAAAAACAGAAAGGTATTAAAGTTTAAAAAAATAAAAGCCGTTCAGTATTACTGAACGGCTTTTTAAATTTGTTTTTGTTTAAAAATTTAAAGAAGGAATTCCTCCGTTTTTTTGTAAAAAAGTAGAATCCTTTTCTACTTTTTTTATTTCATTACTTTCACTATCTCTTCCTCCATATATACCCGCCAAGGATAATAAGGATAAGAAAAATACAAAAAATAATATTTTTTTCATAAACTTTAAGTTTTGTTTCTTACACTTTATCCTCTCTGTCCTGCGCAGTCAATCAAACATTTACCCAGAAGCACAAAATCCCCTTGCGGGGATGTTGTGTACCGGTCACCAATCCATGTAAACATTTCAAGGTGACCAGTTCAGATAATATAGATTATTGGTAATAATAAAGCAATAGTGACCTGTGGATAACTCAATAGAGCATAGTTACTAAGAACTCCACTACTTGTTTAGTCGGCATATTAGCCTTAAATAGCATATCTTTTGCTTCATAAACCACTTTTAACTTTTCGCTGTCTTTTTGAACATAATGCTCAAGCGAATCAAATAAAGTAGTGGCCTTAGCTCTTCTAACAGATGCATCTACACTATCATCTCCAAAAGTTTCTTTTACATATTCGAGAAGAGATTGTTTTGAGGATAGGTATTTTGGTTCTTTGTTTGAAATAATATTTGGAATAAGTCTAACTCTCGAGCGAATAGTTTGTGGTATCAGATATGGTCTAGGGGTAACAAAAATTATATAAATATTTTCTCTAGGTTCCTCTAGTGTTTTGAGTAACACTTGCGCTGCTTCAGGAACAAAAACATCAAAATAAACAATACACCAAGAGCCAGACTTTCTTTCTAAATTAAATTCAACTACTCTCTGCGCGTCTTCCATGGTAAACCTAGAAAGTGATTGACTTTCCAATTCAGAAATTTGAACTAAAGTGTCTTCTACTAATGTATTAAAAGTTTCTATATTTCCCTGAACCAAGAAAACTCTTTGAGGAGAAAAACTTTGTAATGTTTTAAACATTATCTTTTAGATAAAATAGATCTCTGATAATCCCCAAGGTGAGCAAGAAGTACCCCTGTGCCATTTACTACACAGTACAGAGATTCGTCAGCTACTCTCACTGAGACTCCTGTTTGTTTGGCTACTAAGTCTCCAAAATGAGCTAGCTGGCTTGTTCCTCCAGTCATAACAATACCGTGATCAATAATATCTGAAGCAAGTTCTGGAGGAGTTTGCTGGAGTACATCTTTAATAGCGCGAATTATTGTTTTTAATTCTTGATCTATTGCTTTTACAAGTTCATTAGTTGAGACGGTTACTGTTTTTGGTAGCCCGGTGATGCTATCACGACCCTTTATATCAGCTTTCATATCAGGAGAAACAGCCATAGCTGAACATAAATTTTTCTTTGTTTCTTCTGCTGTTTGATCTCCTATTGATAAGTTATGTGTCTTTTTCAAATATTCAACGATGGCTTTATCTATTTTATTTCCTGCACATTTAACAGAAGTTGAAGCCACAACACCACCGAGTGATATAACAGCGATATCTGTTGTCCCTCCTCCACTATCGATAATCATGTGTCCACGAGCTTCATTAATAGCAACACCGGCACCAAGAGCTGCCAAGATTGCTTCTTTAACTATAACAGCACTTCGTGCACCGGCTTTGATAGTAGCTTCAATCACTGCTCTCCGTTCTGTACCACTGATACCTACAGGTACAGAGACTAGAACATCTGGTTTTAAAAAAGAATTTTTTCCTAAAGCTTTGCTTATAAAGTACTTAAGCATTGCTAAAGTAACATGATAGTCGGCAATAGCTCCATCTTGCATTGGTCTATAAACAACTATTGAATCAGGTGTTTTACCAAGCATTTCTTTTGCGGCTGTTCCTATCGCTTCCACTTTTTTTGTGGCTTGATTTACTGCTACAACTGTTGGCTCATTTAAGACTATTCCTCGCCCAGAGACAAAAACCAGGGTATTTGTAGTACCTAGGTCAATACCTATTTTTTTTGTAAGGGGAAATTTCCACATGCTACTGTACAATATGTAGTATAACAATTAATCTGCGTAAAGATGTTTATCCTTTCTATTATTCCTATTTCTCGAGGTATACCGTTTAACACTCTCAGTTATTACAACACTGATGCTCTTTCTGTCGGTACACTTGTAGAAGTACCACTGGGTAAACAAATCATACGCGGACTTGTCTGTCAGTGCAACTCACTCATTGAAGCAAAGATTAATATTAAACAAGCAACCTTCTCTTTAAAGAAGATAAAAAAGGTTGTTGGAGAAAATATATACGCAACTTCGTTAATAGAAGGTTTACAAGAAGCTAGTATTAAAACACTGACACCTATCGGCTCGCTTGCAGGAAATATTTTAAACGAACTATTCTTAGATGTTTTAGCTAAAATACCAAATAAATCTTCTGAAGAAAAAGAGGTGGAGAAATCTCTGTCTATATATGGAACAGAACAAGACAGATTAGATGAATACAAAAGAATAATCCGTAGCTCCTTTGCAGAAAAGAGAAGTGTAGTTTTTGTCTCCCCTTCAATCCGTAGTTTGGAGTATTGGCATCAAATATTACAAAAAGGGATAAATACTCATAGTGTTTTACTCCATAGCAAAATAACAAAAAGAGAACAGAAAAAGATTTTAACAACTATATTATCTTCGGATAGACCACTTTTTGTTTGTGCAACACCATCTTTTGCAAATATTCCTAGAAATGATGTCTCAACTATTATTATAGAAGATGAATCGAGCAATCTTTACAAAACAAATGATCGCTATGAATCAGATATGCGCATAGTCTTAGAATCAATAGCTTTTTTCTCAAAGATACAAGTAGTTTATGGAGATGTTTTACCTAGGTTTGAAACATTACACAAAACAGAAAATACGCATTTGGCGAGATCTTTCACTCCAGAGAAACTTTCTGTAGTTCCAACTGAACCATATAGAACTATATTACCTACTGAAACGATAGAGTTGATACGCTACTGTAAAAAAAATAAAAAAAGTATGTTTATCTACACTAACCGCAAAGGTTTGGCTCCAATTTCTAGGTGTGCAGACTGTGGAACTAGTGTTGATTGTAATACTTGCGGATTACCTGTTGTTCTTCGTTATAAAATAGTTAATGGCGAAAGACAAAGACATTTTATTTGTAACTATTGTGGGGACACCTTGCCTACCACTCATTTGTGTAGTTATTGTGGCAGTTGGAATATTACACCCGTTTCTGTTGGAACAGAAAGTATTTATGATGCAGTCTCTAGTATCATAGACCCAGAAAATATATTTACTATTGATGACGATTTAACTCCTGATAGTAAAACAGTAGAAGGTCTACTCTCTGATATGCAAAAAAGTAAATGGTTTATCATGATCGGAACACAAAAGATGTTGCCTTATATAAAACCAGTAGACTTTATTGCTATACCATTTTTTGACAGATTGTTATCAGTCCCTTCCCCTGTTGTTTTAGAAGAAGTTTTGAGATTGATAATGCTCTGTAATGAAAAGACTAAAGATACACTTGTTGTTTGTACCAAGAAACCAGATTTTATTATTACCAAACAATTAGCAACAAAAAAGATTCAAGAAATTATTGATTCTGATTTAGAAGCGAGAGAAGTTTTGAAATATCCACCTTTTGGCACGCTTATAAAACTTTCAGTAACAGTTCCAAGTGCTCATAGCGAATTGGTTATACAGAAAGTCACAAATTTCTTTAAAGATATCGATATAACTATGATGCCTATAAGACGAATAAGTCCAGGGTCTATGAAACTACTGTGTGTTTGGATAATCCAAGGAAACAATGACTACCTTAGAGATTACGGTGAAGATTTACAACTGTTTATGCAAGATATCAGGTTTCCTTATAGTTTAAAAATAAATCCAAACCGTCTTTAGGATTGCACAGTTAAGGGTACCGTGGTACTATAACGCCCATGCCAATGATCAATGTTGAACTAAAGAAAAACGAGCACGAAAACGCGACAAATCTGATCCGCCGTTTTACTCGTAAAATCCAAGAGTCTGGGATTATTATCAAGGTTAAAGGAAAAAGATATAACGAAAGACCTATGTCAAAGCTTTCTGAAAAAGTTGTGGCTATTCGTCGTATCGCTCGTAGAGCTGAAGTTGCAAAGCTTATAAAGCTTGGAAAAATGGAAGTTCGAAAACCTAGAAGATAATGGCAACATTTGATACAAAAAATCTATCTATCACCTCTTATGGTACGCTACCCCGCGTACCATTTTTGGATATAAAAGAAAAAGTTTTAGGTAAGAGCTACGATTTGTCTATATCTTTTGTTACTGAAGCAGCAGCAAGGTCTCTAAATATTAAGCATAGAAATAAAAAATATATTCCAAATACACTTTCTTTTTCTTTAACAAAAAAAAGCGGAGAAATAGTTATGTGCATCCCTGCAATTAAAAAAGAATATAAAAATTTTGATATGACTTACAAAAAATATTTGATATTTTTAATTCTCCACAGTATGTTGCATTTGAAAGGATACGAACATGGGAGTACAATGGAAGATAAGGAGCAACACTACCTTGCTTTTTTTAGCTAATACGAATGAAACAAAACATTACAGTTGGTATTGATATTGGAACTTCCACAACAAAAGTATTGGTCTGTGGAGATCGCGAAGGACAAAATAATGTTGTCTTAGGTTTTGGTATTGCTCAAACATCAGGTATGAAGCATGGTTATGTAGTAAATAGAGATTCAGTATTATCTAGTTTAAAAAATGCATTAAGAGAAGCAGAAGCAACTAGTGGAATAAAAATAAAACAAGCTAGTATTGCTATCGGTGGTGTTGGGCTAGATGCACAATATTCAGTTGGTAATTCTGCTGTTTCAAGAGCCGATGGAATTATTGGAAAAGTTGATATTGAGAAAGCTATAAGTAACGGTGAATCTCAACTAGATTTAAAAAATAAATCTATGCTTCATGCTTATCCTGTATCTTTTAAAATAGATGGCAAAGAGTATCCTGTTAGACCTGAAGGTATCGAAGGATTAAAAATAGAAGTCAGAACTTTGTTCATCACTTGTTTCAAACAACACTTAGACGATCTACTAGGTATTATGAATGACGCTGGAGTACGAGTTTCAAATGTAGTAGCTAATCCTATTGCTACACACAAACTCCTTCTTAGTGATTTACAAAAAAACTTTGGTTGCGCACTTATAGATGTAGGAGCTGAAACTGTTTCTGTTTCTGTTTTTGAAAACAATACACTTATTTCAATACATGTTTTTGATATCGGTTCTCTTAATATTACAAAAGACTTAGCCTTAGGGCTTCGTATTACCCCCGAAGAAGCAGAAAGTATCAAACTTGGGGCTTTAAATTTTCAATCAGTACCTAAAAAGAAGATAGAAGAGATTATAGAAGCAAGACTTTCAGATATTTTTGAACTTATAGATAAATATTTTAAAAAAATAGGACGAAGTGGTCTATTGCCTGCTGGAGTCATAATCCTTGGAGGTGGCTCACATTCAAATACTATAGAATCAGTAGCAAAGACTATGCTAAAGGTACCGGTAAAGATTGGTTATTTTGATATACCTAGTACAAAAGGAAAAATAAAAGATCAAAGACTACTAGTTGCTTACGGTGCTGCCACTATAGATGCTGATTCAGATTCAAAACAAAATAAACAAAGTAGTTTTTCTGATAACGAAGGTTTTATTTCTGTTATAAAAAACTTCTTCAAGCAATTGATGCCATAAAGAACATTCAAATACTTTGTTGTCAATAGACCATTGCCCTTTTTGTGATGTCTGATACTATATCTTTTATAGTAGTAAGTGGAAAAGAGAGCAAATTATATGGCTAAAATAAACTCTGAAATTGAAACAGCTGCACGCATCAAAGTCATTGGTGTGGGTGGTTCTGGTTGTAATGCTGTAAATCACATGATAAATGCGAAGGTAAAAAGCGTTGAATTCATAGTGATGAACACTGATGTGCAAGATTTACACAAGAGCGCTGCTGACAAAAAGATTCACCTTGGAAAGAACTTAACTAAAGGTTTGGGAGCTGGAATGAATCCAGAAGTTGGTATGAGAGCAGCTGAAGAAACAAAAACTGAAGTTCAGGATGCTGTTAAAGGTGCTGATATGGTTTTTATTGCTTGTGGAATGGGAGGCGGAACAGGTACAGGTGGTGCTCCAGTTGTTGCACGAGCTGCAAAAGAACAAGGTATCCTAACTGTTGCTGTTGTTACAAAACCTTTCTTCTTTGAAGGTAATCAACGAATGCGTATTGCTGACAAAGGTATTGAGGAACTTGAAGCAGAAGTAGATGCTATTATCGTTATTCCAAACGATCGTCTCCTAGCTATAGCCGGCAAAGATACAACCTTTAAAGATGCTTTTGCAAAATGTGATGAAGTACTACGACAAGCTGTTGAAGGTATTTCTGAGCTTATCTCTTCTCCAGGTATTATCAATGTAGACTTCGCTGATATGAAGAGTGTTCTTACAGACGCAGGAACCGCTCTTATGGGAGTAGGATTTGCTTCAGGAGACGACAGAGCTGAAAAAGCAGCTGTTCAAGCTATCAATTCCCCACTTCTTGATATTTCTATCAATGGAGCAAAAGGAGTTCTATTTGCCATCTCTACAAATGACGACTTAACTATGGCTGAATTCCAAGAAGCAGCTAAGGTTATTACTGAAAGTATCGACAAAGATGCTCGAGTTATCATCGGAACTATCTTTGATGAGCGTATTAAAAAAGGTGAAATGAAAATAACAGTTATTGCAACTGGCTTCCCTACCGAAGGTGGTAAAAAGAATAACCTATTTGGTTCACAAACTCCTCAACAAATATTTAATAAGTCAGAACCTACAGAAAAGAAAGAAAACCCTATGGTTCAAAAAGCCGAAATCCGTTCAGAAGATGAAGAAGTTGTAGACGGAGAAAATTCTGAAGAAGATTGGGGAGCAATACCTGCATTTCTACGAAGAGGAAAAAAATAAAAAAGAAAATAACCTCGAAAGGGGTTATTTTTGTGTGTGATATAATCAACACCATGCAATACGAATTAATCATTATAGGAGGAGGTCCAGCAGGCTCTGCTGCCGCAGTTTATGCTGCTAGAAAACAACTAAAAACACTTCTAGTAACAAAAGAATGGGGTGGGCAATCTACTGTCTCTGACGATATACAAAACTGGATTGGTACACCACATATAAGCGGTTCTGACTTAGCAAATTCTTTAAAGGGTCATGTACTCTCTTACAAAGGAGAGTTTCTTGAGGTTAAAGACAATGATTTAGTTAACCATGTTGAAAAGTTAGAAAATGGATTCTCTATAACTCTCGAGTCTAGTGAAGTTGTTACAACAAAATCTCTTTTAGTAACAGCAGGTTCAAGTCGTAGAAAACTTGAGGCTGAAGGTGCAGATAGACTTGAACACAAAGGTCTGACTTATTGTGCTTCTTGTGATGGCCCTCTTTTCTCTGATATGGATGTAGTGGTTATAGGTGGTGGAAATGCTGCTTTTGAGACTGTCGCTCAACTCTCTGCATATTGTAAAACTGTAACTTTGATAAACAGAAGTGAGAACTTTCGCGCTGACGAAATAACTGTTGCAAAAATTAAAGCTGATCCAAAAGTTCGTATTATAACCAACGCCGAAACAAAAGAAGTGCTGGGAGAAAAATTTGTTTCTGGAATAAAAATACTTCACACAGATACAAATGAGGAAGAAACACTCGGAGTCTCTGGTATCTTTGTAGAAATAGGACAAATATCAAATGGTGGCTTTTTGAAGGATATAGTAGAAGTAGACCAGTTCGGTAAGATAGTTGTCGACCCTTGGACACAAAAGGCCTCTGTGGAGGGTATTTGGGCTGCTGGAGACATTACAAATGTCCGTTACCACCAGAACAATATTGCTGCTGGCGACGCTGTTAAAGCCATCGAAGACGCATATCTTTGGATAAAACATAGTAAATAAAAACTTGATTTTTAGAGTACCTTAGGAGTATAGTTTTGGTAAACAAAACTTAAAACTATGGTTCCTCAAAAACAAAAGGCTATTATTGAAGATATAACAAAATGCTTAAATGAATTGCTTATGCTCGGCGTAGATTGTTCTATGAATATAGACAATAAAGACGCCAAGTTACCAACTCAAGACATTGAAAAACCTATTTTAGAACTATTTTATTCATTAGTAAGATCATATAAATATGATTTTGATGGCTTATACAAAACCTACCACTCGAGCGGTTTATGGAGAACTGCTATTAGAAAATCATTTCTAATGGACGATCCCGATGAAAAAGGTTATTGGTTTTATCATATCTATGGTGTACAACCAAATAAGTTGTTCTTTATCTATATGCAAGAACATTTCCCTATTGCTTTAGAAAAAGCATTAGAAATGTTTGAGCGAGGTTATAGAAAAGAATTTCTTGCTTTTAAATTTCCTATAGAAGATATTAGGAAAATGAGCTTATTTAGTCATGGAATCGATGAAATTCTAAATATCATAGACGAAAGATACCGCGGCAACAGACTTGCCTACCCTAAAGCTGTAGGAAAGTTTTTTGCATGGCTCTATTTGCTTGATAAAAAGAAAGTAGAAAAAGTCTTACAAGATTATGAATCTGTTGTAGATGAAGATTTACAAACTATTGCAAAAACTTGTAGAGACACACTACAACACGAAGCACCTGAGCAATTGGGCTTGAAAATAGTAGCTTAAAATAGCACCGTTAAAAATAACATAAACCCCTTTGATTTTCAGAGGGGTTTTTATTTACTTATTCTAAATCAGCTATTTTAATAGTGTTTTGAGTTTGAACTCGAGTCATGTCTATCTCACCGAATTGTTTTTCATAACTTTTAACTTGTTCGTTCATCCAAGTAGCTATACTTTTCATAACTTGTGGAGTAGTAGCAAAAGACTCTAGATTATTTCCTGAGGTAAGAACTACAGAGAAAAATTCTTTTCCATAGGCACCAAGCGCTCCATCACAAAACTTTTTTGGCAATTGATTTATATCTATTTTCTTTGGGTCTATCATTTTTTAACTCTTGAGTATTAGTTTTATTTACCTATTTTAGCATAAATACTTTGTGACCCTTTGTAGTGAAATTAGAGCTTTATAATTAGAACTTTGAATTGTATAATTTGACATAATATTTATATGTGATATTATAATAAAAATACATTTTATGCAAAAATACATAGCAAATGACATTTCGATCTTAGATATTGAAATTTATTTACGTGAAAAAAAACTTATTTTTGGGCCTTGTAAACTTCAATCAGAAGAAAGTTGCCTGAGCAAAAATGGAGGTATAATAGTTTTTCAGCCTTATTTGGAAATAACCGAAAGCCAGCAGGCCTTTTTAAGCTCAGAAATACGTTCTATTGATCTTTCTAAAGAAAGCAAAACGATGGCAGAAAGCTTAACTGTAATGTTTAAAAAACTTCCTGAGGATATAAGGACATTCGAAGATTGTTTCTTATATCGCCTAAAAGATAAGCCCGTTCTTCGTAAAATTATAAGTAGCCTTTCTTATAACTACTTAGTAGATAAATGCAAACAACAAGGACTTTTCACTGACAAAGATGAGAACGAGCCATTCTGATGTTAAACACTACTGAACCCTTAATCAAAAAAGATTGAGGGTTTTTTGATTCCTACTAAGTGACCACTTTGTAGTGAGTTTTGGAACCTGATGTTGACGAATATTGACCAAATGGTAATGTTATAAAAAATTTAAGTAATGGTAAAAACAGCTCAATCTACTCAATTCTTGAAAGTACTAATGGAAGAGAATGTGTTCAAGGATACAACTCTCACTCCTTCAAACTATGAACATGTTGTTCTAACTAAGAAAAATCACGAAGATGGTTTAGATTTAATGACAGCCTGGGATGGAGACTATCACCATGCCGAAGCACAAAATGTTTTTCTTGGGCACTGGGTAGAACAAAAATAAATTTTTGAACGTTTGATTTATTCAAACGTTTTTTATTATCTGAATCTGTGACCCACCGTAATTCAAAATCGAACACAGATTTTAAGCAAATTCCCCTGACTGTGCCCAATGGTCTTTATATAAAAAGATGTTCTGAGATTTTAGAAAGAAAAGTTATTAGAGAGACGATAGAAAAATTTGCACTTGAAGCAAAAACTGTATTTATTGACAAAGTTAAGCAATGCTTGTAATGTAGATTTAAACAAAAAACAAGCAATATGAAAAAAGAAATAGTCCTATCAAATGTATTCAACTACACTAGCGCAGAGAATAATTTAAATAAACGCTTTGACAAATCTGCAACTATTTTTAAAAATAAGCTCTATAACATTTTACAAAAAAAATATGGTCTGAAGCTAGAAATATACCATTTTGATAAAGATGTAAACAGCCATATTAATCCTAGTTATGATCTAACAATAATGTTGCAAGAAGCCAAAGAAAAACCTTTTATTTGTTTGAGTATTTATAGCAGTGGTAAGATATATTTTTCTATACACAGATTTATATATCTAAGAGCTTCACTACTAGGACATCGTGACTACCAAAACGATGACGAATTAATAGAGAAAAATAAAAAACTGTACTCAATTAGTAAAAAGGTTTACACAGGAGAAGAGTTTAATAAGATTATTAAATATTTCCCAAGATTTTTAAAAAGTGAGTAATTACAAAATTAAAGCTACCGTTGGTAGCTTTTTTACTTACTTTTTGAATTAAGCTTATCTAATATATCCCTTACCTCTTTACTGATTACAGCATCAGGATGATGTTCTTTTAAGTAAATATCACTAAGAATAGATGCTAGGTATTTTAGTACTTCCTCTTCAGTAATATTAGGATTACTAGTATCAAGATAGTCTGGGAGCCTATTATTTTTGAAATTTAGATTTGTTTTCATAAATTTCAAAAAATAACTATCCTAGTTTGTATAATAAAAACAAAGCAACCACTATAGCTAACAAAACCCAAAATTTAAGGCGCTTAAAATGATAAAATTTTGGCTTATGACGAAGTTTTGGACCGAATAAATAAGAAATTGCTACGGCGAATATAAGTAAAACTAAGGCCATTCCAAACATTAAAAACATCATCTCTTTTACTCCTAGATTAGACAACCCAATCGATACATTTGTGATGATAAAAGCAAGGATTGCGGAAAAAATTCCCAATGTCTCTATTAGTCTTCTTTGCTCAACTCTTATTGTATTTTCAATTTCCTTTTGGAAATAAATTACTTGCTTATCGATTGCCTTATGGTCAGTAATTCTATCTTTTAACGAAGCTAACCTAGCTTGAATATCTCTACCTGTTCTAGGTATATCAAGAATTTTCTTCTCTTTAAGATATGAAAAGGTTTTATCTAATAACTGTTCTGCTTGATCAAGACTGTGTTTATTTATTAAGTCTTCAAAAAAATCTTTTAAACAAGCATAATAGCTACTTATAAAAGTTATATTTACAGGATCTATATTTATTGCTCTCTGATATTCAAAAAGAGCCTTTTCACGATTTTTATTTTCATTCAAAAAATGGCCATAGGTATGGTGAAATTCAGGATTGTGAGGGAAGCTATCGATAAGTTTTTTAAGTATCTCTCGATTGTATTCTCCCGCTCTTTCAAAATAGTTCCAAATTATTTCAGAATAAATAAACGATACAATTTCATTCATTGTTGACTGCTCAGTATAAAATCGAGCTTCATAGATATATGGGCCAGCATCTTTCTTTTCAAACACTTCTCCAAAACTATATACTTCCTGTCGCCATGTTTTAGGCCAATTTTGATTTGAAAACATTGCTGGAGAAATAGCAGAAATATCCTTAACATACTTCTTAAAAGCTATCAATTCATCATTATCACTTAAAATGGCATCCTTAATTCTTTTTAGCTCTACTATAAATGTATTCGGTATCATGAACCTATTCTACCACGATGTACTAGTGGTTCGATTCCCTGTAGGGTCATGGCTAATTTTGATATTTTTACCTCTTTTTTGAAAGCTGGTGCCTTGATAAATAAGGTCTATTTAGAAAAAATTAAAATTCTCAGATGGTGACCCTACGGGGAAGTTGCACGGATCGCCCTCGACTTTTTCCTCGTCAGTCACTTGGAAAAGTCTGGGCACCAACTCAGCTATTTTTCCTGCTGAAAAAATATGCTTCCGTTGTTCGATTCCCGACACAAGACAAGCAGTTGTCTTGCTTAGGGTCACAACGCGAAAAACGCCACCAAGGCGTTTTATTTTGCGTTGTGAACTAATTCTAACATTTGCGCGAACTTTTTTCCAACAGCAAATGTACTAATGCGGACTCGGTTTTGCGAAAGCATCTTTCTGGGGGCAGGGATTTCGCAAAACCTCGGCTACTGATTTTTGAAATTCGGCGTGGTTTGGGGTTCGCCCGCAGGAGGGGTCTGGGGAGGAATGCGGGCGGGGTTTTAAATGAGACTAGTTATAAACACTCTAAATGCTTGGAAAACCAGTCGGGGGGGGGTATAATAATGGAATGAGACTAAAACCCATTTTTGTTTTCGGTTTATTTATATTATCAATAATGTTTTTTGCTGTAAAAGTAGCTTTTGCAGATTCTACTTCCGGTTATGCGTGGAGTGAGAATACGGCCTGGATAGACTTCTCGCAAGTGACGGTGGCAAATGACGCGCTCGCGGGTTACGCCTACAGTTCAAATATCGGTTGGGTATCGCTCAACTGTTCCAACACTAGTTCGTGCGGAACTGTCGATTACAAAGTAACGAACTCTTCCGGCACGCTTTCGGGCTATGCCTGGAGCGAGAACACCGGCTACATTGATTTCTCCCAAGTCACTATCAACACCAGTACCGGAATATTTTCTGGCTACGCATATAGTCCAAATATAGGCTGGGTATCACTTAACTGTGACAATACAAGTTCATGTGGTACTGTCGACTATAAAGTCACAACATCATGGCGACCACCAGTAGTTTCAAGTGGTGGGCATAGTAGTGGCGGCGGAAGAATAATTACTCAGTGCAACAATGGCATTGATGACGACCACGATGGAAAGATTGATTTGGCTGACCCAGACTGCAAAGGATCGTACCTGACTGGAAGCGAAGGGACTATCGTGATTGCAACACTTCCGACAACTCCACCAACTCCTGTGTCCTGTACCCTCAACTTTACCCAACTACTCAAGCTGACAGTCCCTCGCATGAACAATGTAAATGTCAAAGCTCTACAAACCTGCCTGAACACAAAAATTCCAACCTTAGTTCCTCAATTAGTCCCCGACGGCATATTCGGCCCAAAGACATATCAAGCCGTCATCATATTTCAAAAAGCCAATAGCTTAAAAATAGATGGTATCGTCGGTCCCATCACTAGGGGTGCATTATTAAAATAACAACATTATTATTATGAAAAAATTCTTACAAATCAGTTCCTACGTTCTCATCGCATTTATCATCGGGGCATTTGTCCGCACGACATTTGCTGGTTCGCTTACTCCGCCTGGAGTTCCGGCAAGCACGATGTACACACTCGATGGCATTTACAATAGGCTCATCGACAATACGACAAGCCAAGCCGAAAGCTCAGCTTCGTTTACTACGCCTGGTTCAGTATCTGCGACATTTCACACCCTCAAGCAGATTTATGAAAGCATTCCGACTTTAGATGCCACTAAAATATTAACAGGCACAACGTATATGGGCGTAGCTGGCAGTGCTTCGGCAGGACAGGCTGGACTACCAAAGACGGGGCAAACTCATTGTAATGCATTCAGCGGTGGGTACGGAAGTTCTTCACAAATCCCATGTACTGCTACAGCCCAAGATGGAGAAACACAAAAAGGTCTGGCTCACGGCTATGTTGATAATGGAGATGCTACTATAACAGACAGTGCCACAGGTCTGATGTGGCAGAAGTGTAGTGATGGGCAGACTGGATTAGACTGTTCTGGTGGAAGTGCCATCGGAGTACTTTTTGATGATGGTGATGGTGATCTCGGTATAACCCATCAACCAGCTATCAACTATTGCGATAGCTTAAGTCTCGCCACTCACAGCGACTGGCGTTTGCCGAATGTCAAAGAGCTCATGTCTATTGTGGATTATGGTCGAGTTAATCCTGCAATAGACCCTACATATTTCCCTGCTACTCAGTCGGGCTTTTACTGGTCTTCTACTGCCTATGAGAACTCCGCGAACAATGCTTGGCTCGTCCACTTCAGCGATGGCAGTGTCTACAGTGTCACTATGAACTCTAACTACTTCGTCCGTTGTGTCCGAGGATAATTTGACTATTTGACTATTTGACTATTTGACTATTTGGTCATTTGCTCCGCCTTTTTTAAGGCGGAGCTCGCGATAAAAAATAATTTCAAAAAATAAATATGGCTCAATATTCTCATCTACCAATATATACCGATGCTTTTACCCTACTTCGAGAACTATATGAGCGAACTCCAAAATTCAATAAACAATACAAGTATCTACTAGGGGCTGAAATTATTAAGGCAAATATTGAAGCCATACGATTGATTCTTGAAATCAATAATACGAGAAGCACGGAAGAAAGGAGGGAATTACTCGGCAAGCTCGTTTGGTGCTCCGAGTCAATTATTATTCACCTCCGTATCGCCAACGAACTCAAACAACTCGGTGGAGAAAAAAGTTATCTTTATCTATTAGAAAAAGCAGTAGCGCTCACAAAACAGGCTGAGGGTTGGAGGAAAAGCGTTTCAAAAAAGTGATATTTTTTGTTCGTTCCCCGGAATAATGTATCCGCTGGATACATTAGTGTGGGTTTGGGAATTCAGTTTCCGCCCTTCATTTTGATGGAGGATTATGTATACGAAAGACACGGTTAGTCGGAAACTTCACAATGCTACTCAGTCGGACAATTACTGGTCATCTACTGCCTATGAGAACAACACGAACAATGCTTGGATCGTCAACTTCAACGATGGCAATGTCAACAATGACAATATGAACAATAACAACTTCGTCCGTTGTGTCCGAGCACTCCCGCCTCCAACCCCGAGCTTATTTTATGTCCGAAATATTTACTTTAGAAAAGATTTTCAAAGCTTACAATGACTGCAAGCGTGGCAAGGGTCGCACAGTCAACGCCCTTGTTTTTGAGTTTAGTCGTGAGAAAAATCTTATTGATTTGCGAGATGAATTATTATCACACAAATATATCCCGTCTCGTCATATTTGTTTCATCGCCACTGTGCCTGTACCTCGAGAGATTTTCGCTGCTGACTTTCGTGACAGGGTCGTCCACCATCTTTTTTATAACGAAATCTATGAATTCTGTGACAAAAGTTTTATCAGGCATTCGTATGCCAACCGCGAGGGCAAAGGTACGCATCGCGCCATGCGAGCAGTCAAAGAATTTGTCTACCACAATGCGAGTGGGTATTATCTAAAACTTGATATTCGTAGTTTCTTTCCTTCAATAGATAGGGTAATTTTAGCCAAGTTTATTGAAAGATATATATGTTTACAAACAAAAAGTAGTGCTAAAAGTACTCTGTGGCAAGAAGATATGCTATGGCTTTCTCGTGCAATTATATTTCACAACCCGACGGATAATTTTATTTACAAAGGCGACCCAGAACTTATTAAACTTATTCCAAAAAATAAATCTCTTTTTTACTCTGGGCATAATAAAGGGTTACCTATTGGTAATCTGACCTCGCAATTTTTCGCTAACGTGTATCTCAATGAGCTAGACCAGTTTGTAACTAAAACTCTCGGCTGTCGTAACTATGCGAGATATGTCGATGATTTTATCATGATAAACCCTGATAAAGATATACTTCTAGCATACATACCTTGTATTAGAAATTTTCTCAAACAACACCTTGCGCTCGAGCTTCACCCAGAAAAAATTGTTTTACAACATGTCTCAAAAGGTGTTGATTTTCTAGGATATTTTATTAAACCAACACATGTCTTGGTTCGACAGAAAGTTGTCCGTAGATTTAAGGACAAGTTATATCGTCGCTTAGATAGTGATGGATTTGTGTCGGTGGATGATATCTCAATGATTCAATCTTATCTCGGTCACTTTGGACATGCGAATAGTTACAGGTTGAGAAAAATTAATTCATGGGAAGAGTGATTATTTGCGTGCGAATGGGAGGGTGGGTCAAGCGCATTTGTATTCCGCCTCGGGCATTTCCGCTATGAGCGTCCATGGCTAAAGGATGAGCGCCGAAGTTATATAACTCACAAAAGTTTAGTAGCGAAAGCGACACCACATACTCCAATATGCAAAGCGTAGAGTGGAGATGGCGAGGGCGTACTCCGAGTACTCTCGGAGTATATCGCCCGACCCGGGGAGAGGAAACTTCCTCTCCCCAAGAAGCGTGAGCAAAGCGAACACATAGGCACCTAGGCGCGAGTAGCCATAGCGGAAATGCCCGAGGCGGATGCCGAGGGTGCTACTCTTTAGACTTGGATAATAACAGAGTAGAGAAATGACAGAGACAATGTTTTGTTCTGTTTTTTCTTAGAAGCCCGCATTCCTCCCCAGACCCCTCCTGCGGGCGAACCCCAAACCACGCCGAATTTCAAAAATCAGTAGCCGAGGTTTTGCGAAATCCCTGCCCCCAGAAAGATGCTTTCGCAAAACCGAGTCCGCATTAGTACATTTGCTGTTGGAAAAAAGTTCGCGCAAATGTTAGAATTAGTTCACCTTCAACAGCTAGCACGAGTAAATTATTTTATGAATAGAAAATCATTACATGTAAATAGCGAAGCCTTTAAGAGGTTGATGAAAACACTTAAAGAAAATGATGATTCCAGGTATTTAGCTGTTCTCTTGAGGTTTCATTTATTAATTGAATATTATTTGGATTTAATTATCAGTGTTTATCTCAAAAAAGGAGTGTCTTTACTTGATAACAATCTCTCTTTTTCACAAAAATTATCTATAGTAGATTCATTCGATTTAGTGCCTGAAAACATTATTTTAAGTATAAAAAAACTCAATTCAGTAAGAAATAAGGCTGCCCACGACATGGATTACATAATTACAGAGAGAGATGTTGATAGTATCGGTAGGTGTTATGGTAATAATTATATAGAATTTGCAAAAACATACTTAGGTAGAGACCGTAAAAATGATGACGACCCAGCTTATTTCGAAGCTTTTTTGTATAACGTATTTACATTAATTATATCTGAAATCAGTTATGTGTATGAAAATCTAGACAACAAAACTATTGACGCTCGAGAAGGGTCACCAATTAAAAAAAGCAATTAATGAAATATTAACTGCTTTCCTGGTTAGACTGTTGTCTTTATTATTTCTTCTATTAAGTCCTCATGTTCTTGTGCTTTTGTATTAAACGAGAAAGATTTATGCTTACGAAAGGTTTCTCCTTTTTCTTCCATAAACTCTTTGGTTTGTACAAAATATAAATCTAACTCTTTAAGCTTTTTCTGAAGCACCCAATTTCCAGTATGTGTCGCTAAATCCTGAATTGCCTTCAAAGATTCATTAGCGACAATAAATGTCTTTTTAGCTACATCTAGAATCGCTAAAAGTTTTTTTGGGTCTTCACTCTTATGATATGAACCAATAATGCAAAAAAGTGTTGTGATCGAAGATAGTTTATTACGAACTCTAGCGTTGAGTCCTTCGACTTCAAGCATTTGGATTTCTTCTTTATTCATAAATTTTAATTTAAAGGGTTTTGGGTACTCTATCACACAAATTTGACAAGTCAATGCTTTAATGATAAAAATTGAAAAACTAAATACATTGAAACAAAATTTATCAATTACTGTTGTCACCATAGATGGTGGAGCAGGAACCGGCAAGGGCACACAAAGATCTCTAATTTCTAGGTTTTTAGGTTTTCATGGATTAGACAGCGGTGTTTTATACAGAGCTGTTGGGTATAAAGTTCACTCAGAAAATATTCCTATTGAAGATATTGAAACTATTGAGTCAATAGCTCTTAATCTAAACATTGAAACAAAAGGTGAAAATGTGATAATCGATGGTTTTGATCGAACAAAAATTGTTCGATCTGATGAAGTTGGAGGTAAATATTCTTCTATGGTAGCAAAAATCCCTGAGGTAAGAGCTGCTCTTAATAAGTTACAACTCTCAAAAAGAAAGTACCCTGGCTTAGTCAGCGATGGTAGAGATCAAGGGTTTGTTTTTGACACTCCTTATAGATTCTTTCTAAAAACACGACCTGAGATAAGGGCTCAGAGGAGAGTTAAACAGTTTGAAAGAATGGGTCTTCCCGCTAACTATAATGATATTCTGGAAGAAATTCTCAGAAGAGATCATTCAGATGTAAATAATCCAGCAAACCCATTAAAACCTCATCCTAGAGCCTTTATTATTGATAATTCAAATCTAAAAATAAAGGAGACCGCTAAAATTATTCTTTGTGCATGCCAATTAAAAAAAGCCTTTCATTATTGAAAGGCTTTTTATTTTTATTGATTTTGAGTATCGCTTTCGTGGTGAGATTCTTCTGCCTGAGCAGGCTCTTCTTTCGGAGCTTCTGGTTCTGGAGCTAGGATTTCAGCTGGTTGAACTACTACTTCAGTATGAGAGTGCAATCCGTGGTGTACAGTCAAAGCACGGTAGAACTTGGCCATCAATATCATAGCCAGTGGATATGTTATCAAAATACCAACACCAAAGAATATAAAACCAACTATATAAAGTCCTCCAGCAACTAGTGCTACTAAAACAGTTGTCCAGAAAATATTCCCCTTGGTCATATCCCAAGAAGTGCGAACTGCTTTTCGAACATCTCCACCTTTATCGATAAAAGCAAAGTTTGCAAGACTTAGTCTGAAAGCTACCCAAATACCTGGGATAATAAGAAGTACAAGGCCAGCAACCACAAGAAGAAGACTTAAAAGTCCTACACCGATCATCCCGAGAGCTTGTTGCCAAGTTGGAAGCATTTCTTTTATGTGATTGAGAGAAAATTTATCTTCTTTTTTATCAGCTGCTGCCAAGACAAATTTGATAACAACAATAGACCAAATAAAAGAAGCTATTGTTAAGATGAGAGAAAGTCCTCTTGGTATATGCTTAATTGCACCAATAAGATTTATAACGACAGACACACCAGAGAGAGCGATGAAAAACCAAAAGTGTTTTTTAAATAAAACCCAAGCTTCTCTAAGTGTTCCTCGTATTGAAAAAGTAAATTCCATATGTTGTGATTTTTCCAGATTTATCGGTCCGGTGTTAATTCATAATAGCTTGTCATGAATTGTACCATTTCGAAAAAGGGGTCAGCAAGGGTTTGGGAGGAGAAAGATACTCCTTTTGGGAAGTTGTTGAATAAATACAACACATATTTTGGGTCTGAAGCTGGGAAATACCCTATCAAAGAGTGGAAGTTTCTGTCTGTGTAGTATCCTGTGCCGTCTGGGCGAGCCATTTGAGCAGTACCAGTTTTAGCAGCAACACTATAGTGAGGAAGCCCCCTTTTATAACCATCATCTACAACACTAACCAACATATCAGTAATAGTAGAAATAGTACTTGGAGATAGTACAGCAACAGTGCTTTTAGGATAATCAAGAGTTTTTACTAAACCGCTTTCTTGTTTGATTTGTTTTGCCAAGTGAGGAGTTACCAAATATCCACCATTTGCTAAAGAAGCATAAGAGCGAACTATATTAATAGGGGTTGTAGCGATACCTTGTCCAAAAGAAGCGGCGGCATAGTTAACATCATTTGTGCCTTTTAGACCACTCACGAGTCCATTTATCTCTCCTGGTAGGTCTATGCCTGTTTTCTCCCCTATTTTATACCTATTTATCAAATAATCTTTAAACTTTTCTTTACCCATCTTTTGTCCTACAAATACCATTCCTGTGTTCAACGACTGACTTAAAACTTGTTGCATTGAAATATTATTTCCTCTTCCTCTTTTATCAAAGTTAGAAAATATTCTGTCTTGAATCTTTACTGTACCTGCATCGTTGTAAGTAGTCTCTGGTGTTACAGCTCCTACATCGATAGCGGCAGCCATTACTAAGGGTTTTACAATAGATCCCATTTCGTAAACATCTTGAGAAAAAGGGTTGCTATATATGGAGACATCTTTTTCTTTTCCAAATTCGTTGAGGTCAAATGTTGGTACATGAGCCATAGCGATTATTTCTCCTGTTTGTGGATCCATTACGACACCGCCTACTTCGTCACTTCCCCATCTCTCTTCAATACGAGTGACAATAGTTTCAAGTTGAGACTGAACAGTTGGTTCGATAGTAGTGATAACATCACCTGTAGTATTTTTGTTTTTGAAAAGTGTTGACTGAACATTGGTAAAAATCTCTGCAAAGAAATTTATATAAAAGCTGTTTTCCCCTCTTGAGAGTACATCGTTATAATATCTTTCAAGACCGTACCTACCCATCAAAGTATTTTCATTAAAAGAAACAAACCCTAATGCTTTAGATGCCATCTCTGACCCTGGGTAAAAACGCCATTTTTGTCTATAAATATTAACTCCTGGTAAATTCAAAGCCAAAATAGCATCAGAACTCTCTTGGGTCATCTTGAAAGCTACTTCTTCATAAGGATCGGTTTTCTTTTTTGCTTTATTTAAAAATAATTCTTTATCTATAGGAACGATATTGTTTAGTGCTTCATAAGTACCTGCTATATTTTCAATTTTACCTGGATTTATAGCTAGTTTAAAACCAGTTGCTATTGTAGCAGCAGCTACTGTTAACCCATCTTTTTTTGTAAAATAAATACTACCTCTATCAAAAGTATCATTGGTTGATGTTAAATATTGTCTTTGGGCTTTTTCTTTATAAAAATTTTGATTTACAACCTGTAATGAAAAAAGTCTAACAATAATACCTAGGCTAAAAATAACAATAAAGCCTATTAAAATCCTAATCCTTCTTCTGTGTAATTTAGCGTCCTGCATTCCAAGCAAATGCACTCTGTTTGGTAGTGAAAACCAAAGATTTTGCATCAATAAGACCAGTACTATATGCGACTTCCTTTGTGAGCCTCTTCTCTTGAGCTAAATATCGGAGTTCTTGCATACCTATATCAGATAGTAGATTTCTATTTGTCTCTTCAAGGCCTTTTCTCTCTACTACAGAGAAAGTAATAGAACCTACAACATACATATATAAAGCAAATAAAATACCAGTACCAACAAAACAATAAGTACTCATTTTCTTAAGGAAAACTGCGTATCCTGGAAAAGCTTTTATATTGTTTTTTATTTTGGTCATCATATTTTTTATATTTTTTCTATAATTCTTAATTTTGCACTACGAGAACGAGGGTTTGATTTTAATTCTTCGTCACTAGGAGTAATAGGTTTTTTTGTGATAACGCGTTTTTCTTCTGTTTGATTTACCATCCACTGCTTCACAATTCTGTCTTCTAAGCTGTGAAAAGTTATAACTGCTAATCTGCCATTTGGGGAAAGATGTTCCCACCAAGAGTTCAATGACTCTTTAAGTACACTAAGTTCATCATTAACTGCTATTCGAAGAGCTTGAAATGTTTTGGTTGCTGGATGAAGACGGCCTTTTCTTTTGATAGTGTTAGCTATCAAATCTGCCAAATCCTTTGAGGTTTTGATTGGAGTGGTTTCTCTAGTCTTAACTATCATTTTAGCTATTTTTCTAGCAAAAGTTTCTTCGCCATAATAAAAGATAATGTCAGCAATAGAAGATTCTCCCCAAGTATTAACAATGTCATAAGCATTAAAACCTGTATGAGAACCTTGTTTAGAAAGAGTCATCTGCAAAGGTGAGTCACTGTTGAATGAAAATCCCCTAGTATCAGAGTCTAGTTGGAATGAACTAGTACCAATATCTAGTAGGACTTTATCAGCCTTTGTCTCTTTAGCTTCCGCTAATATTTCTTTGGTATTTTTATAGTTGTTATGAACAAAGATCGCCTTAGTGCCTTTGAATAAATTTTCAAAACGAGTTTGCGCATCTTCATCTAGGTCAACACAAATAAGTTTTATATCTTTACCAAAAGAATCATAGATAGATTTGCTATGCCCACCACCACCAAAAGTACCATCGACGACGACATCTCCCTTTTTTATTTCGAGAGCAGTTATTGATTCATGTAAAAGTACAGGTGTATGCATTTAAAGTACGCCAACACCACCGAGTTTTTCAGCGAGTTGGTCTGCTTGCTTTTCAACCGACTTTTTATAGGTATCCCAAAGTGTTTGATCCCAGAGCTCTACTCGTGTGTGCACACCCACAATGGCGACCTTACCCACGAGCCCCGCCCTGTCTTTGAGAAAGTCCGGGATAAGGATCCGCCCTTGTGGATCTACACCTACTTCTGTAGCACCACCTAAAAGATATCTATTGAAACTTCGATTGTCAGCTTGCAACATAGAACTATCAGCTAGCTTACTTGCAATTTTTGACCACTCTTTCTGTGTGAATATAAACAAACATTTATCAAGTCCAGGTGTTATAACAACGCTCTTCCCCATTTCCTTTCGGAACTTGATAGGAAAAGACATTCTGTTCTTGTCATCTATTGTATGTTTGTATTCTCCGATTAACATGTTGAACCTTAAATTACGATTTACCACTCCTTACCACTTGATACCATTTTACTCCACTTCCCTCCCTATTAGCAAATTTATAGGCTGTGGATAACAAAAAAGCCACCCTTTAAGGGCGGCTTATAGTGAATTTATTACAAATAACTCTAGGTGTTATAATAAAAACATGAAAAAATTTATTTTGAAACAATTACTATTTTTAGGTATTTCGATAGTTGGATGGTTCATTGCTTCTGGTAAAATTTTTAATAACATATTTGAAGTTGGTGGCTGTAGAGGAACCCCAAATGGCACACCATGCCTTACAGATACATTTAGTCCAGACACCTCTCTTTATTTTGGTTTAGGTATATTAATACTAGGATTAATATTATTAATATTACATCCTAGTATTACATCAATTCGTCTTTTAAGTAAGAAGAGCGTCCAAGAAACAAATTACTAAACCTAACTAACCGAAACTATCTTATAAACAGTATCGCCTTTTGGGGTTGCGACGGTTATGTTGTCACCTTTTTTATTACCCATCAATGCTTGCCCTATTGGACTTTTGTAAGAGATTTTGCCAGAGAACATATCTGTTTCGTCTGATCCAACTATCAAAAATGTTCTAGTGTTGCTCTCATTTTCTTTTTGGATAACTACAGTACATCCTACAGCAATACTTCCATCAGTTGGTTTTTCTACTACTTCACCATACTTGAGTGTGTACTCTATTTGTTGGATGCGGTCTTCGAGTTTACCTTGCGCTTCACGAGCGGCATGGTATTCAGCATTTTCTGATAAGTCACCAAGACTCTTGGCATATTCAACAGCCGCAATAGTTTCTTTGCGTTTTGGACCAGAGAGTTCTGCTAGTTCTTTTTCAAGTGCTATTTTATTTTCTTTAGTAATATATTCTTTCATAATTAAGAGATAAATATAGCTCTTTTTTAATACTTCGTCAAAATTTCCGGATTGTCTTTCAGGACCTGTAAAACTGGCTTGAAGGCATGGACTGCGCCTGAGGAAACCTTGGGTCCATCTTCCATCAAAACAGCAAAAGAAAATCTAGGATTTTCATAAGGAAAAAATCCGATTGCCCAAGAGTTTACTCTAGTATTATTTTTAATCTGAGCAGTACCAGACTTAGCGGCTATATGAACAACCTCGTCGTTTAGTGCCCTGTTTGTCCCCTCTAGCACACCTAGTCGCATCCCTTCGTGTACAGCCCCGTAAGAACTATCACTGATACCTACATTTGTACCTTTTGGAATAGTATCAACTTTACGGATTGTTGGGGTTTGAAGTGTGCCTTTAGAAGCAATCCCTGCTATAGCTCTAGCCATTTGAAGAGGCGTTACTTGAAAACCATATTGACCAATAGAAGTGTTGTAAGTGTCTCCGACTCTCCAGGCGTCTCCTGGAAATTTTTTTGCTTTCCACTCTATACTTGGAATATTTCCCTCTCTCTCTCCTCCTATATCTACCCCTGTTTTTTCTCCTATACCAAATGCCTTTGCATATTTTTCTAGCAAGTTAATACCCAAACCTTTTTGACTACCGAAACCACCACCTATTTGATAGAAATAAACATTGGAAGATACAGCGAGAGCTTTTTTCATATCAACAGGCCCGTGATCTGCATTGTCTTTAAATATTGTAGTAAGTTTAGGGTTATACGGATTTGGTATTTCTAATTTACCATTTGTATAAATAACCTTGTTAGAAGTTATCACACCTTCTTCAAGTGCGCCGACAGCAAAAAACGGTTTGACTATAGATCCAGGTGTATAAACTCCGTCAATAGCACGGTTGAGAAGTGGTTTTGATGAACTTTGCAAATAACTCTTTATGATTGCAGTATCTTTACCTTCAGAAATAATGTTTGAATTATACTCTGGGTAACTTGTCATCGCATATAACTCTCCAGTTTTTATATCCATAACTAACCCTGTTCCTCCAACATACCCCGATGCAGCTGCTAAGTCAGCAATCCCTTGATAAAGAGCTTTTTGAATTCTACTATCCAAAGAAAGATAAACATTTTGACCTTGTATGGAAGCTTCTATTCCTCCCTCAGAAACAAATTCTCCTGCAACATTAGTCTCTACCAGCTTTTTACCATTAACACCTGAGAGTTCTTCATCAAACTCTTTTTCTACACCATCTTTACCTATAGTTTTTTGTTGCCATAGATTACCACTTGAGTCTTTGGTCGGATAAGAAACATAACCTAAAACATTAGAGAAGCCATGATCAGGTGTATAAGAGCGCTTCGTTAGAGATGCTACTTCATCCACAATATTCCAAACCAATTCAACACCATTTCTATCATAAATAACGCCTCTGTCAGCAAAAATAGGGATGCTATCCAAACTATTATTTTCACTTTTTGTAGCATAGCTCTCGCCTCTAACAACCTGAACAGTTGTTAATCTAATAGTAAAAATAAAAGCAATTATAAGAATAAATATGAACAATGATGATATTGTTGATTTACTAATAGGTCTTTCAAGTTGACCCTCAAATTGCTGCCGATCAAAAGATGGCAGATTGTGAACATCCAAGAGTATTTCATCTGGATAAATTTCATGTATTTTTCTTTTTTTATTTCTTCTCAAAATCATATTTTTCTCTAACTCTAGTTGTCTTACTAATCAAAAAATAAATTATTAAAAATCCTAAGATAATTAAAAAGGTCTTATAGTTACCCAAAGATATCGTGTCGCTTGGCGCATACCAAATGTCAGCAAATAGAGCTGGAGCCAACATAGATACTTTATGTTTAATGATAAAAAATCCTATCAAATAAAGAGTTATTTGAATCCAAAAAGGCAGAAATAGTGTCGCCCCAAATAAAATAACTAGATAAAAAATAGTCCGAATCATAGGGCTATTTTAGCACAAAAAGAGACAGGATTTTTTATATAAACATCCTGAATAAAGATCTTAGAATAAGAATAATCAATAAGGCAAATGCTGTGTAAAACATCCAAATAATACCAAAAAGAGATGCTAATGCTGTGGAATATATCAATGTCCCATAATCCATAGGATTATCTAGTTCTGCCTTATTCAAATCACTAAGATTTTCAGGATTTTTTTCTGTCCCTACTTGAGGAGCCATATCAGCAAAATCAGGAGTTATATTTTCAATAATTTTATCTTTTATTTCTATTCCTAATTTTGCCTTAGTTTTGTCTCTAAGTTCTGCAAAGTACACGGCTTGCTTCTTGCGAAATGTTTCAATTTTTTCTCTTGTTGAAAAATAAATCTCTTGTATCTTGCCTTCCGGTATAGTGATAGATTTAGAAGTAACTCCTTGCCCAACGAGTATCGAACCTACTAATCCATGAAGCTCAACTAAATCTTTTCTTTGGTTATTTATCGCAGAAGTTATAGACACATTTACCTGAATTTGAGTCTCTGGTTGTTTCCAGTCCACAGAAACAGTTTTAGCACTAAGAGCTGGTATAGCACTGACTACTGGCTTCCCTATTATTAAATCCCCTGTTTTAAACTCTATAGTAAAAGTTACTGAATTCTTTTGATTATTATAAACAAGTGCATTTATCTTTATAGGCGAACCTATAGTAGCGTCAGTTGGATCTATAGAAACAGTGTTCGCTGGTAACTGACTAACAGCAAAACTATTTTGAAAAGAAAGCATTAAAGAAAGAGAGAAAATTGTGAAAAATTTGATCATACTGTTTAAAGTATACCCCTATATCAATAGTTAGACTACAAGACTATTTACCTAGAAAAAAGAAACCGTGTAAAACTGCTATAAAGTTCAAGATAGCGTGAGATAAAGATATTAAAATAAGGTTTGGATAGTATCTATACATTATAGCTAATGCTAACCCCGAGAAAAATGCTACGGGGAGCATTATGCCAGGGGTTGGATAAATGATGTGTAGTAAGGTGAAAAGTACAGTATTTGCACCTATAACTACCCACCACTTATGGGTTAGTTGTCTAAGTTTTGGAAATAGAAAACCTCGGTAAGCTATTTCTTGTAGAAGTGAGACTGGTAAAAATAAGAAAAGAAAATGAGAATATTGCCACCAAAGAATATTTGGATTTATAGCTAGTACATCAGAGAGCCTAACAAAAACAAAAGCTCCTACTAATGTAAATACTGTGTAAGGAATAAGTGATCTACGAAAAGTTTTTTTTGATAAACCCATTACTTCATCTGATATTTTTTCGTGCTGTATGACTCCATACATAAAAATCATAGAAACGCATAAGACTACTAGTCTCCAAGCAATAGGAATAATACCCAAAGTCAAAAGTGCAATTGGTAAAATAAAGATAAAAAATATTTGGTATAAAACTAGTTCTTTGTCGTAATTCATAAAATTAAGATAGTTTATCACTAAAGTCTTTTCTGAGCTTATCGAGTTTTGGACTTATAACTAGTGTGCAATAAGATTGTCTTGAGTTACGGAAATAGTACTCCTTATGATATTCCTCTGCTGGGAAAAATTCTGTCGCAGCAACAATCTCTGTAACAATAGAGTCATTGAGGTTTTTTTGAGCTTCTTTTATAGACTCTTTTGCTACTTCTTCTTGGCTTGGTGTTGTAAAGAAAATAGCACTGCGGTATTGAGTACCGACATCAGCCCCTTGTCTATTTAAAGTTGTCGGTACATGGGTAGCAAAAAATATTTCAAGTAAATCTGAGAGCTTTAAAACACTTTCATCATAAACAACTTTCACAGCTTCGGCATGACCTGTTTTTCCTGTACATATTTGTTCATAACTTGGATTTAGGACTTCCCCACCAGTATAACCAGAGGTAACCTCAGAAACTCCTTTAATACTCTTAAAGACAGCTTCAGTACACCAAAAACACCCTCCTGCTAAGTAAATAGTTTGCATAATTATTTATTATGAACCTTCTGCCAAGGCTTATCATAGTCATCGTCTTTATCATTATAAAGATCTTCCATTTCTTTATCTGTTAAAGCCTTTTTATTTTCTTCAAATTTAGAGATTTCAACATTTTCAGAATTTATTATTGGTTCTTTTTCCATATTTACATTATAACATTCTTAAAAGACAATAAAAAAACCCGCCATTTAGCCGGGTTTTACATAAGAGAACTAATTTACAGGAACAGCATTTTCAGGGTTTTTTATATCCCACTTTTTAATAATTTCAGATTCATACCTTTTAATACCAAGTCTTTTTCTAAGGACTTCTTGGTAGTAATTCCATTTATACTGCTCTTTTTCTATAAAAGCAGATAGTTTTACTGGTAGATTGAGAAACATTTTTTTCTCCTCTTTATTTCTTTTATATTGAGGAGACCTCCAAACACTTACTCTGGGTGAGATTTGCACAAGATTCATAAATCTACCTTTTGAATCAGAAGGACGGTTAGAAAGTTCTATATCCAAAGCTTCAACTAGTTTAATAACCTTGTCCTCAGCACCTTTTCTTCTTTGAAAGGATCGATAGAAGACTATTTCTTCTCCTACTCCTGGTTTTGCAGAAACAACTAAAATTTTTATCTTACCTATATCGTTAAACCTTTTTCTTTCTTCATCAACGGATGTTCTTACTTTTATCGTATAAAAGTTAATTTGTTTTCTAAAGGAAAGTTGAAGAATTCTTTGAAAAATTTTCCTTATTTTTGGTGGCTTTGCACCAATTTCTTTTTCTCGGTTATCTGTTATTTTTGATAAGCCAATTCTTTGAAAAGCTTTTAGAATTTTTGTTAAAAAAAATCTAGCACTTCTGTTCTTTTTTCTCATAATTGTTAATTTAAGGTTCAAAAATATTTTTCTTACTTATACTATAAAAAGACCTTTGTGTCAAAGGTCTTTTTATATATGAAAGAATATTTATTTTACTTAATTAACTTAAAAGTAATTTTGGCTGGAATAACAAACTTTGATGTATCGAGTGTCCAAGGCGAACAGTCATAATCTCCTACCTTATCAGTATCCCAAACATAAGTTCCTGACATTTCAGAGCTTCCAGAACCCTCTGTTGTTTTAACATTTGCAACTTTGATAGCTGCCTGGGGAAACATATCACTCCATACATATGTAAAATCGTTTTTTACAAGAACAGAGCTGTTTACAGAAATACCTTCAGCTATAGTAGTGAAATCTCCTCGGATCTCGCCTCCACTTATGAAAGCTTTACCATTAGAACCAAAGTCGTCTGGAGAACTGACTGTACACTCATAAGAACCATCTTGTTTTATAAACTCTGAAAAGGCCATTTTCTTGGACTCTGGCTGATCTTGAGTAACTACGCTTTCTTCTTTAATCTCTTGATTACTATCTCTTATATATTCATTGTTGCTTGTAAAATAATAAATACCCGAAGCTACTACGCCTAAAATCAAAATAAGTTTAATAATTTTTATCATATACATATTATACAACATAAAAACATCCTAAAAAATAGGATGTTTTTATGTTGATTATTTTAACTTGACAACAACTTTCTTTGGTTTCTTTGCTTCCTTTTTGCGACTATCATTACCTTTGGCCATATACCTCTTTGATTCTTATTATTCTTTTATATCAGTATTATATCAACAAAACTTTAAAGTGCTAAATATTTTGATCCATATTTTTAGGAGTATTATTCCAAACCAAAATCTCCCATTTAGACCTGCGAAAAAGCCTTGGTTCCCTAGTGCAAATAGTTAATCCTGCATTATCCATATTATTTAAATAGCTAAGTTTATTATATTCAGAGGCACTTAATTTATCTCCTTCCAAAATATAAGAAGCAACCATCTTAAGAAAAATACCGTGAGTCACCATAATGATCTGTTTTTCCCGCCTCTTAGATATATATTTAAGTAAGGCTTTTGCTCGAGCTTTCAAATCAGCAAAATTCTCTTCATCAGAATACCTCAAATCATCAACATGATAACTCTTGTCAATAAGATCTACTATAGAACGAGTTCCTCTTTCCTCACCTGAGTGTCCTACTATCTCTGATGGATTTCTTCTTTCTATTAATAAATCGCAATATTCCACTTTCATATTAAGCTCCTTAGCTATAATATCAGCTGTTTCTCGTGTCCTTTGAAAAGGACTAGAGATAATAACCTTCGGTTTACCTCGTTTTTTAGGAAACATTTTTGAAGTCTCTTTAACCTGTCCTATCCCTTTTGGACTAAGCGGGCCATCTGGTCCTTGTCTAATACCTTTTGCATTGAGTTCTGTCTCTCCATGGCGTACAAAATAGATAACCTGTTTTCTCATATTGTTTATTATTATACATTAATCTTTATGCTATACTCGCACCATTATGGCTAAGCCCAAGAAGAAAATATTTTATCGTACCCCAAAAGGTCCAAAACCTTTAGATAAACAAAGGCCAAAAGACGCTTCAACATTACTACCAGGACAAGAGCGCCTAGAAAGATCTATAGCATATATGGGACTTGCTTCTCGCCGCGAAGCAAAAGAAATGATTAAGTCTGGAAAAGTGACAGTAAATGGAAAAATTATAAAAGAAACTGGTTTTGGTATTAATTCAGAAAAAGACATTATAAAAATAAATTCTTCTACAGCAACTTCAAAAGAAGCTATGTTGGTTTATAAACCAAGAGGAATAGAGACCAGTAAAACTTCGGGAGATAATACTGATATTCATGACCGCCTCCCTACCCTCAAACACCTCTCTCCCGTAGGTAGATTAGACAAAGACTCCGAAGGGCTTATTATTCTTTCAAATGACGGGACTCTGACTAAAGCCTTAACCAAAGAAAATTCAACAGTAGAAAAAGAGTATTTAGTTTTTGTCAGAGAAGTAGTAACACCAGACGCTGTTCGAAAGCTCTCTGATGGCATTGTACTTGATAAAATAAAAACTAAACCTGCAAAAGTTAAAAAAGTTTCTAAGTCATCTTTTACTATTGTATTGACAGAGGGGCGGAAACATCAAATCAGAAGAATGTGTGATGCTTGTCAGATGACAATTGAGTCATTAACTCGAATTCGTATCGGACACCTTAAAATAGGTTCTATGAAGCCCGGATTTGTAAAAAGAATACCAACCAAAGATGTAGAGATGCTTAAGTCCTTATAAAACAAAAAGACTCGCCGTACGGCGAGTCTTTTTGTTTTAATTACATACTTGGATTATTGTTTGACATTCCAGGGCCTTTTGTAGAGCAAGCCTTGCAAGTTTTACCGTGAGAGAAAAGTTCTACAAGAGCAGAGAGACCAACTAAAATATAAACTATTCTTGAAAGACCTGTACCAAGCACATCGCCGACACCCCAGTTAAACACACCTATTAATAACCAGTTAAGACCTCCGATTATAAGGAGTATAAAAGTAATTTTGTGTAATTTCATGAAATTTTATATATTTATGATTAATAATACCTACTTTTATATTATAACTCTTTAAACAAGACTCTACTGTGTAAAACTTATTTAGTTATTTCTGCCCAAAGCTCCCCTATGCCATTTTTTTTCTCTGCAGAATATGGCAAAACTTTGTGTCCACCAATAAGCTTTTGAATTTTTATAAGTTGATTTTTCAGCTCTGCACTTTTTAATCTGTCTATTTTATTCACTGCCACTACAACGCTCTTACCATACTCTTCAAGCATTTGTAAAATATCAAGATCGTCTGTAGTCGGACCAACCTTACCATCAATAATCAAAACTATTGTTTGCCTACCTTCGAAAGGATAAGTTAGATAATCTTCTATAAGATTATGAAGTGTATCCCGACGACTTACTGAACCTTTAACATATCCATACCCAGGCAAATCAACAATATAAAATTTATTATTTACCAAAAACATATTTATATGCTTAGTTGCACCTGGTGCACCACTAGTTTTAGCTAAACCCTTTGTTTTTGTTAGAGCATTTATAGTACTAGACTTACCGACATTTGATCTACCGATAAAAGCTATTTGCGATAACCCATCTTCAAAAACCCCGTCTACAGAAGGGCTCCCTTTTACAAAAACAGCATTTTTGATTTCCATAGCTTGATACTAACAAAAAAATGGTCCTGAGACCATTTTTTTGTTTAGATTATTTAAGACTATCTGCAGTCTCCTTGTTCATAAATTTGAACATATTTCCTCCACATACAGAACATTGACCTTTTCCTGAGTATCTATTGTTCTTTTCTGATACTACTATGTCTTTCATTACTTGCATTGTAGGTTTGTTATTAGCATCTCTACACTTCATACATAATCCTTTGATTTCTACCATATATTTGTTGAGTTCTTAATTTATATTTGTACAAGTATGATTATAGCACATATTGGTATTTTGAACAATACCAATTAAAGCTTTTACTGAGTAAATATTAGTTAGCCTCCCATTCAACCCTACCTAAAGATTTTCTTTCTATATCGTCTGTTGGTCTTAATTTCTTTAAAGTATCTTTTGGAGCTATATCATAATGCTTTATTTTACCCAACTCTTCGTCTATATCCCATAAATCTTCTTCTGAAGTAGACCAATCTTTCCCAAAAATCTCTAAATTTAATGGTCTAGAGTATTTACGCAAAGTTTTCGTACCATTTTCAAGTGTATACTCATGAAAGTAAGACATTACAAGCTCTCTAATACTTTTATAAACTGGATCGCGATAGCGAAGTATATAGTGATTTGTTTTTGATAATGCGCCCCACAAACCACTTTTAGCGTCTTTAAAAGGAGCTATAACATGCTCAAAATCCTCTTTAGTTGTCTCTAGGTGCATGACTAGTGGCTTATAGCCATGAATAGACAAAATATATGCCCCTAAAATAGCTGCTTCTATACAGTGAGCATTATTTTCTCTTAAAACTCTAACTGGAGACTTAATAGTATCTAACCCATCTAATTCATGGTTTATAGGAATAGTATTTAGAAAGTCCTGAATTTTCGCTGGAGTATTTAATTTCTTGAAAATAGAGACTTCTTTTTTGGTAAAAGCTAACACTTTTGTGTTCTTACAAACTCTTTATTTCAGAATCAGTTTCCATAAAATCAGAATCTGAATTTGTGTCTACATCTATAGCATTTAGATCTGCTTCTATAGAAGAAGTTGTATCATCTTGAGTGTCCTTGTCTAACTGTTCTGCTGGAGTAACTATAACTTCTTCTTTCTTCATAGAACCTTTCCAAACAAAGAAACCTATAGCGATGATAACTAAAATAACGATGACTGTTTTTGTATTCATATTTGTTTTATTTATTTATTAAATTAATTAGTACTAGCTTCGACGCTTACTTCTACTTCTGCATCAACATTTGGTATTTGTTTCAATACTTCTGCGGCTCTTTTGGTAGCGTCGTGTGCAGCCTTTACTTTAGATTTCATAACTTCTATATCTTTCTTAAATTGATTGCGAGTAGACTCTAAAGAAGTCTTAACTGTTGCCTCACTACTAATTGAAGCTGTGTAAACTTTCGACACCTGTAATGCTATAGCGGCACGAGCATCAACTATAGAAGTTTCCGCATTTACTATTGCAGATCTAACTTTCGTAACATCAGCACCGTTTGCAGCAGCTTTATCTGCTCTTGATTCGATAGCAACCAAAACTGTCTCTATTTTATCAACATTAGCAGAAGCTCTGGTCGTAAGAGTAATATTTAGTTCAGCAAAATTATCTGAGATTTTCTCTACTCTATCTCTTTTATTCTCATCTTTAATTTTTAGTAAATCTGCTTGAAACTTAGTCTTCATTTCTTCACGCTTAGTTTGCATTTCTTCCTTTTTAGCTTCAAACTCTATTTTGAAAAGCTCTCTTTTGTCTTGAATAGCTTTTATAATAGAATCTCTTTTCCCTTGAAGTAAATCGATGATATCTCCTCTACCTTCTTCAATAGAAGTTTTAAATTCCTCTCTCACAACCTGAACTTCTTCTCTTGTTTTTTCTCTATCATCTTTAGATTGAGAATTTAACATTTTCAAAGCTTCAGCTGGCTTTATTTCACCGGAATCAACTTTAGCCTTAGTTTCCATTCTAAGTTTTAAAATTTCATCATTTCTCTGTTTTCGTAATTCTTCTTCTTTTTGAAGTCTTTCTTTTCGAAGAGCTTCTTGTTCTTGTCTAATTTTTTCAAAATCAGCCCTAACACCAATAGTCGTCTTAGTGTTTACTTCAGCTGAAGTTGTTTGTGCACTCTCTTGTGCCTGAGCAACAAAAGATACACCAAAAGCTACTAATAAAAATAAAACTGCATATTTATTGTGTTTTTTCATAACATTACTATTATACTACAGTTTGAAAAGTCAAAGTTTTATCTTTCCACAGACTAGTCTAATGTAGAGTCATCACAGTTTGTCTGCTGAAGAGCTATAGGGTAAGAGAGGTTTGCTGGATCAGCATAAACATATAAACCACTTCCATTATCTTTCATTTCTCCAAAAGCAGGGTAAGCATTACCTTCACCAAACTTTATATAAAGCTCTTCTGTATTTGTAATACCTTCACCAGAAGCCGTCCAAAGAACTTGCGCAGTTCTAGACATCGCTTCTTTGTCTACTGGGCCAGCAGTACCTTCAAATGTTCCAGTCTTAGAATCCTTTTCTGCTGGAGTAAAATCAAAACTACCAGAGACAATACTTCCGCCTTCACCAAAGAAAGCCATTTTCAAGTTGGCACTATCACCTGCTTCTGTGTTCCAGATATAACAAATATCTGCTATTTTTTCAGGAGTATCTTTTACAATATCCTTTTTATCTTTTGTTAGACCTAAAAGAATAACTACAATAACCATCAACGCGATCAATATATATTTTGAATTTTTCATAATTCTATTTTATCATAAAGAATTATCTTTTTCTTCTACAATTACCGCCTCGATGATTTTAGTAGTTTGTTTTGTAGTAGTTTTGGAAATAGAGCCGATAACCCTACGAAGTACTGAAAAGAATATAAAACTCATAAATAATGCTACCCAAAATAGAAACTTGAAAAAACCTATTTGGAAACCAAACAAATCTGTAAAACCAATAATAAAGAAAAATCCAAGTATTAAAATACAAACAATCATCGGCAACACAAATACTCCCCAAAGGAAGTCTTTAACCTGCCCACCAGCAAAAATACTCGGATTTTCTCTAGCATCTTTTATATTTTTTCTGATTTGTAATATTTTAAATGGGTTCATGTTTTTGATTATACAGAAAATATTTTATTTTGCCTTGTACCACCTGAGACCATTTTGACGCTTTTGCCGAAATGTTTGGAAAGTAAATGTGTCACAACCTTATTGGCATGACCATTTTGCGCCCCTGCTCTGACATAGACTTCAAATGTGTCCTTACTAACTTCCTCAATCCTATCTTCCCCACTCCCTGGGAATACTTTGACTTTGATGTGCATTCTCTGATTATACCTAATACAAAGAAATTTGTTTCCTGAGGTTTTTATAGTTTGGACTTTGTTGTGCTACTAATTCCCAAAAATGTTTCCCATGATTCATTTCTGACAAATGACACAACTCATGTACTACGATATAGTCCGCGAGCTCTATAGGCAGAAGAACTATTTTGTAATTAAAATTCAGATTGCCTTTACTCGAACAGCTACCCCAACGCGTCTTTTGGTTTCGTATAAAAACTTTCCCTATTTTATAATTATAAAAAGTATTAAAATGTGTGATTCTTTCCAAAACAAAAATCCGAGCCTTTTCTTTATATTCCTTAAAGTCTTTTGCCGAGTAATGTGCCAAAAGTTTTTGCGGGCGAAGTTTTTGTTCACTAAGTCTATCTTGTATCCATTCCTTTTTACTCTCGACAAATTTCTCTACCAAATACTTTGGTAACCTCCACGGCATCGTGACCAAGACTTCTCCACCTCCTCTTACAGATATACGAATACCTTTAGAGCGTTTATTTTTCTTTATTATGTAATTCAAATTTATTTAGTTTCAGTCTTTGCTTCTGATGCTGTGTATTTAGGTTTTTTTGGAATGATAAATTTACAGATAAAATAGGCCAAAGCTCCTGGGACAAGACCTGTAATAACAGTCACAGCTACATAACCCGCGCGCAATAATACCGGATCAACACTATAATATTCCCCTAGTCCACCCATGATTCCGTAAAATACTTTATTATCTTCGCTCCTATATAGATTTTTCATAATTTTATTGATTTTGAATATTTTCTTCTTCAACAATAACAACTTTCTCAATATCCATGTTTTTTTGTTGTGATTGATTCAACATCTCTTTGTGTTCTTCTAGTTCACCTTGAAGAGCTTTGTTATGACGACGAAGTTTGGACTCGGCCATCATACCACTTATATATGTTGATAATGAGAAAAGCAAAGTAATAACAATACCAGCGAGCAACGAAATCAAAACAATAACAGCGATTGATCCTTCAAAACTCCAGTTCAAAAATGTCACGCTAACAGGAGCTAAGTTTTGTAAAGCAAATATAACTACCGCCCCGCCAATAACAATTCCAATAATAAATATCATATATTTTAAAATTTAGACTAATAATCCACTCAAAAACCTGTATCCTAATTATACCACTTTACCTATTCAGATATGTGATAGTTAGTTGAAGCACAGTAGCGAAAGAGACCCAAAGTAAGTACGGGATTTGAATATATGTGATCCACTTGGCATATGGCCATATCGCGATCATAGCCCAGATGAGTGTACCTAGGACAAGCAAGATGTCTATAGAAGCTAAAAGATTATTTTTCAAGCCAAATTGGAAATAAGTAAAAGAGAAATTAAAAATTAGATTTAATATAAATGGTAGTGCTACTACAAAAGGTATTGTCTTTTGAGAAAACATCAAAAATACTTTGCCAAATGAAATAGCAATCATCACATACAACACACTCCACACTGGTCCAAACACCCAGCTCGGCGGCGCCCAAGTAGGTTTTACAAGCTCACTATAGTTTATGTAGTTTTTCATAAAACAATTATACCAGTTTGTACTTACAAACTAACTATTCGCTTATTCGAGCGAATTAGAGATATATTTTACGATCGGATGAAGGTTTGAATGGAGGTGATAATGCATTTGCAGGCTTCGTTGTTCCTTCTCTACAATATCAGCGTTATAAAGAAGACCCAAGTGTTTTGATGTGGCCTTGAACGAAAGTTTTATTCCGGAAGCGATATCCGTCACTGTTGCCTCTTTTTTATTCTTTAAATATTTTACAATTTCAAGCCTGCGTTTATTGGCCAAGGCTTTCAAAAGTCGCTCCATTTCTTTTTCTTTCATAACCATATACACCTTATTTTACAACTATTCGCCTATTCGCGCGAATTAGAGATATATTTCTTATTGCAGTGTTTTGCAACCTGCCTGCGCAGGCAGGAATGCTAGTATAGAGAAAGGTAGGGTTGAGTTATTTCAATTTTTCTAATACAAGCCGCTTAATTTCTCCCTTATCAATTACTGCCCTCCTCCCCTCATTTAACCAAGGATTGTCCTTGCTTATTATAATTTGACTTTTTAAATAATATGTATATACTTTATTTGTCTTAGGGTTTTATCCATAAAACTTTAAGGGTATTACATCCAAGGGCTGCCCTCCGCAAGGAGGGCAGCTTTGTTTTTACTTTTCATCCTTATATTTCAAATCCCTACCCCAAATATCTTCTTCAATTGCTAACACATCGATATAGCCGTCTCCTCCAGTTCGTAACTCTTGTGAAATATTATTTTTAGAAGAAAATATAAACACCTTTTTGCCTCCATTTCTGAGATAATTTACTAACGCAAGAAAGTCAGAATCACCTGTAAACAAAACAGCAATATCATACTTTTTACAAAAATGGATTGCGTCTATCGTCATCTCTACATCCATATTTCCTTTTTCTTGCACCAGATCGCCTGCTTCAGTATGTTCAACAATCCTTTTAAGTTCCTTTTTTCTTACTATAAAACCGAGACCTTTTTTAAGATATGTAAAAAACTTATGCTTCCCATCTTGGCTTTGCTCTCGAGTACCTTCTTTAGGATATGCTGTATAATAAAAAATATTTAATTCTTTAGCATAAAATTTTGTTTTTAAGAAAAATTTTAATTTTTCAAAATCAAACATTTTTCCTTTCGTCTTCTGCGCCTGCCAAAGATTGGAAGCATCAATGAAAACTGATACAAAATTATTTTTTGAGATATTTTCCATATAAAATAATTATACTAATTAATCCAATATTTCGATAACCTCCTGAACAATACCTTGAACAATATCCCCTTCTTGAGGAATTATTGGTTGATGAGATGCATTCGTACTCTTAGGTAATAAAATTCTACGACCATCTTTTTTATCATAATATTTAATTGTTACATTTTCACCGTCTAATAATGCAACTACCCTATCTCCTGTTTCTCCTTTTTCTGAATATCTACATAAAACTAGGTCTCCATCATTTATTCCGGCGAGATTCATCGAGTCTCCACTTGCTCGTACTATAAAATAATTTGTGCCTGGTTTAATTTTATTCTTTTCTACCATTATTGTGTCTTCAACGTTACTTTCTCCTAACAAAGGCTCTCCGCATGGAGCTGAGCCAACCAGTGGAATACCTATCATTTCGCCAATGTATGGGGATTTTATAAATTTTTGGGTGATTTCTTTTTGAATCGAGATCAAATTTTTGTTTACAATTTGATTTAAATAATTTCTTAAATTTTCATCGACAATATAAATATAGGTCCCCTTTATTCCACGAGTTAATAATGTTTTATAGATATTGATTATGTATCTTTCTAATTCATTTGGGTCAGTAATACCATTACGGCCATTGGTATCAAAGTACTTTTCACGATCGACTTTGAATTTTTTATTTTCTATATCATATGAAAATTCGGGACCAATAATTACACCAACATAATTTAAATCATAACCTTGTACAGTATGAATACAGCCAACTTCATTTATAGCATTTGGTGAGTTTACCCAGTCTTGGGCTGTCGAATTCCAGACAAGCTTTAGACCACCTATTTCTATATCGTAATTACGAGTTCCCTTTGCTGTATGCCAAGGCCAAGCATAACCAGCAACTACACGAGCAAGTTTGTGCTTTTTATCTTTTTCTTTGATCTCAGTTACCATTTTTTCAACATTATCAAATATTTTAAAATCATAATTTGCAAAATTAGTATTTTGTGGAGTTTTTAAATCAAAAAAATCTTCGATGAATTTAATATATTCTTCACCAGCTTCAACTCGCATTTGTGAAACTAATTCGTATTTTTTAGAATTAAGTTTCTTAAAATCCTCGGGTCTAATGTCGGCAGGTTTTACACTTTGATTTTGATCATAGAAAAATATTTGGTGTTTAGATGATTTCATTATCCAATCGAGTTGTGTGCCTTCATTGCCTAAACCAAGCCCGCGATTTACATTATCATATGCACCGTAACCCATAATACCTTTCCGCCTTTGTAATCTATGAGATTCGTCAATGATTAGTAAGTCATAATGATCTTTTACAACATCATTTGGTCCAATAACCATACTTGATTTTAACCCTTTAATTTTTGAGAAAACTTTAGCTATTGTTTTTCGAAGTGACGCCATTGGTACAACTAAGCCAATATTCATATTTTTTGTTTCTTCTTGCTCTTTTAAAAATTTAAACAAATATGTAGCAAGAATTGTTTTACCTGTACCGGGCTTACCATTTACTATAAAAGTATTTATTTCGTTTTTCTTTATATCCTCATATATTTTTATAGCGACAAATAATTGATCCTCTGTTAAAGACTTATATGGTGAATATTTAAATAGATCGCTATTTCTTAAGTCTACTAGGGTATTTTTGACCAATCTTTTTTCTATAAGAGAATTCCATGCAATCTCAAATTTGGTTTTATATTTATCTTTATCATAATATTTATGATTTTTTAATCCACCATTTCCATTTTGGATAATAAATTGACCGTCTGCAGAAATATACTGTATTAGCCAAGATTCAATATCTAATGTCGCTGAAACATTATATTGCTCGTCAGTTATAATATGGATATTCTTCAACTTTGCTCTTTCTGGGTTTTCATAGTGTTCTCTACTTCTTCCGTGTAGACGGGTTGTTTCTCCAATATAAATTTCTTTTCCGTCTTCAATAAGATAAACTACAGGCCAATTTAAACCAAAATTATAATTTTTAATTTGATCAAAATCTTCTTTATTAAAAGGAAAGGTTTTTATATCAGACATTTAAAGTTCATTATACTTATCTGATTTTCCTTTTGCTTTTTCTATAGGATACTTTTGTTCATTTTGGTCCATTTTTTTATCAAGAGAATCAACGAGATCTATATTGTAATAATTTGAAAGTAAAACTAACCAATAAAACACATCAGCAAGTTCTTCATTTATTTTATTTGCTCTCTCTGGTTTAAGCTGATTATCTTTTGTCCATTGATAAAGTTCCAACACTTCGGCAGATTCAAGATTAAGTGAAATAGCCAGATTTTTAGGATCATGAAACTGAGACCAATCTCGATCTTCAGAAAATTTCTTTATACGAGCAACTAGTGCTTCAAACTTCTCAGAATCCTTCATATGAAAGAACTATCCCACATTTTAGGTGTTTTTTCAATCACATACAAAACGAGGTTTAGTACGTGACAAGTCCTAAACAACTATTTGACCTCTCCGCCAAGTTGGTGGGGAGGTTTGACATTTTATATATTTAGTGTACTATATATTTAAATTCACCTTAAAATAAATTAATATGTCAAAAATTGGCCCATTACCTAATTCTGGTAAAATAGATTTTATTCTTGATACAGCTCAACTGAGTATGCTAGAGAAAGGACTAATAAATAAACTTCCACTGGATGTCACCGTATCTTACCCTGAACAACCTTTACTCGGAAAAAAGAGATTGCAGTTAATTATAAAAGAGGTTCACAGTCCAGGTTCCTTGTGTGTAAAATCTTTTGGAAAAAATCATGCTGCAGAAGGTGGACTAGATATAAAGACAGTAAATGGACTTGCAAGGTCTAATCATTATTTTTTTGACAACATACTAATTCCAAATTCTTGGGTTTTAATTGGTGTTGTACAAGGAGAAAAACCTGTTCAAATAATTATTTGTTTTTATGTCCAATTTAATTTTGGAACTTATTCTTTCAAAAAAGAAGATGAAGCAGAAAAAGATTTCAATCCTCAAATGAACTAAAGTACTCAATAGCGTCAGTAATGGCGCTATTTTTATTTCAATTTCTTCCCTATCTTACACCCTTTAACATGCGCTCCTGGCAAATAACCAGTACTCATGAGGAATTCATTTACTATTTCCCCGCCGGTGAAGTGAAAGGTAGTTTTGAAAAGCTTGGTCCATTCTTCGCGAGTTTTGCCTTTGTGCGAGTCTAGCCATTTTTTAAACGAGCCGTGTTCTTTTTGCAGTTTTAGTATTACACCTGCATTGTAAATAGCAGCTTCTATTTTGAGTCTATTCCTGATAATCCCTGCGTCTTTTAGTAATCTATTTTTGTCAGGAGTTTTATAGGAAGCGACTTTTTTGATATTGAACTTGTGATAGGCTTTTTGGAAATTTTTCTGTTTGTTTAGGATAGTGTTCCAGCTGAGCCCTGCTTGATTGATCTCAAGTATTAATCTTTCAAAAAGTTCATCGTCATTGTCTATAGTAAAGCCGTATTGTGTGTCGTGATAAATGCGGTGAACATTGTCACTTTCTAAATCTTTAACATATTCACAATAAGACTTGATTTTTGATTTTTCTGCCATATTATATTTTGATCTTAAGCTCTATCTTTATTTCATCATCAGAGAGTATACCTTCGGCTTTACGGACAGAAGCTTTCAGTGGCAAAAGATATGTACCGGACTGTTTATCTGGAAAGATAGATGTTTTCCATTTACTGCCCCCTACTGTCACCTCTACAGGAAATGATCCCCAACCCCGAGCAATATCACCAAAATTTTTCTTTATTTCCGCCGACTCCTTCTTTGGAACATAAGCAAAGTGCCAACCAGACATACCTGGGTACAACATAACCTTTGATTTGATTTTATACTCTCGTTTTTTCATCAGTAAATTTGCTTCTTCTCATTTTCTTTATAGCAATGCGAGACCAGACAAAGGCCAAGGCACTGTAGTTGATGATCATATAGTATTTATTTGCCCAAGAAACTCCATATGGAAATCGGTATTCTGAGATTGGGAAAAGAAAAGGTGTCGCATAAAAACCAATAGCATGAGACGGGATATCAATGAGTATATGAAGTGCCCAGCCGAGGAGTTCATAACGAGGACGCTTCGAGAAATACCAAACAACAGCAAAGACAAAAGCCCAGACTACAAGTGAGTGACTAAACTGATATAAATATGAAGCTAAATCAAAACCTACAGCATTACCAGTTGGTCTCATTGTAAGGAAAGACTCACCACCAAATATAACTTTATAAAAAACTAAAATAAAAGGAATAGTAAAAGCAAAAAAGTCTGGGAATACTCCCCAGAAAGCCGTCCAACCTATATGTAAGCGAAACTTACTACCTTTTTTCTGAGCGAGTTTATTCCCTGCTCTAGCTCCAGCATTCGTCCAAAGTGTATGTGCGAGTACGTCCATGTTAGTGGTAATCTTGTTTATTTTCTCTTACAGAAGCAGCTTTTTCTACAGATTCTTTAGGAGAAATTTTTCCACTCCTGAGATCTTCTTGTATTTTTTTAAGGGTACCAAGCTCATGGTCATTTGCACCCATAGAATAAACTTCTTGCATGATTAAACTAATTTCAGCATCGGCAGTTTCTATGGTAATTTCTACATCTTTATTTTCAGAATTTTCTTGTGATTCTGATGGCGATTCTAAATTGTTTGAAAATAAGCTCATAATTTATGATAACATTTATTTTAATCTTTTTAATGTCTCTTCTTTTCCTAAAATAGACGCTATTTCAAAAGGGTCTGGAGATTTCTCGCGACCAGAAAGTGCGACACGCATAGGCCATAGGACATGCCCTCTACCTTCTTGCTCTGCATAGTCCCAAATAGCACCTTTAATACTTTCATAATCCCACTCTTCTAGTTTTTCAAGACGAGTTATTATCTCTTTTAGATATTCACGAGATTTTTCAAGTGTTGAATCTTTCCAAGCAAGTATCTTTTCATCTACTTTTGGTTTTTCAAAAAAATATCCAAACTCCCCTATTTCAAACAAAGTTTTGATATCTGAAAACTTTTCGATGCGATCACGAAGTATTGATTCTATTTTTTGTAAGATAGCAAAATTCTCCATAGTATCTGCTACAAAGTCTTTCATATATGGCCAAGCTAGTGTTAAAAAGTCATCACTAGGTATTTTCTTGATGTATTCTCTGTTAAACCAATTGAGTTTGTCCTCACCGAAAACTGCTCCTGACTTTTGAACTTTGTCCAAATCAAAAATATTTTCTAGCTCTTCTCTTGAAAAAATCTCCTGTTCTGTTCCTGGATTCCAGCCACACAAACAAATAGCATTCAAAAGTGCCGCTGGTAAATATCCCATCGCCAAATAGTCAACTACCGGTATCGCTCCCTTTCTTTTACTCATCTTTGTTTTGTCCGGCGCCAGAACAAGTGGTAAGTGTCCATAGTGTGGTATAGCAAAGCCTAGTGCTTCGTGTATCAGTATTTGCCTTGGAGTGTTGGCAATATGCTCTTCAGCTCGTAAGACATGCGTCACACCTTCATCATGATCGTCTACTACCACGGCCAAATGGAAAAGTGGCT
>JAGOQI010000016.1 GCA_017991515.1 Minisyncoccota bacterium | reverse complement strand
GAAATACTTTGACTCTTTTTCTAATGTCTGCTATTATCATGCCACACATGTTAAAGATACGACTACAAAGAATTGGACGGAAAAACGAGGCGGCATTTCGCTTGGTTGTTACTGATTCAAAGAACGGACCACAAAGTGGAAAGTTTTTGGAAATCCTTGGTTCACAAACTCTAAAGAGTGACACTGTTACTCTTAAAAATGACAGAATTTTACACTGGATCAAAAATGGTGCTCAAGTTTCTGACACAGCTCACAATATGCTTGTAAAGCATAAAGTAATAGAAGGTAAGAAGAAAAATGTACTTTCTAAGAAGAGCCCTACTACAAAGAGAAAAGACGCTCCTAAAAAATAGCACTATTATAAATTTGTCGGTATTTTTCTGCTGAAAAATATCCTGATTTTCGGCTCAGTCAGCCTCAAAACACAAATTTATAATAGTGCTATTTTGTTACTCGCTAGAAGAGTAAAAAGTTGGTATAATGATGTTATTAATACTTTAAGACAGAAAACGATATGAATGATCAAGAATTCTTGGAAATGTTAGTAAAGGCGCTTGTTGAAAACCCTAATGATGTTTCAATAAATAGAACAGTGGATGAAATGGGAGTATTGCTTACTCTTTCAGTAAATCCGGCAGATATGGGTAAAATCATTGGTCGCCAAGGTAACACTGCCAAAGCTATCCGGACACTTCTTCGTGTAGTAGGTATGAAGCATAATGCTAGAGTAAATCTCAAAATCAATGAACCTGCAGGCTTTGAACGACAGCCAGATGTGGCAAACCTCGATGACGCAATGGCTGATTTGAAGGATTTATAAGTTGAAAGTTATCAAGTTAAAAGATTCTAAAGTAAAAATCTCCTAGGAATAGGGGATTTTTATATACTTGACAAAATATTTATTATCTGCTATTATATAAACAAGTTAGTTATTTATCGTATTTAAGGTGAGTGAATGTCTATGGTAATTAGGGACATTACTAAAAACGGCCTTAAATAGTTATGGTTATCCATCGAACAAGATTTTGTGATTTAATCATAAAACCCGTTTTGTTTTGAAATGTAGTAAAGATATTATCCCACCCTGTCTTAGTACAGGGTGTTGTTATTTTTACTTTACAAACCTTCAAACTTTATATACTTTATAACTACATATGAAATTCCATTTTCTTACAATTTTCCCTGAAATGATAAACAGCTACATAGGCGAAGCTATGCTTAAACGTGCCAAGGATAAGAAGTTGGTGGATTTTGCAGTCTTAAATATTCGCGACTATAGCAAGGATAGGCACAGTAAAACAGATCTTCGGCCATACGGTGGAGGTCCGGGAATGGTTATGACTCCCGAGCCTATTTTGAATGCTTATTCAAAAGTTAAAACTAAAAAGAATGGAAAAGTAAAAGTAATAATGCTCTCACCGAGTGGTAAAATGTTTACCAATGTTGTAGCCAAGAAAATGGTAAAGTCTTATACAGACATTGTTTTTATTTGTGGGCGATATGAAGGAGTAGACGACAGAGTACGAAAAGCTTTGAAAGCCGATGAATACAGTATAGGAGACTATGTTTTGACAGGCGGAGAGCTTCCAGCTCTGGTTATGACTGACGCTATATCACGCCAAATACCAGGAGTATTAGGGGATAGAGAGTCTTTAGAAGAAGCTCGTATTGCAAGCCCTAGAGTTTACACTCGCCCAGAAACCGTTGTTTTTAAAACTAAAAAATACAAAGTACCAAAGGTTCTAACCGAAGGACATCACAAGAAAATAGAGGAATGGCGCCAAAAACAGAAGAAAAAGTAGCAAGGACAGTCCTTGCTACTTTTTCTACTAGCTAGAACTGTTCTAGCTAGTTAAGCGTTGACATATCAATTTTTTATAGTAGTGTTTATTAAAATATATAAACATGAGTAAATTAATAAACAAAGAAATTATTGAGTTTCTTAAACAACTTCTTTTAAAATCCGAAATTAGGATACTAATAATTGAAGACAGCCCTGTTTCTAAGGATAATTTAGAAATGGTTTTTGAAGAAGCTTTTCCAAACAGTACTACTTATTGTTTTGAAGGTTTTGGTGTTGACCAGCACGATATTGAATTCTTAATAAAAAGTAAGTACGACATAGTAAGTGTCGATGGTTCTCTGGGAAAATGGGAAGATCATCCAGTCTTTGGTACGAATGGTGCTAATTTAGTAGAATTTATTAAAAAAGAAACACCAGAAACTTTGGTAATTTCTATTTCATTAGAGGATTGGAGAAATGCATTAGCCTTAAAAAAGGGTGCAAATCTTGCGGTAAATAAGTCAAAATTACACGAATTTTTAGGTGAAATGAAAGAACTTCGTGATTAGCTCAATTTTAATCTTATTTAAAAGACCTCTCCGGAGGTCTTTTTTCTTTGTATTGACATTATACCTATATTGTGCTATTATAAATTGAATCAAATACATTCACTCTTTTAAAATAAAGACAATGGGAAGTATAAATAGAAAGAAAATAAATCTCAGAAAAGAGAAAAAAAATCAGTTAAAACCAAAAAAACAAGCTATTTTAATAAAAATGGTTCCAAAAGAAGAACCTGTAATAATATCTGGAGTTTCAAGAGTTGATCTTCAAGCTCAGCTTGATGCACAAAAAAATATTACTTCACCTGAGCCTGGTTTGGAGAATGGTACTACTAAAGTAGTTAGTACAACTGAAGATATTAATAATTCTTCTTATGAAAATAAATATTACGGAACGAGTCTAATTGCAGATTACCGTAGTGTTAAGTCTGAGCTCTTCTAACAAATCTTACCCCTGAAAACATTTTAAATGTTTTCAGGGGTATTTTATTTGAACTCCACCAATTTAGGTGGGGAGGTTTGACCCGGAAGTAGATTTTGGCATCGCACTTTAGTGCAAAGAGCTTCGCTCTAATACCAAGGTTCACTTCCGGGTTGACACATATTTATATATAAGCTATATTGTAACCCTTACAGTCTCCGGAAGAGTTACGGCCAAGAGATACTGCAATTTAGAGAGAAACCTTTATTAGATAAGCCAAACACGAAAGAAGAGTGTTTTGGCGTTTTTTGCGCTTTAAATAAAAATGAGTAAATCCACAAAAGATCCAAGAAGTACTATTCGCCCTAAGAAATATTTTTCGAAATACAAAGAACCTCTAGCCGCTTTCCCAAACCTTATCGAACACCAGATAAATTCTTATAACTGGTTTGTCGAAAATGCTATCAAGCAAGTGTTTAAGGAATTTACTCCGATACAAGATTATTCTGGAAAGAAATTCCAGCTTGATTTTGTTTCTTTCCATCTTGTAGAACCAAAACACGATGAAAACTACGCAAAAGAAAATAAACTCTCTTACGATACTGCTCTAAAAGCTCGTATCAAGTTGACTAACAAACAAACTGGTTCTGAAAAGGAGCAGGAAATTTTCATGTCTGATATTCCTGTGATGACAGCTCACGGTACTTTTATTATCAACGGAGTAGAGAGAATTTTAGTTCCTCAACTTCAGAGAAGTTCAGGTGTTTTCTTCACTGAGCTTGAAGTTAAAGGTAAAAGATTTTTTGGTGCAAAAATCATTCCAAATCGTGGAGTTTGGATTGAAATAGAGTCAGATGCAGACGGTACTATCAATGTTCGTATCGACAAAAAGCGAAAGTTCCCAATAACTTCACTTCTTCGTGCTCTTGGACTTGGTTCTGATGCAGATATCAAAAAACTATTTAAAACAGAAGCAGAAAAAGCAGTTATCGCGCACTGTTTAGAAAAAGATATAAGTAAGAGCACTCAAGAAGCTTATGTTGAAATATATCGAAAACTTCGAGATGGAGACTTGGCTACTGCTGATAATGCAAAGGATTTTATAAACAATCTTTTTAGTGAAGAGCGTTATGACCTTTCTTCTGTTGGACGATTTCGTTTTAACAAAAGATTTGAACTTGACCTTTCTGACAAAGCTATGGAAAGAAAGACTCTTTCCTCTGATGACATAGTAGAGATAATGAAAAACATTATCATGCTAAATACAACTCCTGGATCAAAGGCTGATGATATCGATCACTTAGGTTCTCGCCGAGTTCGTTTCGTTGGTGAGTTACTACAACAAAAGCTTTTTGTTGGAATGACACAAATCAAAAGAAATGTGCAAGACCGTATGAGTACTATTGATGCTGCTAATGCATTACCTATACAAGTGGTAAACCAAAGACCTCTTCAAGCTCGTATCAAAGAATTTTTCACAACAAACCAGTTGTCAAAATTCATGGACCAAGAAAATGTACTTTCTGAAATAGAAGAGCTACGAACTGTTTCCGCATTAGGTCCCGGAGGTCTAACTCGTGAGAGAGCAACTCTTGAAGTTCGTGATGTGCACACATCTCACTATGGTCGTGTTTGTCCTATACACACACCAGAAGGTCCAAACATTGGTCTTATTCTTCGTTTAGCTATTTATGCTCGTATCAATGATTTCGGTATTATCGAAACTCCTTATATAAAAGTAAAAAATGGAAAGATAACAGAAGAAATAGTTTATCTTAATGCTCTTGAAGAAGAGAAATATACTATTGCTCACGCTGGTACAAAATATGATGATAAGGGTAATTTACCAGAGAAAGTAGAAGCTCGTATCAAAACTTCTCCAGGTATTGTTGATAAAAAAGAAGTTGATTTTATTGATGTAGCAACTAATCAAGCTTTCTCTCTGGCAACAAGTATGATTCCTTTCTTTGAACATAACGAAGCAAACCGTGCCCTGATGGGAAGTAACATGCAAAAGCAGGCAGTGCCTGTAGTTCGTCCGGAAGCTCCACTTGTAGCGACAGGTATTGAGCAAGACGCAGCTCCATTTTCTGGAAGACTTGTTCTTGCAGAAGAAGCAGGCGTTATTTCTTCAGTAGATGCAACACATGTTAGTGTTAAGAGTGATAAAACTGGTAAAGATCACAAGTATAAACTTGTTAATTTCCAAAGAACTAATAACTTTAGTTCTTTCCACCAAAGACCAGTTGTAAGTCTTGGGCAAAAGGTTAAGAAAGGAGACTTACTAGCAGACTGTTCTACAACAGACAATGGACAAATCGCACTTGGACAAAACATGCGTGTAGCATTTATGTCTTGGAATGGTGCAAACTATGAAGATGCGATTATTCTTTCAGAAAGATTGATCAAAGATTCTAAATTTACTTCTATTTATATTGCAGAATTTACTTGTGTAGTTCGTGATACTAAGCTTGGTCCGGAAGTTACAACAAGAGATATTCCAAATGTTGGAGAAGCTCGTCTTAAAGATTTGGATGAAGACGGTATTATTCGAGTTGGTGCTGAGGTTAAAGAAGGAGATATCTTAGTTGGTAAAATTACTCAAAAAGGTGAAACAGAACTTACTCCAGAAGAGCGACTACTGCGATCTATTTTCGCTGAAAAAGCTCGTGATGTTAAAGATACATCTCTTAAAATGGATCACGGAAAGAGAGGGCGTATTATAAAGGTTAAAGTTTTCTCTCGCGACCAAGGTCACAACTTAGAAAGTGGTGTTATCAAGAAGATTGTTATTGAAGTTGCACAGCTCCGAAATATTTCTGTTGGAGACAAACTTGCTGGACGACACGGAAACAAAGGTGTTATTTCAGTAGTTCTTCCAGAAGAAGATATGCCATACATGGCAGATGGTACTCCGGTAGATGTAGTTCTTACTCCGCTGGGTGTTCCATCTCGTATGAACCTTGGACAAATCTTGGAACTTCATTTAGGTATGGCAGCAAATGAACTTGGTTATCAAGCCATTGTGCCACCATTTTGTGGAGCAACTGACGATGAAATTAAAGCAGAACTTAAAGAAGCAGGACTTCCTGAGACAGGACGAGTTCCTCTTTTTGATGGGCGAACAGGAGAAAAATTTGAACAAGATATTGCTGTTGGATACATGTATATATTGAAACTTCACCACATGGTGGAAGACAAGATTCACATGCGGTCAATCGGTCCGTACTCTCTTATTACTCAACAACCTCTCGGTGGTAAAGCTCAATCTGGAGGTCAAAGATTTGGAGAAATGGAGGTCTGGGCACTTGAAGGTTATGGTGCTTCACACATCCTGCGTGAAATGTTAACAATTAAATCAGACGACATCAGAGGTCGTGCTGCAACCTTTGATGCAATAATCAAGGGTGAAAAGATTAGAGAGCCGAATGCTCCAGCATCGTTCTCGGTGATGTTAAATTATCTTCGAGGATTGTCACTAGATGTACAACTTAAAGGAGGTAAAGTGGTCGAAACAGAAGCAGAAGATATAACAGCGTAATCTTAAAGAGTCATACTATGAAAACATTAGATACAACAAATTTTGATAGCATCGTTCTTAAGCTAGCTTCTCCAGAGAAGATTTTAGAGTGGTCTTATGGTGAGGTTACAAAACCAGAAACTATTAACTATCGTACAGGTCGCTCAGAGCGAGGTGGACTTTTCGATGAAAGAATCTTTGGGCCTGAAAAAGATTACGAATGTTACTGTGGAAAATATAAAAGAATTCGTTACGCAGGTATTATCTGTGAAAAATGTGGAGTTGAAATAACACAAAGTATTGTTCGAAGAGACCGAATGGGTCACATCGATCTTTCTTCTCCTGTTGCTCATATTTGGTTCCTTCGCGGAGTTCCATCTAGAATGAGTATTTTACTAGGTATTCCATTAACAGAACTTGAAAAGGTTATCTATTTCGCTGGTTATATTATTGTTTCTGTTCACGAAGATGAAAAAGAAAGAATCATTATTGATCTTGATACAGAATTCAAAAACAAACTTAAAAATGCAGCAGATGATGAAACAAGAGATAAATTAAAAACTCTTCTTCTAAATACAAAAAAAGAAATTGCAGAAATCCGAACAGGTAAAGTTCTAAATGAAATAGCATATCACCACTACTCACTAAAATACGGAAGTGCTTTTGAAGCAGGTATTGGAGCTGAAGCAGTATTTCAACTTTTCAATGCTATTGATTTGAAAAAGATGAAAGAAAAGACTGAAAAGTCTTTGGAAAAAGCAGGTGTTGCAGAGCGAGAAAAGTTAAATAAAAGACTATCTCTGATAAGAGCAATGCTTTATGCAGAAATTCGTCCTGAATGGATGTTTCTAACTCGTATTCCAGTTATTCCTCCAGCGCTTCGCCCGATGGTGGCTCTTGAAGGTGGACGACATGCAACTTCAGACATTAACGATCTTTACCGAAGAGTTATCAACCGAAATAATCGTTTGAGAAAACTAAAAGAAATCGGTGCTCCAGATGTTATTTTGCGAAACGAAAAGCGTATCTTACAAGAAGCAGTTGATGCTTTGATAGATAACTCTATTGCAGGACAAGACTCTCCAGCGATGAGTCAGGCACAAAGACGAGCTTTGAAATCTCTATCTGACAACCTAAAGAGTAAACAAGGTCTCTTCCGACAAAACCTCCTAGGTAAGCGTGTGGACTACTCTGGACGATCTGTTATTGTGGTTGGTCCAAACTTGCGACTTAACCAATGTGGTCTTCCGAAACATATGGCTCTTGAACTTTTCAAACCATTCGTTATTTCAAAAATCATTGCCGCAGAACTAGCTTTCAATATTCGAGGAGCTAATAAACTTATCGAAGACGGAACACCTGAAGTTTGGGCAATTCTTGAAAAAGTTATTACTGGAAAATATGTGATGCTAAACCGAGCACCAACACTTCACCGTCTT
>JAGOQI010000015.1 GCA_017991515.1 Minisyncoccota bacterium | reverse complement strand
TCAGGATTTTCTTGTACTACTTCAGGAGTAAATTCACTAACATTTTCATTACCAGGAGTCTCAGTTTCTGGTCCAATTTTTGTACCGAAGCTGAAGAAGCTTCTAAATCCACTTCGGGAATCATTATTTGTAGTAGAACCATTCTTTGAACGGAAGAACAAAAATGTTCCACCCAGTATTATTATAATAATTGTAATGATTAAAGCTTTTTTCATATATTTATAGGTTATTATAGAAGCTAGTTTGTGCAGCATTTAATGCATCTAATAATACAGTAGCGTCAGACTCTTCTTTAGGTGTTCCCGAAATAGGAGCATTGCTTATATCATAAACTTCATTCAAACATGTAAGGTTTACTGTTATACCTTGCGCTCTTTTGTTAGCAATATGGCGAGCTCGAGCAGTTGTAACAATATCCAAAACTTCTGCTCTAATAGATTCTAATTCAGAAATAGTAATATTTGTTTGGTTAAGAGCAGATTCATATTGACCGTCTACACCAACAATACTTTGAATATATTGTGGAATAAGACTGGTTTCGTTAAAAGCTTCAGAAACGAAACCTTGAGCAAACAGTTTCCCAGAGGTTGTTGATTCTGTAGAGGTAAAAGCGTTTGTTAGCGATGCTTTTGAAAATGTAGTGTCGTAATTAGTACTATAAGAGCTTAACCAGTTAGAAAATTTTGTAGCTACCTCAGATCCGAATGTAGTAAAGTCGTTTAAAATAGTGAAAGTTGCAGAAGGAAAGAAATGTGAGTTGTTTTTTATTGGATCAAGTAGTTCATATGGTGAAATTGTTAAACTACTAGAGCCAAGTGTTGATACTCCAGAATTTCTCATAGCACCAAATAAATAATCACTATTAGAATAGGCACCATTTATTGATGTTGGTGTTGGTCCTGGTAAACAATAATCAAGATGCCCTAGATTCGGAAGTATTTTTTGCAAGCTAGCTTGGCTGTCTGATGCTTTGTTATAGAAAGTTTTTTGGGATTTTATAATAGCTGCTATGTGTCTAGGGTTACTTATATTAAAACTATTGATATCAAAATCATCCCCTCCTTGGTTGTATGGCAGAACCACACCACTACCTGTTCCATTGATAGGTTGTCCGTTTGATCCTATAACTATATTGTTTCCTTGTCCTCCAAATTGAGAAAAATCATTACCAAATTGATCTCCAGAGTCTCTACCAAGAGTTTGCAAACCTTTATTAAATAGTTTGTTTAAAAGACTATCAAAAAAGTTTCCTAAAACTTCATTTAACTCATCAGCTGCTTCAAGTTGTCTTGTACCAGAATTTGTAATAGTTTGAGTTTGAGAGGCTATAACTGATCCCGGTGTTACTGTTTCAAATTTCAGACACTTCAATGATCCGTCAGCATTTGTATTAAAATTATAATCGTCATCTGGGCTAGGAGCTTGAGCATACTCAACACACTTTTTTTGAGAAAGAAAACCGTTTCCTTGACTAAGCTCTTGAGTTGTCTTCTGTTGTTGTTCCGCTATGTTTTTACCAAGTTGCTGAGAAGTGCTCAAAATGCCTGCTATAGGATTTTCTCCTAGTTGAGTCATTCGATACCATGAGTCCCACCCACCAGAACTAAAGTCTTTGGTAAAAGCATCATATTTTAGCTCACTTGCGGTACTAGGATTAGAAACCTTCGAAGGTCTCCCTGTTATTATCTCAATGATTTTACTACTAACTCCAGCACTCACAGCATCTCCATCTCCTGCTCTGGCATTATCAGAAATTCTTAAATAGTCCCTAACCTGTTCATTTTTTATAGAACCCAAAAATGAATCTATATTTCTAACATAAAAAGGATTACCACCAAAACCAGTGTTAACCCAATTTAGTGTTTTGTTTGTGATCTGGGTAAGAGCTTGTTTCGCCACAGTATAGGCTATGGCATCTAGACAGCTTTCTTTTTTATTAGCCTCCTCAAGTTTTTTATTAGCTTCCTCAATCTTTTTTTTAGCCTCCGAATCTGCTACGGGAACTGTCTGTGCTCCTGCTTTTAAAAAACTACTATATGCTTTTGTTAAAGCTGTTCCGAAATCATCTTTTTTTGTAAAAATACTACTTATTGCATTGGTTATTTTTCCTCCAATATTTGCACAAGCTAAAACAGAACTACCTATCCCACTAAAACTTACCCCTCCTATTTTTGTACCGTTACTTTGAATATTTACCCCTGGTTGAAATCTTTGCAAAACCTGTGAAGACTGAGCAGATGTTCTGCTACAAGTGTTGTTTGTTAACCAATAATATCCTTGAGCTAAACAAGCAACTCTTTGATTCTCTAGTTGTGTTTGGTTTAGTTGTTGTAGAGTAGAGTTGTTTACTGGATTTACTGGAGTTATGGTGTTTGCCGGAGAAGTACCCTGGACACCCTGAGCACCTACATTAATAGTAGAGAAAAATATTGTTGTTATAAGGATAAGACTAAATAGTTTTTTCATGAGGCTATTGTATTATACCGTATTGATTTAAATATGTAGCTAGTTTTTCCAGAGATGCACTTAACTTTTGATCATGGTAGCGGTATTCAGATAATCCAACCAAAGCCATTACTCCATTGTCTTCTAGAAGCTTCATCTTCTCAAAAGATTTTCCAATACCTGCTATAGAGTTTGCAATATCTAGGTGGTATTGAGCGATTCCAACAGGAACTGATATTTTTACTATCTTTGTTGATAATGAATTATAAAATTTGACAGTATTATCAAAGTCTTCTAAATTACTATAATTTTCAGTTTCTATACTATTTATAAAAATATCTATTTCTGCAAGATTTGTATCATAAGAAGATAAGATAGTTGATAAGTTTTTTTCATAAGAAATGAGATTATTCCTGTTTGTCTGGACAGTCTTTATATCTTTTATTGAATAGATGGGTAAAGTATTGGCTTTTGACCCATCTTCCCCAAGCTTAATAGCCAAGGCAGCTAAGCCGTCTTTATCAACAGAAGAATCTCCTAGGGCACTCGTAAGACCAAATAATTCTCTGGCCAATATATCTGTTTCGTTCAACGGACCAGTTTCTCCATTATTTTGCAGTGTGCGTCTTTTGGCTTCTATGATGCTTTTGTTTGAAACACCATTTGTGGTAGAGACTGTTGGATCTAGGCCCCAAAGGCGCTCTTCCCAGTCAGCAATGCCATTGCCATTACTATCTTTACCAACTATTTCTCCAACAGTAGCATCAGAAACAGATAGACTTTTTGAGCTCTTCCCTGAAAAAAGACTAGAAAACCATGATGTTTGAACTACCAATATCAAGACTAATATTCCAGTAGCAATACCCCCGCGAATTAGGAATTTTTTACTAGGTTTTAATGATTGAATATTATCTTGAGACTCCATAAGGTTTAAGTTCAAAGGCTGGTATTGGAACACCTGTTTCTGGATTGGTACAAGTACCAAGATCGGGTATCGTGCTATATAGTCCCAAAATATAACCACCAGACTTTGGTCTTCCTGATAAGCTTGCTCTTATAAAATAAGGACCTGGAAGTGCTAAGTTATAAGGTCTAATAAAAATAGGTCCTGACATAGCAGCACAAACTATTGCCGGACTTTTTCCTGATTGGATTACTTTCCCACCTACTGGCATTTTGGTCCCGATAGATTGAGCATAACTAATAATAGGTATAAGCAAGGCTATAAAAATTATTATTACTAAATATTTGTGATGTTTCATTACAAATAATATTGTACCACGCAAAACTACTCTTCTATGTATTGTGTTATCCTACCCCAGTCTTCTTTAGAGAGATCTTCAGGGCGTGATTTCTCAGAAATATCAGCTTTTTGAAGTATAGATATAGCTTTGTCTTTGTTTTCTAGATAATCCGCCAAAGAACCCAGTATTTGTTTCCTCTTTTTACCAAAGCAGTGTTTGAGTACTCTAAAAAATGTTTTTTCACCTGCCTGCGCAGGCAGGTTTATTTCTTTAAAAAAGTCACGAGATATATTGTCTATAACTATAATAGCCGAATCAACCTTTGGTGGTGGAAAAAATGCTCCAGCGGGAACTTTTGAGACTATTTTTGGTGTTCCGTAGACAGAAACAGCAATAGATAGAATGCTTTGTTTACCGCCGAGGTTTCCTGAGAGCTGATCACGAGCAATTATTCTCTCTGCTACTTCCTTTTGGATAAGCAAAACCATTTTACTTGGTTGATGACTTGCACTTAAAAACTGTTCGATTATGGCACCAGTTATATAGTATGGAATGTTAGCGATGAGTTTATACGGCTTGTTATATTCTTTTAAAATTTCAGGATTAAAAAGCAAAATATCTTTTGGTAGTATCTCAAGTCTTCCTTGCCCCAATTCTTTTTCAAATTTTTCTTTCAATAAAGGAATCAGTTCCACATCTTTCTCTATAGCTAGAACTGTTCTAGCTAATGAAAGGAGTTTTTCTGTTAGCACCCCTTTACCTGGACCTATTTCTAAAACCAAATCATCACTGTTTATATCTCCTGCTTGCACCATATCAAACAGCGCTTTTTGTGAGGTTAAGAAATGTTGACCTAGATGTTTTTTAGCTTGCATGAAGATACTATAGCTATTTATAGAAAGACTGTAAAACCAGCTTCGCCTTCGCGGGATTCTCGGGTGATCAAGTCGTCTGGTATATCAGAGAGGAATTCACTTGGTAGTCTGACATCTCTCATACCAAAGATAGTTCTCATACTGGCATAAGTTAGATATAGCTTTTCACGCGCTCTGGTCACAGCGACATACATTAGTCTTCTCTCTTCTTCAGCATCTGCACCAGTTAATCTCTCTCCTCTCTCGTGTGGAAAAAGTCCGTGTTCAAGTCCTGTAACAAATACAGTGTTGAACTCTAATCCTTTTGAAGCATGGACTGTCATTAGTTTTACTCCTGGAAGTTTTTCTTCTTTGCTACCCATTGTGTCTTGGTCGCTCATTAGAGTTGCTTCTTCAACAAGTTTTTCTATACCCTCTGTACCATCATAGTGATCATAACGAAGTCCGAGTGTAACGAGTTCTTGCAAGTTCTCAAGCCTCTCATCTCCATCTGGTTCATTTTTTAAAGACTCATCTATTTTTGTTTCTGAAATTACAAATTTTAGAATTTCACTAACCGGATGGCTTTCTATATAATCACGAATATTCAAAAGTAGATCATAAAACTTATTTACAGTTATTAATGTTTTTGCCGGTAAAGCATCTTTTCCTGCCTGCGCAGACAGGTGACCAGAGAAAACTTTAGCTACAGTTACTTTTCCAATACCACGAGCTGGAGTATTTATTACTCTCTTTATATCACTTAAACTCTCTGGGTTTAATGCCGCTCTTATGTAAGAGAGTATATCTTTTATCTCTTTGCGTTCGAAAAACCTTACACCAAGAACTTGATACGGAATGTTATAAGAAAGAAAAGCTTCTTCTAAAACACGAGATTGAAAGTTTGCCCTGAAAAGTACAGCTATATCTTCTGTCTTTACTCCGCTATCCATTCTTTCGACACATCTCTCAACTATAAATCGTGCCTCATCTGCTTCATCATAAGCACCGTATAGAGATATTGGCTCACCCTCGTGTTTGTTGGTAAAAAGATTTTTGGGTTGGCGATGATTGTTTTGTTTGATAACTTCATTGGCCGCAGAGATAACTGTTTTGGTAGAGCGATAATTCTCTTCAAGGAGCACGACTTCTGCTTCTGGGTAATCTTTTTCAAATTCTAAAATATTTTTTATATTTGCTCCGCGCCAACTATAGATACTTTGATCACTATCCCCGACGACACAAAGATTCTTTCTATTTCCTGACAATGCTTTGGCAATGCGGTACTGAACTTCGTTTGTATCTTGGTACTCATCTATATGAATGTAATGCCAGGTGTCTTGGCACCAAGTGCGCACTTCTTTATTATTCTCAAGTATATCTATACTTTGCAAAAGTAAATCATCGAAGTCTAGAGACTGTTGTTTTTCTTTCAAATTTTTATAAGACTGCCAAACTCTGCCTGCTAGTCGGTATGTCGGATTGCTTTCACTCATCAAATCTTCCGGGTTTAACAAGGCATTTGCAGAGCGGCTAATAATACTTTTGATAGCTCTAGGCTCATTTGTCTTTGGATCCAGACCCATGCTTTGCAAAGATTCTTTTATTAGAGAATTTGTATCTGAGTCGTCGAGTATTGTAAACCTTTTTACTTTGCCACCATAAGCTCCAAACTTTCTAAGCAGAAAAACTCCCAGACTGTGGAAAGTACTAATAAATGGTATGTCTCTAGAAGTTGTATTTGTACTTTTGAGAAGCTCTATTGCCCGCTCTCTCATTTCTTTGGCAGCTTTGTTGGTAAATGTTACTGCCAAAATTTGACTAGGAGAATTTCCTAAAGAAATAATATGAGCAATACGGTGAACCATGGTCTTGGTTTTACCAGCTCCTGCACCAGCTACTATAAGAAGAGGTCCCTCTGTTGTTAAAACTGCCTTTTTTTGAGCGTCGTTTAGTCCATTTAGTATCATTGTTACATCAGTGTACTCTAAAAGTTACAAAATTGACGAATATTTTTAGATATAGTCTAGTAAAAAAAGGGTTTGAATATCTGGTATGATACTTAACTGTAAACTTATGTTTTCTCTTAAAACAAAAGATGTGCCCCCCAAGCGCACATTTCTCATAGCTCTCATTGTTATTGCTGGAAGCACTATGGCTTTCACAGCAAGCTCTCTAGTCGGTTCTTCAAAAAACTCTGATCTTGTTAAAGATGACAGTGTTTTGGCTATCGATGCTCTAGAAGCACAGGAGGCTGATGAAGTAGCTCCACTGGTTTTACCAGACGATAAACCTATTATTACTGTTTATACAGTCAAAGAAGGAGACACTATTTCTACTATTGCCTCATCTTTTTCTATTTCAACCAACACTCTTCTTTGGGCTAACGACTTAACAAGAAAGTCGACAATAAAGGTTGGTCAAAAGCTAACAATCTTACCTGTTACAGGTATTCAATATACAGTTGCCAAAGGAAATACTTTAGGAGGCATTGCCAACAAGTTTGATGTTAGTGTTGAAGAAATAGTTTCTTTTAATGATCTTGAAGATGGAAAACCTTTAAAAGTAGGCGCTAAGCTTATTATTCCGAATGCCGAACTTCCTGAGCCTGCGGAGGTTGAGGCAAAACCAAAAACTGTGACCAAGGTAGTAGAAGTTAAAAAAGAAATTGCTCCAGTCAAGGTTGTTGCAACTACTAGTGTGAAAACTGAAAAAGAAGAAGAAACAGAAACTCCTGTAAAAACAGAAACAACTTCTTCATATTTTACCCACCCTATTCCGGGATCAGTTTTAACTCAAGGTGCACATGGATATAACGGTGTAGACTTCGGAGCTCCAACAGGAACAAAGGTCTTAGCAGCTGCTAGCGGCAAAGTTCTTATTGCAAAAGGCTCTGGTTATAATGGAGGATATGGAGAAAATATTGTTATCGAACATGATAACGGTACGCAAACTCTATACGCTCATCTATCTTCTGTTTTAGTTTCTGAAGGTGATGAAGTAACAAAAGGACAAAAGATTGCCCTTTCAGGAAATACAGGTCGCTCAACTGGTCCACACTTACACTTTGAAGTTCGAGGAGGTACCAACCCTTGGACTGCTTTCAAAAAGCTTACAAAGTTTTAAATAAAGAAAATAAAAAATGCCTCGTGTTTGCGAGGCATTTTATTTTAATCTCTTTGACTTAGTAGTTGATATAGACAATGACGAAGTGGTTGTTGAAGCCACATTTTTTCGTC
>JAGOQI010000006.1 GCA_017991515.1 Minisyncoccota bacterium | reverse complement strand
CTGAGCCAACTTTTGTGGCTTTAAAAACAAACGATCCACTTGTATTAATTGTTCCTGCTACTACACTATCTCCAATCTTTTTCTGTACTGGCATTGGCTCTCCTGTTACCATTGATTCATCAACAAATGATGTTCCTTCCGCAATGACTCCGTCTACTGGAATCTTTGTTCCTGGTTTAACAATAATTAAGTCTCCATGCTTAACCTCATTTATAGAAATCTCTACTTCCTTACCTTCACGCACAACCAAGGCTGTTTTTGCTTGAAGATTTAAAAGTTTTTCTATCGCATCTCCTGTTTTAATTTTTGAACGAGCTTCTAAATATTTACCAAGAGCGATAAAAGTAATCACTACAATGGTCACATCGTAGTAAGTATGATCTACATTTATAAAAGGTCTGAGTACTTCTTCAAATGCACTGACAGCAAAACTATATAAAAAAGCGGCAACAGTACCGATACCGATAAGTGTATCCATGTTAGCTTTGCCATATCTTAAGAAACGATAAAACCCCAGAAGATATGGTTTCCCTACAACAAATAGAGTATAGGTCGCAAAAATAGGTAATAGATGGTGAAAAAATTCTTTGAGTGTATAGCTCATCATGGGGACAATACTGTACTGAGCAAGAATATCCCAAGTCATAACGAAAACACTAAAGATGGCTAGTGGAATAGCTGACATGGCTTTAGATTTCATATCTTTTATCTCTTTAATCTTTTCCTTTTTTGACTGATTTAATCCTAAGTGCTCAGCATGTTCGTTTTCACTCATACCCATAGAACTCGCAGACATGCTTTCCATACTATGATCCATGGGTGCTATCAAAGAATACCCAAGCGGTTCCAATTTCTTATTAAAAGATTCAGCGTTAGTTTTTGAACTATCAAAAACAATCTTTGCGTTCTCGGTACCATTGTTTACTGAAATATCTTCCACTCCATCGATTTTTTTTACTGTTCTTTCAATAATACTTGCACACGAAGCACAATGCATACCTTTAATTTTGTATATCTTTGGAGTATTCATAAATTATTTTCGCTTAAGCTGATAAACTTTTAAAATTTCTTTAGTAGCAACATCGACTTTGCCACTTTTAATTTGACCAACAACACAATGACCAAGGTGGTTCTCAAGGAGAATATCCTCAATACTTGAAAGACCCTGTTTTACGGCAGAGGTCTGGGTAATGACATCGATACAGTACTTTTCCTCTTCAATCATTTTTTGGATACCTCGAACTTGTCCTTCTATTTTTTTGAGCCTTGTTATGAGTTTTTGTTTATCTTTATGCATAATGCTATTATACCCCCTAGGGGGTATAATAGCAAGTTTCAAAATGTCAGTCTACTAGAGTAATCTTTTTTTCCTTCAATATCAGCCTACTCCTTAAATGTCCCATCAATTCTCGCTTCTCAAGTGGAGTTCCTTCTCTTAGTACATACTTGGCATACTCTCTCGTATTCACATCGTCTTCATTGATGTTGTATTTGGGTGTGCCTTTAGTTGCCAGTCGTTGCAGTCTGTTAAATCGCTTGATCTCATCTTCAAGCTTCATTCGCATGCCTAGTTCGTTGATGCTCACTTTGTCGATGACTTTGAATAGTTCCTCAATCAGTTCTTCTTCTCGTATATATTTGTTTTTACAATTCCTGTCTTTAGATTTCGAGCATGAGTAGTAGACATACTTTGCGGTCGTACCATCTTTGAGTTCCTTGTACTTCTCTTGTGCCGTTATCCCTGACTCGCACATTCCACAAGTGATATTCTTGAAGATTTTCAAAATAACCTTGAAGCTAAAAAAATATAAATCTACCTCCTCTTATACCCATGCGCCAAAGCAATACAAAGGATATTTTTTGCACCAGCAGATTTGAGGGCGCGAGTTGCTTCTAGAAAAGTTGCACCGGTTGTGGTGACATCATCCACTACTATATAGATCTTGTCTCTATCCACTTTATTTTTAACCACCATCGTATTGGCAATATTTTTTAATCTCATTTTTCTATCAGAGAGATGGCTTTGGGGAACGGTTTCTTTATTTTTTATTAAAACTTCTTGAACTTTTGAATTTGGTATTTCAGAAGCGAACCATTTGGCTATCAGTGTGCTTTGATTGAAACCTCTTGTTTCAGTCTTTTTTCTATATTGAGGTACTGGCACTAAAACTATATTGCTCGGCGTGTCTGATTGGAGGTGTTCGGCTATTATTTCTGATAATAAAACAGAAGCATTTTTTGTTAGTAACTTAGCTTCTTGACCTTTGTGTTTATATTTCAAATTCCAGATAGCTTCGCTGACCAAAACATTTCCATAGTCATAAAGACCATAAATACCGTAGTGATCAGTGTCTTGTGATAAAGGGATAGAGAGTAGGCATTTTGAGCAGATGGATTCTCCTGGAGTTTTACAGCCAGAACAAGATCTTCCGAAGACAAATCTGTATAAATACTCTTGTATAGTAAATAAAAGCTTTTTCATTTATACTATGGGTTATATGGATAGTATACTAAATGGATTGAAACAGTTCTTCTCTGGGCTATTTGGTACCAAAAAAGACAATGTTGCTGTTGGTATAGATATTGGGACTTCTTCTATAAAAGTAGTTCAAATCAAGAGAGAAGGAGGTGTAGCTGTGCTTGATACTTATGGCGCATTAGCTTTGGGTCAATATGGAGAAGGAGGGTCTGTTGGACAAGTAACAAATTTAGATGCTCAAACCTTAGCCAAAGCATTAGGTGATGTTTTAGCAGAGACACATATAACTAGTAAAAATGTTGTACTCGGATTGCCATCAGTATCTTGTATTATTTTTATTTTACAATTACCAGCTGCAGTAGAAGAGAGAGATTTTGGTGTTGTTATTCCAAACGAAGCCAAGAAATTTATTCCTGTTTCTATGAATGATGTATCGCTCGATTGGTATGTTATCCCTCGAAGAGAAGACTCAGGAGACGAAAGTCGAACTCTTTCAGAAAGTGGTGGAGAGGCGCGTATATCAGTTTTAGTTGTTGCAACACTTAATGAAACATTAGTTAAATATACTGAAATAATGCAAAAGGCAGGTCTTCCGATGGACGCTCTTGAAATAGAAGTTTTCAGTCATATCAGAAGTGTTTTAACTAGAGAATTATTCCCAGTGATGATAGTAGATATTGGTGCCTCAAAGACAAAGTTATCTATTATAGAGCACGGAATTGTTGAAACCTTCAGATTGGCTAATAAAGGCTCTCAAGATATAACTCTTGCTATAGCACACTCACTAGAGATACCTTTTGACAAAGCAGAGTCGATCAAGAAAGAGTACGGACTAGTACCAAATATAGAGCATCCAAAGATAGAAGAAATTATAAAAGTCCACTTGTCAGATATTTTCCAAGAAATTAATGGAAATATTTTAGCTTATGAAAAAAGATACAATAAAAATATAGGAAAAATTATATTTACAGGCGGGGGAGCGCTTACAAAAGGTTTGCTTGAGTATGCTAAGCAAAGTTTCTCTGCAGAACTATCTTTGGCTGATCCATTTACAAAAGTTGAGTCTCCGGTTTTCTTGCAAGGTGTTTTGAAAACTACTGGTCCAGAATTTTCTGTCGCTTTAGGTCTTGCACTTAAACAACTTCAGTAATCCACTGTAAAAGTTGTACAAATCAAAACAAAACAGTGGTATACTTATTTATACATGGAACCATCCGTTACCACATCTTTTATTCCAAAGAAACCTATAAGCTCTAGTATAGAACCAAGTAAGCACTTAGGCAGAAGTGTTGGATTGCTTTCTTTATTAACATTTGTTATTGCTGCAGGAACTATAGTTGCATTTGTTGGAGTATTTTTATACCAAAAACAATTAGTCTCTCAAAAAAGCAAACTTGAACAATCTATAAGTGAAGCCAAAGATGGTATAGGTACTGACTTTGTTGCTGATATGAGTCGACTAAACGCTCGTATTAGTGGAGTTAAAGACATTATCAAAAATCACATAGTTATAACTCCTATTTTTAAATCATTAGAAGTATCAACTCTTAGATCTATTCAGTATAAAAGTTTAGGTTATAGTATAACCGCTGATAGTTTAAATAAAGGAAGTCAAACTGTTGTAGTAGACATAGTAGGAACAGCAAAAAACTATGGAACTATTGCTCTTCAGTCAGACGCTTTTTCTACAAATACACTTATTAAAAATCCTGTTTTCTCAAATCTTACTATTGATGAAAAAAACAGAACTGTTAATTTTAAACTTACTTTTAATGTTTCTCTAAGTGATTTATCCTACCAAGGATTTATCGATAGTATGACAAGTAAACAGTCTGCTCCTATTTCGCCTGTGGCACCTACGCCGATACCTTTAGAAGATAATAATCCAACACCATAAATATGAGACAGCTTTTCCTTCTAATAATAATAGCAGTATCAATAGGTGCATTTGTTACCTTGGTTGTTCCTAGGTACAAAGAGGTTCAGGTTATGAGGGCGGATGTAGCTAGTTTTGATAGTAGGCTTGCCACAGCAGATAGGTTGAAACAGTCTAGAGAAGAACTTATCGCTAGATACAATAGTATTTCCAAAACAGATTTAGATAATCTTAAAATACTTCTACCTGATACTGTTGATAATATCAGACTGATAATACAACTAGATTCATTGGCTACAAAAAATGGTATGTCTTCACTTCGTGGTGTTGAGTATGATGCTTTGAAAACAGAGCCTCAGAAAACTCTTGAGAACCAACCTGTTGCTACAAAATCATATGGAGAGTTCACAATGTCTTTCACAACAACAGGTCAATATAAAAATTTCCTTTCTTTTATTTCAGATTTAGAGCAAAATTTAAGGTTAGTTGATATTTCAGCTGTTCAGTTTAATGTTTCAGAAGGTGAAAAGTCTCTAGGGGATAGTTTAAGTTATAAGATAACAATAAAAACTTATTGGTTAAAGAAATAATTATATGAGCAAAAAAACAAAAATCTTTACCTTAGTAGTTCTCGGCTTAGCAGTCGTAATTTATCTGGCAACTTCTTTGTCTGGAGATAAAAAAAGTGCAACTAATAATAATCCAAATAGTCCACTTTCCTCATCAACAGGAGTAATTCCTTTGCCTGGAGCTAATACAACTGTAAGTAATGATGAGTTTTCTAAAGTTTTATCAAGTATAAAAAATATAGTTATAGATACATCCGTATTGCAAAATAGAGCTTATACATTATTACGAGACTTTCCTGTATCTTTGGGGACTGATGTAGTAGGGAGAAGTAATCCTTTTGCTCCAATAGGTGTTGATAACCCTATTGATAATCAAGGTGCTACAGTTCAAACACTTCAAACTGGTAAGATTACAAAAAACACAGCAGAAGCAGGGGCTCAAGTGTCTTTGTCAGGTTCATTGCCAGTTAGTATTATTTTTGAATACGGCACAACTGATACATTTGGAACAGTAACACCATCAGTGCTTGTTACAAAAAATACTACAGTTCTTAGTACTCTTACAGGACTAACACCAGAAACACTTTATTATATTAGAGCAATTGCTATAGTCGGATCAACTACTGTAACAGCTAATACAACAAGCTTTGTTACATCAAAAAATTAAATTTAGAGTATACTTATAGTAATGTTTTTAGACTTTCTATTATCACAAAATATTATTACTGAACTGCAGTACAATAAAGTGCTTGCAGAAGTCGACACTAAGTTTGAAGGCAACCTAACCAATGCAATACTTTCTGTTGGTATATCTGAGGATAGCTTAACTCAATCCAAGGCTTCTTTTTATAAAATTCCTTATCAAAAAATAACTACTAGGGATGTTCCTTATGAAGTAGTTAATTATATTTCTGAAGAATCAGCTAGGCATTACAAATTTGTCCCTATAGCTTTTTCTGATGGTGTTTTATCTATCGGGGTAACTGAACCAGAAAATATAGAAGGAATGAATGCTTTGCAATTTATTTCAGTAAAGCTGAGTATTCCGTTTAAGGTTTTTCTTATTTCTTATTCTGATTTTGTCGCTGTGGCTGAGAACTACAAAGCTGTTTCTCAAGAAGTAAGCAATGCTCTCGTAGAGCTCGATAGTGAAATAGAAGAAGAATTAAGTCTTATTTCTAAAAAAAATTCTAAAAATCAAGATTCATCAAAGCCTCAACTTTTAGATCAAGAAAAAATTGTTGAAGATGCGCCAATCATTAAGATTGTTGCTGTTATCATCAACCACGCAGTAGAAGGCAATGCTTCTGATATCCATATTGAAAATACAGGAGAAAAGGTACAAGTAAGATATCGTTTAGATGGTGTTTTACACAAGACTCTTGTCTTACCTTTAACTTCTTTTGATGGAATAGTCGCTCGTATAAAGATTTTAGCCAAGCTCCGACTAGATGAAAAAAGGAAACCACAAGACGGTTCTTTTGCTACTGTTCTAGATGGTAGAAAAATAGAATTTCGTATCTCGACATTCCCAGCTTATTACGGAGAAAAAGTTGTGATGCGTATCTTGGATTCAGAAAAAGGTGTTAAGTCACTAGAAGATCTTGATTTAACAAAAGAAAATCTAGATATGATTAAAGATGCCATTACTAGACCTTACGGGCTTATACTCATCTCCGGACCAACAGGTTCTGGAAAAAGTACAACGCTATATTCTATGTTAAACCAAGTGGACAAAGAGGGAAGTAATGTTGTCTCTCTTGAAGATCCTGTTGAGTATCAAATAGAAGGAGTGACTCAATCTCAGGTTATGCCAGAGATAGGTTATACTTTTGCCTCAGGACTTAGATCTATTTTGCGACAAGACCCAAATATTATAATGGTGGGAGAGATTCGAGATAAAGAAACAGCACAGTTGGCTATTCAAGCTGCTCTTACTGGTCACTTAGTGCTCTCTACTATCCACACCAACTCAGCTATTGGTATTGTTCCTCGATTGGTTGATATGGGAGTAGATCCGTATCTTATTGCTCCAACACTTATTTTAGCTATGGCCCAAAGACTGGTTCGCAAGGTAGATCCAAAGGCTCGTCATAAAATCCCAATGGATGAAATAACTAGAGAACTGATCAGAAAACAATTTGAAGATTTGGATAAAAAGTATGCAGATAAACTAACTATTCCTGATTTTATGTATGAAGTAAAACCTACTTCAGAGTCTCCATCAGGTCTTCGTGGTAGAGTTGCTGTTTTTGAGATGTTTAAGGTTGATAGAGATATTCAAGAACAAATACTAAAGAATCCTGTTGAGCCTGAGCTTTATAAGCTATGTCGAAACAAAGGTATGTTAACACTGAGAGAAGATGCTTTGATGAAGGCACTAGAAGGGGATATTTTAATGCAAGAAGTTTTTAGTTTTAACTAGGCTCTTTAGTAAAGGAGCGGTATAATATATAGACATGGATAACGCCGAGGTTAAAAAAACAAAAGTTTTAATAGTAGATGATGATTCGTTTTTGCTCGATATGTACGCTATGCGATTTTCTCAATCAGGCTATGATGTGGAGACTGCTATGAATGCGTCTGAAGTTATGCAAAAACTTCATGACGGTTTAGTTCCAGATGTATGCCTTTTTGATGTAGTTATGCCAGTGACTGATGGTTTTGAAATGCTGGATAATATTAATAAAGAAAATCTTATCCCAAAGACATTAAAAATATATCTTACAAATTTGGGACAAGAAGAAGATATTGCCAAAGGTAAAGATTTAGGAGCGGCAAGTTATATAGTAAAAGCCAATAGTACACCTAGTGAGGTAGTCACTCATGTAAATAAGGTCTTAAAAGAACATGGAATATAAAGCTTTATTTGAAGATTTAATAGAAACCTTGATAAGAGAAGATGGTTCTGATCTCCATCTTTCTGTCGATAGATTTCCTGCTGTTAGAGTAAATGGAGAGCTTATCTTTTTAATGTCTAGAAAAGAGTTAACTCAAAACGATCTAGAGGGCATATTGAAAACAATATTTTCAGATGATCAATATAACAATTTCATAAAATCTCAAGGGATTGATTTCTCTTATGACTATAAGTCTACAAACAGACTTAGAGGAAATGCCTTTATCCAACAAGGTAAATTTGCTGTTGTCTTGCGTCTTGTTCCTCATGTTAAAACATTAGCAGAGTTAAACTTACCAGCTTCTCTTGCTGAATTTGCTAGAAAAAGACAAGGGTTCTTTTTGGTTGTTGGTCCTGTTGGACAAGGTAAAAGTGCAACAATGGCCTCTATGGTTAGTCTTATTAATGAAGAAAAACAAGCTCATATATTAACTATTGAAGATCCTATTGAATATGTTTATGAACAAAAAAAGGCGATTATAGATCAAAGAGAAATAGGTATAGATGCACCTGATTTTTCAGATGCACTAAAGAGTGCTTTTAGACAAGATGTTAATGTTATTTTGATAGGAGAGATGCGAAACACAGAAACTATTGGTACTGCTGTTACTGCTGCTGAAACAGGACACCTTGTTCTATCAACTCTTCACACCAATACAGCCTCTCAGACTATTGACCGTATTATTGATTCGTTTCCAGCAACACAGCAAGATCAAATAAGAATACAACTAGCTTCTTCTTTGATTGGAGTTTTTTCACAAAGATTGATACCAAGAATATCAGGTGGAAGAGTTCCAGCTTATGAACTTATGATAAACAACAACGCTATTTCAAATCTTATTCGAGAGGCGCGAACTCATGAAATAGATACTGTTATTGAAACAGGGTTTGAACAAGGTATGATAGATATGAATAGATCTTTAGTTGAACTTGTAAGAGCAGGAGAGATAACAGTCGAGAACGCTTTTGCTTATTCGACAAATCCTAAAAATTTAGAGAGACTTTTATAATATGAATTTTAGATATACAGCAGTAACAGACAAAGGAGAAAAACGAGATGGTGTCATCGAGGCTGTTAGTCGGGACTTGGCTATCTCAGGTCTTCAAAGAAGAGGGTTGATTGTAACTTCTGTTAAAAGCGAAGAGGAAGCAAAAAAATGGTTCGAAATAACTATTTTTGAAAAAGTACCAATGAAAGAAATAGTTATTCTTTCAAGACAAATGTCGACGCTCTTTGAAGCTCAAGTCTCAGCTTTGAAAGCATTCTCTTTACTTGCCGCCAATACAGAAAACAAACTTCTATCTAGAAAAATGAATCAAATAGTTTCAGATCTACAAGCTGGAGCTTCTATTGCTGGGGCGTTATCAAAACATCCAGACATTTTTTCTGATTTTTATATAAACATGGTAAAGGCAGGTGAAGAATCAGGTAAACTGACCCAGGTATTTGAATATTTAGCAGATTACCTCGATCGTCAATATGCTCTTACCTCAAAAACAAAACATGCTTTAGTTTATCCAGCATTCGTTATAAGTATTTTTATCATCGTTATGGTATTGATGTTTACAGTAGTTGTCCCTAAACTCTCAGGTATTATTTTAGAAAGTGGGCAAGAGGTGCCATTTTATACAAAAATAGTTTTATGGATTAGTGATTTTCTGGTTAACTATGGTATTTTCTTCCTTATTTTCTTTGTTGTTCTTGGTATTTATATATTTAGACTTGCTCGTTCTAAGAAAGGTAAGAAACTTATAGATGAAGTAAAGCTGAGCGTGCCTGTTGTCGGAACACTTTTCAAAAAAATATATCTAGCTCGTATTGCTGATAACATGGATACCATGCTCTCCTCAGGTATTCCTATAGTTAGAGCTATTGAAATCACTAGTAATGTTGTAGGAAACAAGCGTTACCAAGCCATACTCAACGAATCTATGCTTGCAGTTAAAGCAGGTAAAAGCTTTTCTCAGTCTCTTGAAATACACGAGGAAATACCAAAAATCATGCCTCAAATCATAAGAGTAGGAGAGGAAACTGGTTCTATGGGGCAAATATTGAAAATGTTGGCAAAGTTTTATAAACGAGAAGTTGATGAAGCAGTAGACACTCTTGTTGGACTTATTGAACCTTTTATGATTATCTCTCTTGGTTTAGGTGTTGGACTACTCTTGGTCTCTGTCTTGGTGCCTATCTACAATATTGCCGGAGGAATTCAATAAAACCTTTATCCACTTGCGTATTCTAAGAGGACTTATGATATAATTAATCTAATTACAAAGGAATTTGTAATAATCGATTATTAAGATTCAAATATTATTTTTAATTAAAATTAAATTGTTATGAAAAAGAATTCACAAAGCGGTTTTACCCTCATCGAATTGTTGGTGGTGATCGCAATTATCGGAATACTAGCTTCAGTGGTGCTTGCATCACTTAATTCAGCTCGTTCAAAAGGAGCTGATGCAGCTATTAAAGCAAACCTAGCAAATGCTCGTGCACAAGCAGAGCTTTTCTATGATTCAAATACAGTTGCTCCAAATACATATACTAGTGTATGTACTAATGGTGTAGTTGGTGGAGCAGCAGGAATTGGTGCTAATGTTCAAGCAGCTTCAACAGCAGCTGGAACTGGTACTATTGTTATTAATGGCGCAGTTCAGACAGCCTTAACTGCTAACTGTAATGCTTCTAGTACAGCATGGGCAGCTTCAGTTAAACTTAAATCTCCTTCAGCAACTACATATAGTTGTGTAGACTCAACAGGAGCTTCTAAAGAAACAACAACACCTTTAGCTACAGGTGGTTTTGTTTGTATCTAAATCTTTAAAAGATATTTCTTTATAAACAAAAAAACCACATTCTGTGGTTTTTTTGTTTATTAATGTATAATTTAACAATGGAACAAAAAAATAAGGGATTCACATTAATAGAACTTATGATTGTTATTATTATTGTTGTTACTCTTATAGCTATTACTATTGCATCTTTAACTTCAGCTAAAAATAAAGCAATAGACAAAGCTATTCAGGCAAATATGTTAACTGTTCGTACTCAAGCACAGCTTTATTTTGATGGCACAGGTGGGGGAAGTTATGGTCCAGATCAAAGTATCCCTCTTAGTAATGATTGTACAATTGGTCTTTTCTCTGAACCAGTTGTTACTCTTGCTGTAAATCAAATGAAACTTGATAGAGGTGTTGATCATGTTGTTTGTTTTAGTTCACCAAAAACATTTGGTATTGTGGTTAAATTAAAAAGTACTAATGATTATTTTTGTATAGATTCTGTAAACACAGGAACTGTTGTAGATGGGAACTCTAATGCTGCTTACAATGGTATGTATGGACAAGGTTCACAAAACGGTGACCCGTCTGTTAAGACTGGTGTTATAGATACAAATACTGCACTTTGTAACACTCTTTAGTATTTTATTAGGTCTTTGTGCGTGATATAATAAAGACATGATTTTTTTACCGATTATTGTTTTTGGTCTAGGACTTATTATCGGAAGTTTTCTTAATGTTGTTATTTTGCGATTAAACACTGGTAGAAGTGTTGCAAAAGGTAGATCTAAATGTGCAAGGTGTAGTAATACTTTAGCTTGGTATGAACTTATTCCTGTTCTCTCTTTTTTACATCTTAGAGGGAAGTGTAAAACATGTAAGAACCCTATTTCATTTCAGTATCCAGTAGTAGAGCTCGTCACTGCTCTTACATTTATTATTTTATATACAAAGATAATTTTATCTCTAGGTTTTAATTTTGTGGGGATTGTTTCTTTCTTGGGCTCAGCTACTGTAGCTTCTCTTTTGATAGTTATCTTAGCTTATGATATTAAGCACAAGATTATTCCTGACAAAATAGTCTATCCTTTTATAATTGTTTCTCTTATTAGTGTTTTTTGGAGACATGCATTTACTTTTGATAGTTCATTGATACCAAGTCTTTTGGCTGGACCTGCATTATCTGCACCATTTTTCTTTTTGTGGTTCTTTTCTAAAGGCAGAGCTATGGGATTTGGTGATGTTAAACTTACTCTTGGTATAGGTTGGTTACTCGGACTAGCTGGGTCTTTAGCGGTATTTTTCTTATCTTTTTGGTTGGGAGCTATAGTTGGACTTTTACTTATGGCTTCTTCAAAAGCTAGTATAAAAAGCGAAGTGGCTTTTGCACCTTTTCTTATCGTCGCTGTATTTATTGTAAGTATCTTTGGAGTTACTCTCCAAAGTCTTTTCCCAATATGGTAAAAAAACACAACAAACAATCCGGTGTCACACTTATCGAACTTATAGTAGTTATTGGTATTTTTGCTGTTGTTTCTTCTGTTTTACTTTTTAACTATTCTGATTTTAGTACAAATGTTTCTATAAGAAATCTTTCTCAAGATATAGCTCTTAGTATTCGAAAATCTCAAACTTTTGCAACTAGTGTAAGAGGTATTAGTCCGGGGGGAACTGCTCAGTATCCAGCTTACGGTATAGTTTTTTCTTTAGAACCCAATATTGATACTTTTTCACCTAATTCAAAAAGGTTTATATCTTTTGCTGATATTATCCCATCTGGACAAAGTACTCCAAATAAAAAGTATGACTCCAATGGCACATGTGGCTCTCCGTCAGAAGGAGCTGAATGTATAGAAAGTATCTCTATTAATAGTTCGGATTCGATAATAGAAATAGAGACTGATGTTTTAGGTTCTCAAACTACAGGTAGTGTTGTCATCACATTTCGTCGTCCTAGCCCAGACGCTATAATTTGTCTTATTCCAAGTAGTCAAGATGTTTGTACAACTCAAATACCTTCATATGCAAAGATTAAATTAAGATCAGCAAAAGGATTAATCAGGACTGTCTCAGTTTGGAATACTGGACAGATAAATGTAGAATAAATATGAAACATAAAAAACAACAATCAGGTTTTACCCTAGTTGAAGTGATGGTCTCACTCATGATATTTACAATAGTAGTTCTCGCAGCTGTTGGTTCTTTGTATACAGTAAATAGCGCTTCAAGAAAAGTTCAGGCAATGCGTAGTGTTTTAGACAACTTAACATTTGCCATAGAGAGTATGTCTAGAACTGTTCGTACAGCAAACTCTGTTGTTTGTGGAGGATCTTTCAATACCTCTGGCAATCCAAACTGTATTTTCTCTGACCAGGGACAAAATAGTTATTTATTGGTTGCCTCAACTCTTGGGACGGAGCAGCTCGTTGAGTATAGGCTAGGTTTCCATTCAAACGGGAAAGGTGCAGTACAAAAGAGGTTGCAAGAGTCGGGAGTTTGGAGTAACTGGATTTCTTTGACCGCACCTGAAATAGATATAAAGAAATTATTATTTTATGTAGATGGAGCTAGTTCTTCAGATGATATTCAGACATCTGTACAAATGTTTATTTCAGGGGAAGCCTCAGCAAATAATGTCGTTTCTCCTTTTGCTGTACAAACTTATATCTCTGAGAGAGCGAGTGAATAATATATGAAAAATCTATTTTACAACCAAAAAGTTTATCCCGCGAAGCTTCAGCGAAGTGGGGGTTTTACCCTAGTTGAAGTGATTGTTGCCGTATTTATTTTGACTATGTCTATAGGAGGGCTTCTTTCGTTGGCTGCTGGCGGATTTTATTCTGTTCGTTATGCTAGAAATCAAATAGTTGCCAATAATCTTCTTCAAGAATCCTTAGAATATGTTCGTAATACTCGAGATACTTCAGTTATTGGAGGTTTATCTTTCCAAAACTGGCAAGATACTCTCAAGGTAGATGTTAATGGCAATCAAACAGGAGGTGTTAACTCTGGTTGTTTCAATCAATACGGCTGTATTGTTGACCCATATTCTATATCTCCAGCTATCAAGCAGTGCTCAGGTACTTGTCCTTCTATTTTGTATTATCCAGATAATGAATTTTATGGTTACAGTGCTTCTTATCCTTTCTCATCTGTTTCATCTCCTTATCAAACATCTTTTAATAGAACTATAAAAGTATCAGAATCTGCAACGAACCCTGACCAAGTTATCGTTACAGGGACAATAACATGGCTAAATGGATCGGTCACAAAGTCTCTCACTCAGTCAGTGCTTTTAACTAATTGGACACCATAATGAAAAAATTTTTTATACAAAAAAATAAAGGTCTGCCTACTATACCTGCGCATGCAGGGCAGACAGGGTTCGCTATGCTTTTCACTGTTTTGATAGTAACACTCATACTTTCTATTGCTATAGGTATTTCAAATACAACACTTAAGCAAACTATTCTTTCAGGATTAGCCAAAGACTCTCAAGTAGCTTTTTATGAAGCTGATACAGCTATCGAGTGTGGTATGTACTATGACTCTTTGGATACTTTTCCTGTTGGTACAGGGCCAGGGGATGTTAAGGGTAGTATTTATTGTGGCAATAAAGAGTTTATTATAGATATTTCAAGTTATACAGATTATTTAATTTTTTCAGAAACTCCTGTGCCTACTTCAGCTCCGTGTTCAACTATTATTTTTGATAAAACTTATGCTTCAGGCGCAGATATAAATGTAGTTAAAGGCTTTGGCTACAATTTATGTTCTACAAATACTAGGCAGGTTGAAAGAGCACTAGAGGTACGATATGATGCTACAATATGATTTCTCAAGAAGTAGAAATAAGGATAAATAGTCTCAGAGAAGAGATACAAAAACACGCAGATGCTTATTATAATGATGACGCGCCAAGTATTTCTGATGAAGCTTATGACTCTTTGGTTCGCGAATTAAAAATCTTAGAGAAAGAAAATCCGAAGTTTACAGATCCCAATTTTATTATTTATCGAGTTGGAGGGAAGCCTCTTGAATCATTTCAAAAGGCAGAACACTCTATCAGAATGCTTTCTTTAAACGATGCTTTTTCGTTTGAAGAACTTTATGAATGGCAAAAAAGAATACAAAAACTAGCACCATCAACCAAGTTTCAATACTTTTGCGAATTAAAACTTGATGGACTTGCTTGTTCTCTTATTTATAAAGATGGAGTTCTAAACAAAGCAATAACAAGAGGGGACGGTTCAGTCGGTGAGGATATCACTCAAAATGTTAAGACTATTACTTCTATACCTTTATCTCTAAAAGAAAAACAAAAAGGCATTTTAGAAGTCAGAGGTGAAATAGTAATGTCAAAAAATACTCTTTTGCGTTTAAATAAAAAATATCAAAAACAAGGTAAACAGTTGCTTGCAAACACTCGTAATGCCGCCGCTGGATCAGTTAGACAGTTAGACTCCAAGTTAACAGCGGAGAGAAGTTTGGATTTCTTTGCTTGGGATATAGCACAAGGAACAAATAAAAAAACTCATTCAGAATCCCATCTTTTTTTAAGAGAGATAGGTTTTAAAACTGCTCCTTATGAAAAGGTAGTAAACACCTTAGAAGAATCACAAGAAGTTATCGAGCAGATTCAAAATATTCGTGATGATTTTGAATACGGAACAGATGGGGTAGTAATACAAGTAGATAGTCTTGAAACTCATAAAGCCTTAGGTATTGTCGGTAAGGCACCTCGCTATGCCATAGCTTATAAATATCCAGCCGAACAAGCAACAACAACAGTCACTAATATTTCTATCCAAGTTGGTCGCACAGGGATACTAACACCTTTAGCTCATTTTGTTCCTACAAAAGTTGCAGGTTCTGTTGTTTCTAAATCAACACTTCATAATATTGATCAAATAAAACGCCTTGATATAAGAGTAGGAGATACCGTGATTATCCAAAAAGCAGGAGATGTAATACCAGAAGTAGTAGAAGTTTTAAAAAATCTTCGTCCTAAGAAAACAAATATTTTTGAAATGCCGAAAGTTTGCCCCGAATGTGGTGAAATAGTAATTCAGAAAAAAGGTGTTACAGGAGAAGAGTCTGTAGGATACTATTGTGGTAATAAAGACTGTCCAGCCAAGCAAACTAAAAATCTTATTCATTTCGTTAAGACAATGGAAATATATGAAGTCGGACCGAAAATAATTGAGCGTCTTCAAGAAGAAGGATTGATAAGTGATGCTGCAGACTTATTTACTTTGGAGGAAAGTGATCTCTCAGGACTTGAAAGGTTTGGAGAGAAAAGTGCTGAAAATATAATAAGAGAAATACAAAGTAAGAAAAATCCACCATTAGATAGGTTTATCAATGCACTCGGTATTGTCCATGTCGGAGAACAGACAGCTCGTGACCTAGCACTTAGATATAAAACTTTTGATAAGTTTTGGAATGCTTCAAAAGAAGACTTAGACAGTATTGAAAATATAGGGCCAGCTGTTGTGCAAAGTATAAGTGAATTTACTAAAAGTAAATTCGGTAATCATTTTATAAAAAAGCTTTTAGATGCAGGCATTAAACCTGTTTCTCCAAAGATAAAAAAAGGTGGAGCTTTTGAAGGTAAAACTTTTGTCATCACTGGAACATTATCTATTTCTCGTGAAGAAGCTAAAAAACAAATTCAAGAAAGTGGGGGGAAGGTTTCAAGCAGTGTCTCTACAAAAACTGATTTTGTCTTGGTAGGGGAGAATCCAGGGAGTAAAAAAGATGAAGCAGAAAAATTGGGTGTGAAAATACTTAAAGAAGAAGAGTTTTTGAAACTATTATAAAATCTGCTATATTTAGACAATGATCGACGCAAAAACTCTAGACCACTTAGCTCATTTGGCCCGTCTGACAGTGCCGGAAGAGGAAAAGGAACAGTTGGCAAAAGATATATCTAATATCGTTGGTTTTATTGATACTATCCAAAAGGTTGAACTCTCTGATTCTGATGAAAAGAAATTTACTCAAAAAAATGTAGCACGCGAAGATGTAGTAGCACCTATTGAAAGTGTTTATGACCTTGTCGAAGCAGCACCACTACATAAAGATGGTTTTGTACAAGTACCAAAGGTTATAGGAGAATAATATGGAAAATACTATTGAAAATTTGCACAAAAAAATAATCTCTGGAGAAATAAAGATAAAAGATTTAGCTTCTTCTTATGTTGAAAAATCAAAAAATGAAAAACTCAATGTTTATCGAGAAGTTTTTGGTGATATAGACGAACAGATTTCTTATGCTGAAAAAATACTTGCAGAAGGTAAGGCAACAGCTCTTACAGGGATACCAATATCTATAAAAGACAATATTATGTTTGCAGGACACATAGCAGGAGCTTGTTCGCATATGCTTGATCACCACAGGGCAGCTTATGACAGTACTGTTATAAAAGTACTGAAAGAAGCAGGAGCTATTATTATCGGACGAACAAATATGGATGATGGTGCTATGGGTTCAAGTACAGAGAACTCGGCTTATGGTCCGACACTAAATCCTTTTGATAATACTCGCGTTCCAGGAGGCTCTTCAGGAGGTTCGACAGCATCAGTTGCAGCAGATTTTGCTGTTGTTTCTTTAGGATCAGACACAGGAGGTTCTATCAGGCAACCAGCTGCTTTTTGTGGTGTTGTTGGGCTTTTGCCAACATACGGAACAATTTCTCGTCACGGTCTTATTTCTATGGGAAGCTCACTGGACGTTATTGGTCCTATTACTAAAACGGTTTCTGATGCAAAAACTTTATATAACATTATTTCTGTAGATGATCAGTTTGATGCTACAAATATTAAAAAAGTAGATAGGATTTTTGATAATACTTTGAAGAAAAAGATTGCGGTTCCAAAAGGAATGTTTAATCAAGGTGGTATTGATGAGGAAGTTAAAGAAAATTTTGAAAAAATTAAAAAAGAAATGGAAAATAAAGGATTTTCTTTTACAGAGGTTGAATTACCACACTTTGGTGACGCATTAGCAGTTTATTATATTTTGATGCCAGCAGAAGTTTCTTCAAACTTAGCAAGACTTGATGGTATCCGATATGGAGAGAGGGTAGGAATTAGTCAAAAGCAACAAGATTTGTATGGAGATACTAGAGGTGCACTTTTTGGTAAAGAAGTTCGTAGAAGAATCTTGCTCGGTACTTATGTTCTATCTCATGGTTATTATGATGCTTATTACAACAAAGCAGTGGCACTGCGCGCTATTATAAGAGAAGAGTTAGAAGAAGTACTGAAAGAGTATGACGCTATTTTCACCCCAACAACTCCAACTCCAGCTTTTAAAATAGGAGAAAAAGTAAATGATCCAGTTTCTATGTATTTAGCAGATCTTTTTACTGTACCAGCTAACATAGCCTCACATCCTGCTATATCTATACCGTCAGGGAAGACTAAGGAAAATTTACCATTAGGAGTCCAATTTATAGGACCTCGATTTGCCGAAGAGAAACTTTTTGAACTTGGAAAGGTTGTTGAGAGTGTAAGAAAATACTAGTTTAGGGTACAATATATAAATATGGAATCTCAAATACCAAATCCTGTTTTCTTAAATTTGGAATATATATTCTTTTTAATATATAGAGCCGTAGCTCGATTTTTTAATTTTATTTTTGGTGGGAATATTAATGACCCAGACGCTGGGGGTAGGGTTTTTAGTGGTTTGAAAGTTTTTGCTACTATTTTAGTTATTTTATTAATAACATCTATTTTGTACTCCCTTGTTCGTTTGTATGAAATAGAACAAGAAGGTAAACCAAAAAAGGTTAAATCAGCTACAAATATAAAAGATATTACTTCTCAAAGTTCTAATGAGGGACCGCATTTTATTGATCATGGTGCTACTAGAGTCAATGAAACATGGAATTCTATAAGAGCTAAACTTTTGTCCGATACACCTAGTGATTGGAAACTAGCTATTATAGAAGCTGATATTTATCTAGATAAATCTTTAGATCAAAAAGGTTTTTATGGAGATACACTCGGAGATAAGTTTAAACAAATTACTCCAGATAAATTACCTTCTATTCAAATAGCCTGGGAAGCACACAAAGTCAGAAATCGTATAGCTCATGATGGTGCAGGTTTTATTCTAACCATGCCTGAAGCTCGCAGAGTACTTTCTTACTATGAAATTGTTTTTAGAGACTTAGAAGTTATTGATTAATAAAAAAATCTTCACAAATTGTGAAGATTTTTTTATTTGCGCGAACGGCGGGACTTGAACCCGTAACCTCCCGCGTGACAGGCGGGTGCTCTAACCAGTTGAGCTACGTCCGCAACCTTTGTTGCGTCTACACAATATCATCAGTTTGTGTATTGTGTCGAGGGAGAGATTTGAACTCTCGACCTCAGCGTTATGAGTGCTGCGCTCTAACCAACTGAGCTACCCCGACAGTGAGGAGCGAAAGATATAGCTCGCTATGTCTTTACGTCCGAACGAAGTCGGGGCAAGATTTCTTCCCCCGACAAATTCGTTCACCAATTTGGTTTACTGGCTACAAAAATATAGCACATTATAAAGTTTTTTCAAGACTAACGTCTTAAATTTTATTGTTGCGGGGCCCTGAATCGAACAGGGGCCTCAAGGTTATGAGCCTTGCGAGATACCTCTTCTCTACCCCGCGATATATTAAAAGTTAACATTTTGCATTGTACGACAGAAAATGAGATTTCGCAAGACTTCAATTGTATCTTAATGAATGTAGTATAATAAAAGTATGGTTATATTAATTCTAGGAGTTATTTTATTTGTTATTATTATTAGTATTCGTCAGATAAATCAGTATCAAAAAGGAGTTAGATTTACTCTGGGTAAATTTACAGGTGTTATGGAGCCGGGCTGGAGACTGGTTTTTCCTATCGTTCAGAGTTATCAAAAAGTCGATATCCGTACCAAAGCAGTAGACGTTCCAGATCAAAATGCTATTACTCGTGATAATGTTTCAGTCAGAGTTAATGCTGTTATTTATTATAAAGTCAGTGATGCGCCAAAAGCTATTATTGAAGTAGAAGACTTTAAGTATGCTATTTCACAATATGCACAAACAACCATGCGTAATATTGTTGGCGAAGTAACACTCGATGAGCTACTTTCAAGTCGAGATAAAATAGCCGATAGAATCAGAGAGATAGTAGACAAAGAAACTGACGCATGGGGGCTTAATGTTCAAAATGTAGAACTTAAAGATGTTAGTTTGCCACCAGACCTTGAAAGAACCATTGGTAAGCAAGCAGAAGCAGAACGAGAAAAAAGAGCTGTTATTATCAACTCAGAAGGAGAATTAGCTGCTGCTGAAAATATTTCTAAGGCCGCAGCCATGATGGCGCAGACTCCTGGAGCGCTACACTTGCGAACTCTTCAGTCGGTAAATGATATGTCTTCTGATCAGTCGAACACTGTAGTATTTATGCTTCCGGTTGAAATACTCAAAGCAGTAGAAGGTTTTACAAAAAAGTAGGCTTGACTATTTTAAGGTTATGTATTACAATAGCCGAGTAATAAATTAATAACTACTTGTGTTGTCGACAATCAGTGTCTGCATGACACGGTACGACAAACAATGAATTCAAATAATAAATCAAATAGCGGGTCAGCCCCGCGCCGTTCTTATTCGCCAGCAGCTAGTGGAAGTTCTTCAAAGAGCCCACTTTCTTCTAGAAGATCAACATATTCTGCTTCAAAGCCAGGATATTCTTCTGCTCCTAAAAAAGCATTTAGTTTTTCAAAACCAAGCTTCAAAGGTGGTTCTTCGTCACGAAGACCTTCTACTAGTGGAGTAAGTACATATTCCGGCTCTTATGGTTCTAAACCAAGAACAACTGACTCATCTTCAAGTGCGTCTCCTTATGCATATCCAAAAGCTCGCACAGGAGGTTACGGAGGAAGACCGTCAAACGGAGCAAGCCGTTTCGGTTCTGGAAGACCTTCTTTTTCAAAAGGAGGAAGATCTGGTGGAGGAGGAAGAGGTGGGTTTAAAAAAGACCGTATTGATGAAAATATGTTCATCAACAAAGCAACTGTGACTCAAGAAGAAAAGTATGTAGCAACTCATGCTTTTACTGATTTTGATATTCACGAAACTCTTTCGATGAATCTTATCAAGAAAGGTATCATGCATCCGTCTCCAATTCAAGACCAATCAATACCTGTTGCACTTAAAGGAGGAGATATTATTGGTATTGCAAGTACAGGTACAGGTAAAACTGCAGCTTTCCTAATACCTATTATTAACAAAATGGTCAGTGATAGAAATCACAAAGCTATGGTTCTAGCTCCAACTCGTGAGCTTGCTATCCAAGTACAAGAAGAATTTAAACAATTCACACAAGGCATGAGACTTTTCTCTGTTGCTGCAGTAGGTGGTATGCCTATCGGTAAGCAAATGAGAGACCTAGAACATGGTGCTCATATGATAGTTGGTACACCAGGGCGTGTTAAGGACTTAATAGCTCGAAATAAAATCCCCATGGAAAGAGTTTCTACTATTGTGCTTGATGAAGCAGATAGAATGTTAGATATGGGATTTATTGATGATATGAAGATGATATTGAAATTGCTTCCAGAGAACAGACAAGGAATGTTCTTCTCTGCGACATTTGCTCCAGAGATCAAAAGACTTTGTACAGACTTTTTGAAAGATCCAATAACTGTTTCTGTTAAAACTCGTGACACATCGAGCTCTGTTGATCAAGATGTTATCCGTGTACCTAGAAGTGAAAAACTTGATGCACTTCACAATATCTTAATCCGACCAGAAGCTAAAAAAGTTTTGATCTTTAGAGAGACAAAAAGAAATACAGATGAACTAGCAAGAGATTTAAGAACAAGAGGCTTTAAAGTTTCTGCATTACATGGAGACATGAGAAGTCGAGAAAGAAATCGCGCAGTTGAAAATCTTGCAAAAGGTTTACTTCAAATAGTAGTTGCTACAGATGTGGCTGCTCGTGGTATTGATATTCCAGATGTTACTCATGTTATCAACTATGATACTCCTTCAACATACGATACTTATATTCACCGTATCGGACGAACAGGAAGAGCATCGAAAACAGGAACTGCACTGACATTTATTTAAAAAACAAATATTTTATGGTATCTTAAGCAGATACCGCCGTCTTGGCTTAGTGGTAAAGCACTGTCTTGGTAAGACAGAGAGCGTGGGTCCGATTCCCACAGACGGCTCAAGTGTTCGTAGTATTATCAAGAGCGCTTTTTAGTTTTAATAAAAATATAATTAATTATGGAAATTCGAAATATTGCAATTATTGCCCATGTGGACCATGGAAAAACAACTCTGACAGATAAAATGTTAGCCTTTTGTGGCGAAGTTTTAGACGGTGCTTCTATGGACTCAAATGCTATTGAACAAGAGCGTGGTATCACTATCTATGCCAAAAATACCGCTGTTAAATATAAAGGAACAAAAATCAACATCGTGGATACACCAGGTCACGCCGATTTCGGTTCAGAAGTAGAGCGCGTGCTTCGAAGTATCGACTCTGTTTTACTTATTGTTGATGCTCAAGAAGGTCCAATGCCACAGACTCGTTTCGTTTTGAAAAAGTCTCTTGAACTCGGACTTAAACCTATCGTTGTTATAAACAAGATAGATAAACCAGGAAGTAACTGCCAACAAACTCATGATGGTGTTTTTGAGCTTTTCCTTGAGCTTGGTGCAAATGATGAACAACTTGATTTCACTACTGTTTATGCTATTGGACGAGATGGTGTAGCCATGAAAAATGAAAATGATGAAAAGAAAGATCTGGAACCACTTTTTGAAACAATATTAGAGAAAGTTCCTGTTGCGGCAAACGATACTACAAAACCATTTCGTATGCAGGCTTTTAACCTAGCATATGATAACTTCCTAGGAAGACTTGCTGTTGGACGAGTATATGAAGGAGTGGCAAAAGTAGGTGACACTGTTTATATCAAGTCTGGCGGAAGTGCAGACCGAACTGCAAAGATTATCAAACTCTTTACATTCCACGGAATGAAGAGAGATGAAGTATCAGAAGCAGTAGCCGGAGATATTGTCATGATTGCAGGTATTCCAGATATTTTCATCGGTGAGACTATTACTGTAGTTAAAGATGCAGAACTTCTGCCTGCTATTACTATTGATGAGCCTACTATCGTTCTGGACTTTCTGGTTAACAACTCTCCATTTGCAGGTAAAGAAGGAAAGTTTGTAACTTCAAGACAAATAAGAGAGCGCTTGGAGAAGGAGCTCGAAGTGAATGTGGGACTAAAAGTAGACTTCACTCCAAATCCAGATCGTGTCGCCGAAGGTTTCACTGTTTTTGGTCGTGGAGAAATGCATATCGCTGTGCTTCTAGAAACTATGCGTCGTGAAGGTTATGAAATACAAGTTTCTCAACCACAAGTTATTATTAAAAATATTGACGGAGTTAAGAGTGAGCCTTTTGAAGAGGTGACTATTGATGCACCTGCAGAATTTCAAGGTGTTGTTATTGAAAAACTTGGTATGAGAGGTTTCATCATGGGAGATATGAATTTGAAAAACTCTACAGTTCGTATGGTCTTCACAGGACCAACTCGAGGTCTTCTTGGTTACAGAAATCAATTCTTAGTAGATACAAAAGGAGAAGGTATCATGAGTAGTCGTGTTATAGGATTTAAACCTTATGCAGGTGAAATCACACGCCGAAATGTGGGTTCTATGGTTTCTATGGAGAGCGGTAAAGCTTTAGCCTTTGCCCTATGGGGTCTTCAAGATCGCGGAGTTCTGTATATCGGTCCACAAACTGAAGTTTATGAAGGTATGGTGATAGGAAATACTAGTAAGGGAGAAGAAATGAAAGTAAACCCTACCAAAGGAAAACAGCTCACCAATATGCGTGCATCGGGTACAGATGAAGCCGTGAATGTTATCCCTGCTTGGACTATGACTATTGAGCGAGGTCTTGAAGTGATGGTGGACGATGAATTCTTGGAAGTGACACCACTGTCTGTGCGTCTAAGAAAACAATACCTAACTGAAACAGATCGCGCGAAAGCAAGACGACCGAAGAATCAGTAATTTTAGAAATAAAAAAAGCTGAAACAAATTTGTTTCAGCTTTTTAATTAATTTAAAAATGGAATTTGAAAAAGTATATCTGAAAGCTTTTTCCTTTCAATATTAGTAAAGGGTCTAATACGAGTAATAACACCGGGACCTTTCTGTTTTTTTCGAGTATCATCATCTAATATGTCTTCCGTTTTATCAAAAAGGGTTTGTACAAGCTTTCCTCTATTAGTTTTTCTAAAGGTAGAATATACCTTCGCTAAAGCAGTTAAAGATCCCGCTTCCAAAAATATTTTTTCATCAAGAAATGGAGATATGCTAGTGATATTACACTTAGCACTTTCATATGCTTTTTGATCAATTCCGATCATTAAATAATTAATTCGGAGTTCTTTTTCAAGAGAAAGACCTTCTACTACCATAGCGATTAGTACTATTTTTTCCATAATTACTTTTTTTGCTATATTACAACTTTTCTGTTAGAATGTCAATTCATGAAGGGTGAACCAAAAAGACATAAAGTAATTGTTATTTTAATAGCGATATTAGGAATAATTTTGTTGATTTATTTTCTTATTAAAATAATAAATATTCTTGCCATGATTGGTTCTGGATCTTCTGTTTAATTTATATGAACGAAAAGCGACTTAAAGAATTTTGGAATAAAGAATATAAAGAACCGGCGTTTTTTCAGCTTTCGGAAGAGTCTTCGGCTGACTTACAGAAGTTTACTCGCTGGGCTCAGAAAGAGTATGGTAAAGATGTATTTCGCTCTGATATAACAGTCTTGGACGCAGGATGTGGCAATGGTCGCAATTTACTGTGGATGAACGATGAGTTTCGTGTGCGAGGTTTTGGTTATGATATTTCTGAAGAAGCTATCAACCAAGCGAAAGCTCGAGCAGAGAAACAAAAGTGGGGAAGCAAACTCACATTTATTGTTCACTCTATCGGACAAACTATCCCGCTTCCTGATCAGTCAGTAGATGTGGTGCTCGATATGATGGCTAGTCACTTTTTGAAAGAGATAGAACGAGAGAGATATATCAAAGAGCTCCATCGAGTACTCAAACCTCAAGGGATACTTTTCTTCAAGTCTTTTTATGGCAAAGGTGATAAACACGCACAAGACCTTATCAAGAATGAAAGTGCGGGAGAACATAACGCCTATATTCATCCTCGAATGAAAGTTTATGAATATGTCTGGACAGATGAAGCTCTACACGAGGCATTTGGTCAGCAATTTATCCTTCAACACAAAGAGCTTTCTCATCAACATAATATTAGAGGGAAGCCTAATAAGAGGAGAAGTATTACTTGTTATTATGAGAGGCGCTCAGGCGAATAATATCTTATACTTACTGCGGATGCCTACGCAGAGTCCTCGTTGCGTATAATATATTATTCGCCCTCGCTTAAAAAAACTTTAATTTTTAATGGAAAAGGAAGAGATACAAAATAAGATTTTAGAAATAGAAACTGCTATGAATAGCGGGGATTTTTGGGCTGACAAAAATAAAGCTCAAAGAATAGTTCGTGAACTTCAAGATTTGAAAGATCAACTTGAAGGTGTTGGTAAATATGATAAAGGTAATGCGGTTATGAATTTGTTTGCCGGTGCTGGAGGAGACGATTCTGAGGATTTTGTTTCTATGTTGTTACAAATGTATATGAAATTTGTTGAAAAAAAAGGTTGGAGTATTTCTTTTGTTCATGAACATAAAACAGACAGAGGTGGATATCGTAATGTTACTTTTATTATTGAAGGAAAAGGTGTTTATGGAACTCTAAAAAATGAATCAGGTGTTCATAGGCTTGTTCGCCTCTCCCCGTTTAATGCTAATTCTAAAAGACATACTTCTTTTGCTATGGTTGAAGTTTTGCCAGAATTTTCCAAGACAGATACTTCTATAGAAATACCTGAAGATGATATTGATATTTCTTTTGCAAAATCAGGTGGTCCAGGAGGTCAAAATGTGAATAAAAGAGAAACAGCAGTACGAATGGTCCATATTCCTACAGGTTTGGCTGTTCATGTTACTTCCGAAAGAAGCCAGGAGCAAAATAGGGATGTTGCTTTGGGTATGTTGAAAGCCAAACTTTATACAAAAACAGAAGAAGAAAGAATAGCAAAAGAAAAAGGTATGTATATTTCAAAAACTACTGAAATTACTTGGGGAAATCAAATCCGTTCTTATGTACTTCATCCATACAAAATGGTCAAAGATCATCGCTCTGGTGTAGAAGTTGGTGATGTAGAGAGTGTTCTTGAGAGAGGAAATCTAGAACCATTCCTTGGGGAAAAATAGTGTATGCTATAATACTTTACTGTAATGATTCAATTCGTAAACGTATCAAAAGTTTTTCCAAATGGAGCAATAGGTGTTGAGCACGCTAACCTTGAAATAGAAAAAGGTGAATTTCTTACCCTAGTTGGACCCTCAGGTGCAGGTAAAACAACCCTAACAAAATTTATTTCAGGAGAAGAAGAACCGACAGAAGGTACGGTGCTTTATGATAATGTTGACCTCCAAAGCTTTTCTACTTCAGAGCTTACAAATCTGCGTAGAAAAATAGGAACAGTTTTTCAAGATTTTCGTCTTTTGCAGAGCAGGACAGCTTATGAAAATATAGCTTTTGCTATGGAGGCAGCTGGTAAAAGTGATGAGGAGATAGTTTCTGATGTGCCACATGTTTTACAGCTTGTTGATTTGGAGGATAGAATGTTTCATTTCCCAAGCCAGCTCTCTGGTGGGGAAAAACAAAGACTTGCTATAGCTCGGGCTATTATTAATCAGCCAGAGATTTTGATTGCAGACGAACCAACAGGAAACTTAGATAGTTCTAACACTGCTGAAGTTATTCATATTTTGAAAAAAATAAATGATCTCGGTACTACTGTTATTTTGACTACTCATGATAGGCAAGTTATGGATGCTATTCCATCTAGAGTGGTAACCATGGAAGGAGGTCGTATTGTAGGAGATGATAATAAGCCTAAGACTAAACATAAGGTATAATAAATATATGTTCTGGATAACACTAAAACGAGTATTTAAATCAGGGTGGATTAATTTCAAGAGAAATGGATTGGTTTCTTCTGCTGCGGTTTTGGTTACTACTATAACCCTTTCTTTTATTACTGCGCTGTTTCTTTTTAATGCCGTACTCTCTTCAACAATAATTTCTTTGCAAGACAAAGTAGACATAGCAGTTTATTTCACTGTTGATGCCCCAGAAGATAGAATTCTTGAACTTAAAGAAACACTAATTAAAACCCCAGAAGTTAAAAGTGTAGAGTATATTTCAGCAGATGAAGAAGTTTTGGATTTTCGAAATAGACATGCTGACGACTATTTAACACTACAAGCACTGGACGAGATAGGTAGTAATCCCTTCGGTGGATCTATTCGTATAAAGGCCAAGGATTCGTCTCAATATGAAGCTATAGCCTCTCTTTTAGAAGGCGATAGTCAGGTGGCTAGAGAAAATAGTCAGATTATAGAGAGAATAAACTTTGCTCAAAATAAGATAGTGATTGAAAAATTAAACAATATTATTGCAACTGCAAAAAGTGGTGGCTTGGCTACAACACTAATTCTTTCTTTAATTTCAATAATAATAATGTATACAACTGTCAGACTTACTATTTACATGTCACGAGAAGAAATAGGGGTTATGAGACTTGTGGGTGCAAGTAGTTCATATGTACGAGGGCCATTTATAGTGGAAGGTATGTTTTATGGATTCTTTGCCTGGCTTGCAACTACTGTGCTTTTCTTACCTATTACATATATTGTCACGAGGCAAGTAGGTTCTCTGATAGCTATGAATCTTTATAAATATTACATTTCTCACCTTTTATCTGTTGGACTGTTTGTTCTTTTGGTAGGATTACTTCTAGGAGCTATCTCTAGTTATTTTGCAGCTCGTAAATATCTTAATGTCTGATTATGGGCAAGATTATTCCTAAGTACATCTTCGTTGTTGGTGGTGTAATTTCCGGAGTCGGAAAAGGAATAACAGCCTCCTCTATAGCTAAGATTCTTCAGGACAAAGGTGTTTCTGTCACAGCTATAAAAATAGACCCTTATGTAAATATAGACGCTGGTACTATGAACCCCACCGAACACGGTGAGGTTTTTGTTACTGTGGATGGAGATGAATGTGATCAAGATATGGGAAACTATGAGAGATTTTTAAATGTTGATCTCACAAGTATTAACTATATGACTACTGGTCGTGTTTACCAAAGCGTGATCGAAAACGAAAGAGCTCTTAAGTATAAAGGTGCATGTGTTCAGGTTGTACCTCATATTCCACTGGAAATAGTCGGACGAATAGAGCGAGCCCAGAAAAATGCTAAAGCAGAAGTTACAGTCATAGAAATAGGGGGGACAGTAGGAGAATATGAAAACATTCTTTTTCTAGAAGCTGCTCGTATGCTCAAGCTCCGAAGTCCAGAGAGTGTTATGTTTGTGGTAGTTTCTTATTTGCCAACGCCATCATCTTTGGGCGAAATGAAAACAAAACCAACACAGCATTCGGTTAGAACGCTGAACGCTTCAGGGATACAACCAGATATAATTATTGCAAGATCAAAGCTTAGTATTGATGAGAAGCGAAAAGAAAAGCTGTCATTTTTTTGTAATGTTCCAAAAGGGCAAGTTATCTCGGCTCCTGATGTAGATAGTATTTATGATATTCCAATAAATTTTGAAAAAGAAGGTATTTCAAAAATGGTCGGAAAACTTTTGAATTTGAAATACAAAAAAGGTAAGTCTTCTTCAGAAGAAGCATGGAAAAAAATGGTCCACAATATTCATCACCCTAAAGATGAAGTTCGTATTGCTATAGTTGGAAAATATTTTGATACAGGAGATTTTACCCTGACTGACTCGTACCTTAGTGTTATTGAGGCATTGAAGTATTCATGCTTTGCTCTAGGTAAAAAACCAGTTATTGACTGGGTTAATGCTTTGGAATTTGAGAAGGACACAAAGAGTATAAATAAACTTAAAAAGTATGATGGAATTCTTGTTCCGGGAGGCTTTGGATCTCGTGGTATAGAAGGGAAGATAAGAGCTATAGAATATGCTCGTAAAAACAAAATTCCTTATTTCGGTATTTGTTACGGTATGCAGTTGGCAGTTGTTGAGATTGCTAGACATTTAGCAGGTATAAAGAACGCTACAACAAGAGAAATAGAGTCTAAGAGTATGGAATGTGTTATTGATATACTAGACTCTCAAAAAGAATTAATGAAAAAAAATCATTATGGTGGGAGTATGAGACTAGGTAGTTATGAGGCTATTTTAAAAAATGGAACTATTGTCCAAGAACTTTATGGTAAGAAGAATATATCTGAGCGCCATAGGCATCGTTATGAAGTAAATAATGCTTTTATCCCACATTTAGAAAAAGCAGGTGTAATATTTTCTGGAACTTCACCAAACGGAACCTTGATGGAGACTATGGAATTAAAAAAATCAGAACATCCATTTTTCGTAGGTTGTCAGTTTCATCCAGAGTTTCAAGCTCGTCCTTTAGTTCCACATCCATTATTTAATGGTTTCATAAAAGCCGCGATAATTTATAAAAAGAAAAAATAAAAGAATTAGTCATCCTGGCATTTGAGTTGGAGTAGGTATACAATTGTTTTATGTCTACACGAACAATTATTGCAGTACTTATTTTGATAGGGGCCTTTATTGCTATTAATTATGATAAGAAACAAGTAGTAGCTCCCACGCCTACTCCAAGTCCAGTAGCCTGTACTATGGATGCTATGCAGTGCCCTGATGGCTCATATGTCGGTCGTACTGGTCCAGACTGTCAGTTCATCTGCCCTGAAGTAAAACCTACTCCAAAACCTACAAATCCCCCAATAATTATTGGCACATTAGAAGGTAAGATATCCGTATCTCCAACTTGTGGAGGACCAGAAACATTGCCTCCAAACGAAGGGTGTGAGCCAAGAGGTTATCAGACAACTATTAGTTTCTTGGGCTCTAAAAAAACATATGAAACTATGTCAGATGAAAGTGGAAAATACTCTATATCTTTACCTGCTGGTAGTTATAATGTTCATGCAAAAGGAGGTGATATATTTCCTATATGCCCAATAAATGAAACTATTATAGTTCAGCAAGACAAGACTGTTATAAAGAATATTGATTGTGACTCTGGTATAAGATAGTTTTATAAAACCATAATAAATATTTTTTTCAAGGTAATAGCTTTAATGTTATTTCGTCTTTTATGTGTAGGTTGGATAGTTATTTAACAGATATAATCCTACAGAGAATTTTATAAATTAATAATAAGTTATTATAAAAATAGACTTAACTAATACGACTCTTGATGCTAAAATAGTATCAGAAGAAAAACTAAAAGAAGGATTCTTCTATCGTTTTATTCTTCAAAAGCATCTTTAATAAAAATAAAATTGTTTGACTTTGACAGGGCACAAACAATTTTACTTTCTAAAGAAATATAAAAAGCGTCCTTTATGGATGCTTTTTATATTTCTTGATAACAAGACTGATTGATGTATAATCAGCCTTGTTATTGCCGAATCGTCTAAGGGTATGAATTTCATACTTACTGCGCTCGTTCAAAGAAATAAAAGAACATTTTGTGCTTATGGCTGCCAGATCGTCTAATGGTAGGACAACGGTTTCTGGTACCGTTTATCTTGGTTCGAGTCCAGGTCTGGCAGCCATGCGTATAAAATCTTTTATTTCCTATTCACTCGCTTGTAAGTAGGACAACGGTTTCTGGTACCGTTTATCTTGGTTTGAGTCCAGGTTCGGCAGCAAAACAGATTTTTTAGGTGCTACACTAAAGGTATGAAAAAAGTTCTCAAAGTAATAATTTCCCTGATAGTTTTAGTGACTTTTCTTATTTTAGATATATTTCTAATTGTTAGATTTTCTACAAAAGCTTATATAACAGATGAAATTTCAAAAGTTCCGAATACCGAAGCTGCTGTTATTCTAGGAGCTTCAATTTTAAAAAATGGGAAACCTTCTCCTATATTGGTAGATAGGATAGATGCTGCGATAGAGCTATATGAAGCAGAAAAAGTAGATAAAATATTGGTGACAGGGGACAACAGTAGACTTTCTTATGACGAAGTAAATCCTATAAGACTTTATTTATTAGACAAAGGTGTTCCTGATAAAGATATATTTTTAGATCATGCTGGTTTTGATACTTACAGTTCTATGTATAGGGGGAGGGATATATTTTTGGCGAGATCTATGACGGTAGTTACTCAGTCATTTCACTTACCAAGATCAGTATTTATAGCTAGAGGGCTTGGGATAGAGGCATATGGATATAGTGCTGACAATGGTCATTATAAAAATTCAAACTATATACGAGAAATTTTTGCTAATGAAAAAGCAGTACTTAACTTAGTCTTTAAAAGAAAGCCAAAATACTTAGGTGAAGAAATACCTTTGACAGGAGATGGTAGAGATAATTAGCTTATAATTTAAGAAATAATACTAAGTTTGTTTAGTGCTATAATGTAGGTATGGAAAAATTCAAAGAAAACTGGATATTGATTATTAGTGGAGCATTGGTGTTATTTTCTATAGCATTTTTTGTAGCTGCAAAAGACTTTTCTAAACAAGGCTCTTATGCGGAAGTGAAAGGTCTATCTGAGAAAATAGTGAAAGCTGATACTGCTATTTGGAGTATGAGTTTTGATATTAAATCAAATAACATAGAAGGTCTTTATGCTGATATAGAAAAGAACAATACTATTATTAAGGACTTTCTTAAAGAAAAAGGCTTTGAAGATTCAGAAATAAATATTGCTCCGGTAAATATTTATCAAGATACTTATAAAGATGCAGCTTATAGATATAATTCAAGCAATCAAGTTTCTGTTTATACACAAAAAGTTGACCTTGCAAAAGCAGCTTCAAATGAAACCTTACTATTGGTAAAAAAGGGTGTGGTGTTGAATCAAAATTATATTTCTTTTGAATTTTCTGATTTAAATAGTATTAAACCTGAAATGTTAGCTGAAGCCATAAAGAACGCCAGAGACACAGCAAATCAACTAGCAGAGAATTCTGGAGCTTCTGTAGGGCATGTGACTCGCGGAAACCAAGGTGTGTTTGATATTACAGACAAAGACCCAGCTTCTCGTGAATATAAGAAGATTCGTTTAGTTTCAACACTTAGATTCCTTTTGAAGTAGTTTTGAAAGAAATATTTATTTAGATCGTATTAATATATGTAGGGTCGAATATTATTAGTAATTTATCCATTTCTGTTAACAAAGAGATTGGTGAATAAACACTATAATAATTTTGGCTTATAATATTTGTTTACTCGAAGTCTGTAAATACTCACTTTCATTGTAAAAGAATTATTAGTTAAGCCATGCAAAGATTCACATAATTTTATTGTTAATATACTGGTATAAAATTTATAAATAAATCCTATTAAAAAGATCTTATCTAAAAAGGTCTTTTTTTATTTAGTATCTTTGAGTCTAAGAACCAAGAAGCTTGCAAGTAACATACATATACCTAGTAATATGAAAAGTGTTTGATATGAAGTAACACTTAGAACTAGAGCGCCGATTAGTGGTCCTATAATATAAGCCACAGGCATCATGTTACGGTAAACACTGATAACAGAAGAGTCTTCATCGTTTACCCTTTTAAAGAAAGAGCTATCAGACATAGCCTCCATAATGCTTGCACCCACACGAGTTAAGAATAGTGCAACTGCATAAATTGCAAAACCCCCGGCCCCTATCTGAGAAAAGAAGATAGTTGATAATCCCATTAATATTAATGAGCCATATAGTAACTCTTTTTCACCGATATATTTATCTGCTATATAACCAGCTGGATAAGGAAAGATAATAAAAGGTAGCAACATAATACTCAATAATAACCCTAATACTTTCCAAGAAAATCCAATAATAGAAACAAGATATACAGGGCTATAAATAACCATGATTACAAAAAACAGTTGAAGTAGAAAGTTGAGTATAGTAATAGTTCTTAGATCTTTATTAGACTTCAAGATTTTTAAGCTATCAGATAAATGACTTCTATCATAGATACGATCAACAAAGCCTTTTTGACTAAAATAGATTATAAACAAAGTCGTAGCTACGCTAAGTGATGCTATTAAATATATAACAGGGAAGCCAAATTTCGCCTCAAGTGCCCCAGAGGCTATAGGTCCCAATACCCAACCCATATTTCCAAGTGTTAAATAAAGTCCTCGAATATTTCCAGTACTACTCTCTAGTGAATAGTGTTCTAGAAAAATATCTAAACCATATAGGACTACTGAATTTAAAGAGAAATATAAAACAAATAAAAGTATAACTGAAGGACTACTATTGTTACTTATAAAAAACAATAAAACACTACTAGCAAGTAGTGCTATTGTTATATATTTGAAGTTACCAATAATCCTAACTATTTGAGGAGCTATCATTACAAAGATAAGAGAGAGTATTGATGCTATAGCGTATGTAATACTAACAAGGTTTGAAGAAGCAAATTGTCCTAGCATGCTTGAATTTACATAGGCGATAAGAGCCATGTGTAAAGCAAAGAAAAATGCTGCTAGAAAAATAAATCTTATATGTCTCATACTTCTAATATATTATATTAGAAGTTAAGTATAACAGGTATTATTACAGGACTCTTGGCTGTTTTTTGATATAAGTATTTCGAAACAGTTTCAGCAACTGTGTTTTTAATATTATCTAGATTTATTTGCCCACCTCCTAATTTGAAAGATTGTTCAACTGTTTTTTTGATAAGGATTCTAGTGTGTCTTAACAGTTCTTGGTTTTCTTTCAAATAGACGAAGCCACGAGAGATGATATCCGGACTTTTTCTCAAAGTTCCAGTTCTTTGGTCAACACTTGCGATTATTACGAACATACCAGCCTCAGCTAGAGATTTTCTATCTCTTAAGACTACAGACTGCTCATCTCCTACAGAGAAACCATCTACCACCATAGGGCTAGCAGGAGCTTTTTCTTTGCGCATTACTATTTTTGTACCATTATCAATGATTTCAATAATGCTTCCGTTGTCTGGTACCACAATGTTTTCTTCAGGTATACCGATTTCCATAGCAAGTTCTTTATGAAGCTCCAGGTGGTAATGGTGTCCGTGAATAGGAATAAAGAACTTTTCATGCATCTTGCGGTGTAGCCATCTAATGTCTTCTTTGTTACCGTGACCTGTAGCGTGAACAAAATCTTCACCAGGAGTTCTAAATGAAATGATTTTTACGCCTTGTCTCGAAAGACCATCTTTCATAGACTGTACAGCTCGTTCATTTCCAGGGACTATAGAAGATGAAAGAATGATACGATCACCTTTTTTAAGAGAGAGTTTTTTTACAGATTTATTAGCTAGTCTATTTAAAAATCCAAACTCTTCTCCTTGGGCACCTGTTACTAGAACAAGAATGCGCCCAGGGGGATAGTTATCAATCTGATCAATAGTTATTAGAGTATCTTTTTTTGGTTTCAAAAGACCTGCTTGGATTGCAATATCTAAGTTTGTCTTCATACTACGCCCTTCAATAACTATTTTTTTACCAAGATTTTCTGCAATCTCTACAACTTTTATAAGTCTTGTTATGTGAGAAGCGAATGCAGCCATGAATATACGCTGACTACCTTCACGCTTGAAAATCGCTTCAATACCTTGGTGAACTTTAACTTCAGCAAGAGCAAAACCTTCATTTTCTATATTTGTTGAATCAGTAAGAAGTAAGAGGTTATTAGCAGTATCAAATTGTCGGTACTCCGCTTCTTCAGCATCACTGACAATACCGTCAACTTGGTCAAGTTTGTAGTCACCAGGGGTAACAATCTGTCCATATGGAGTTTCAATTATGATTCCCATAGAATCAGGAACAGTATGTGTTACTCCCCAGAATCTAACTTTTATTTTTCCTACAGTAATAGACTCATCTTTCTCTACTGTTATTGCATTTAGGGCTGGTAAGTGAGGGAATTCACTGTGTCGTTTTCGCATCATTAAGATTGATAGATTACGAGAATATACTGGCGGATTTCCAATACGAGATAGTACTAGTGAGATACCACCGATGTGGTCCAAGTGACCGTGAGTTACAATAACTGCTCGGATTTTATGCTTTCTTTCTTCTAAATATCGAGTGTTAGGAATAACATAGTCAATACCAGGAGTTTCTCCATTAGCAAAGAACATACCAGCGTCAACAACGATAATGTCGTCACCTATTTCTATAACGGTCATGTTCTTACCTATTTCTTCTACTCCTCCAAGAGGGATAATACGAATTACCCCAGGATCTACATCTGGAATATGAGCAGTTTTTCTTTCCGCTACTTGAGTATTTGCATCCAATATTTCTACAGGTGGATGAGCTGGTCTTCTTTTAAATTGATTTCTGTTGTTAAAAGATTTTCTTTTAACGAAAGGTTTTTTGATTGGTGCTTGTGTTTGATTATTTATTATTTGTTCTGTCATAAGAATTATTTTTTATCTATAAACCACTTCCATACGAAGTCAGTATTCTTGTACCAAGAAATTACTTCACGAAGAGATTCATGAGGAGACTCAACCAATTGGGGAGTCCTGACATGAATGTCCTTGCTATTTATTTGAACTATTGATTTTGTGTATAAAGGTAGGAGAAGTTGGTATTCTTTGTAGTCATCAATATTTGTTCCGAGAATATATGAATACTCACCTATATCTAGTCGATCATTAAAAAGACCTTGATCAAAGACTTTAACTGTAGAGATTATACCAAAATCTTTAAGGTTTGTAGAGAGGAGTTCTGCTGTCTTTATAAGGTCAGTATCTTTCTGTACCGCTATTGTTATCTGAGTTGTTTGACTTAGATTGGTAGGAGATTTTCCTTCTTCAGAGGACGGTAAAATACCGTAACCATTTTCTATAGTATCAACTATATTTTTTTTGTCAACCAATACCTCTATACTTTTTAAGAATTTCTCATTTTTGCTCCCTAGCTCTTTTTTGTTAATAAATAGACCAACTACTTTTTTGTTTGGGATAGTTGTGATAACAAAATCCTTTTCTATAGTTTCATCTATAGAGATACCACGCAAAGAACTCGTGCTGTTTATACTTCCATTTTTTAATCCAGATTTTAAATCAAGCTGGTTAGCGTAACTGTGGACGATAATTTTATCAACAAAAGGTCTTTGGCCAGTCCATTTATGATTGTAATTTAAAGTAACTTCTGTAGGTATAGTGTTTATTATTTTTACTTTATCTAAAACAAAAGGCCCTATTCCAACAGGATTCATATTTAGTACACTATCCGTTATTCTATCTAGTGGTACCGGTCCCCAAAGAGCCTTTGGGACAATACCTAAGGTAAGTTTATCTTTCAGTGACTCTGGAGAGTCACTGGTTTTAATCACAACTGTTCTCAAGTCTAGTGCGGCGATAGTGATAGATGACCAATTACTTGTAGGGTCTTTTTCTAATACTAATTTTTGTTTAGTTTCGAAAGTGAAAACTACATCGTCTGAAGTAAATATACTTTTATCAGAAAAAACAGCTGATTCGGGAAGTATACATTGATAACTTTTCCCATCAGGAGAAGATTCGCAACTCTTTGCTAAATATGGAGATAATGTATTATCATCATTTTTTTTCATCAAGCCAGCGTAAACAAGATCAGTTAAAAGCAAATCAGTCTCAGTTGTTGCTAGTAGTGGATTGATGTATTTTGGAGCCCCAATAACACCTTCTGTGATAAAACCACCATAGTCTGGTACTTCTTGTGAAAAAGTTGCACTAATGTACATTAAAATATTTAAGAATAATATCGCACTTAGAAAAAAAGACAGTATTAAAAATATCTTAGATTTAGATGCTGAAGAGTTTTTAAGTATTTCAATATCTTCTTTGTTTGGAAGAAGGTTTTTCTTTAAGAAAGAAAAAAACGATGATAAATGTAATCTCATGATTTATATAGATTTTTATTAAAAGATTTTAACTTTTATCGTGATAGCACCAATGACGCAATACTTGCACCAACAAAAACAATAGAAACTAGTATAGTCAGTATAAACAAGAACCTCTCAGCTCCACGACGAGTTTGTAGGAATGATCCACCGTCTCCACCTAAAGTCGCACCTGTATCAGGGGTAACTTTTTGGATTAGAACTAGTATTACAATGAGGATACTAGAGGCTATTTGAATGATTTGTAGTGTTTGAGCCATATTTAGAAACAGGAAGATTATAGCACTAGTTTGCTAGTGATTCAAGTAAGTAAAAAGCTTTGTTTGTAGGGTCAGGATAAGGAATACCGCTCTTGGTTAAGAGTATAGAAGTTAGATTATTAACAAAAGAATTGTTCTTTTCTGTAAGAGTAAATACGGCTGAGATACCTAAGTTACCCGAAGTAGTAAGCCTTTCGTTTCCTCCAAAGAAGTTTCCTGCACTAAAAATAATAGGCTTGTTTTTATAATAAGAAACTTTTCGTAGTACATGCGGACCAGAGCCAAGCACAATATCAGCACCGGCATCTATTGCTGTTTGGGCAACAAGTAAAACATTACCTCTATTTTCTGTACCTAAGTATTCATATTCTCCAGTCACAATGGTTTTGTCGGAACCTTCAGAACCTCCATGAAATACTAAAATAACAATATCAGAATCTTCTTTCAGTTTTTCTATTTCTTCTTTTATAAAACTATAATTAGTAATAGTGGATTTTGGAGGAGTACTAGAGACTCCTAAAATACCAATTCTTTTATTTTCTACCACAACTATAGTACTTGGTTTGGTAGGGGAAATAAAAGGAATTCCAAAAGACTTTAAAACTTCTTCTGTATCAGAGAGACCTTCGTCCCCGTAGTCATATGAATGGTTGTTAACTAAACTTATAAAGTCAAAACCCGCATCTTTAAGCGCATAAGCAAAAGATGTTCCAGATCTAAAGGCATGACACTTAGTGGGGATATAAGAGCATTTTGAAACTCTATCTTCTTTTGCAAAAGTTCCTTCAAGGTTGCCCATCATAAAACTAGGTTCTTGGGTTAAATCTTTAACATAATTTAATCCATTTATATTGAAAGACTCATTTCCTGCTGGCACCATATCACCAACCCAGCCTATAGAAAATTGTTGTTTTTCAATAGGCTTAATAAAATTAGGAGAAAAAACAGAAGAAGCACTAAAGAATATTAGTCCCAAAAGACATATAAGTAATAAAAATAATTTTAGCTTCATACTAAACAAGCTTATAATCGATCATTTTCTTTGTAATATCTGCACTTGCTACTTTGATTTTAACTTTGTCTCCTATAACAAATTTCTTGCCAGTCCTCTTGCCGACGATAGCCAACTCTTTTTCGTTGTATTCATAATAATCATTTCCTAAATCTCGAAGCCTTATCATCCCTTCACATTTACTTTCTTTTTCTTCGACAAAGATACCATTCATAGAAATACCAGTAACAGAGCCATCAAACTGCTGACCTATTCGATCTGCCATATATTCTGTTTGTTTGTATTTAATAGAAGCTCTCTCCGCATCAGCTGCTTCTTTTTCTCGTGTTGAAGAATGCGCTGCTATTTTTTCATAACTTGCCCAAGTCTCTTTACCAACAGTTTCATTATGAAGATATGATTCTAGAAGTCTGTGAACTACAAGGTCAGGGTAGCGACGAATAGGGGAAGTAAAGTGAGTATAGTATTCAAAAGCTAGTCCATAGTGGCCGATGTTTTTTGTAGAGTAAATAGCTTTAGCCATACTTCTTATGATAGATATTTGGACTGTTTCTTTTTCTGGTTTTCCTTCCAAAGATATCAATAAGTCGTTCAAAGCTCTAGAAGGTATCAACCCATCTTTATCCAGTGGCAATGTGTGCCCAAGTCTTTTCAAGAATAAATGCAAATCATTCATTCGGTCTAAGTCAGGCTTGTCGTGAATACGGTACATAAATATTTCTTGAGCATTGTTATCTCTGGTGGCTATAAACTTAGCTACTTTTTTATTTGCCAAAAGCATAAGCTCTTCGATCATATGATGAGTTTGTCCGCGAACTTTTGTATAAACACCTGTCGGGTGACCTGTTTCGTCTAATATAAATTTAACTTCTGCTGAATCCAAAGAAAGAGCGCCAGACTCAAACCTCTTTTTTTCTAAGTCTTGAGCAATAGCTAAAGCAGCTTGTAGCTCTTTTAGGAAAGAACCTTCTTTTTTATCCAATACTTCTTGAGCATTTTCATATGTAAAACGATAGTGAGAGTGAATTACAGTTTTTCCAAACCATTCATTTACTACTTCAAATTTTGGTGTGATTTCAAAAACTGCACTCATTGTTAGTCTGTCTATATCAGGGTTTAGTGAACACAATTCGTTTGAAAGAACTTCTGGAAGCATCGGTATTGTTCGGTCTACAAGGTAAACAGAGGTTGCGCGACGATAAGCCTCAGCATCAAGAGCTGTTCCAGGAGTTACATAGTGAGATACATCAGCGATGTGAATACCGACTTCAGTATTACCGTTTTCTAAAAATTGGACCGAGATAGCATCATCGAAGTCTTTGGCATCTGCTGGGTCGATAGTAAATGTAGTTATTTTTCTAAAGTCTCTTCGATTATTTATTTCTTCTTCAGTTATTCCTTTTTCATGAATTGCTTTCGCTTCTTCTTCTACGGCCGGTGGATAAGTATCATCAAAACCTTTTTCAAGGGCCAGAGAAAGCATCTCAGCGTTGTTTTCAAGCGGTTTACCGAGAACTCTAGTGATCTCTCCACTAGGAGTATTCATAGGATCTGGCCAGTCAGTAATAGAACAAAAAACTTTGTCGCCAGCCTTAGCTCCAGAGAGTTTGTCTTCAGGGATAATGATAGGTGTATACATTCTGCCATCGTTAGTAACGATACAGTGAGAGCCTTGTTCAAAAGATAGTGTTCCAGAGTAACCAACCTTTGCCCTCCTTGGTATGTCTATAACCTTTCCTTTAGGATTTTCGGCAGGTGGTAGGGAAGTAACTTCTACTAACACAGTGTCGCCATGGAAAGCTCTATTTAATGACTCACGGGGGACCTCAATAGAAATACCCAAATCTCGGACCTTTACATAGCCGACACCTTTTGTGGAGATATTTATAGAGCCTTCAAACTGAGCTCCAACTTTTAGTTCTTTGATAGTAGTGTTTTGCACAAAACTACTTTAACACGAGCTCTGAAATACTCATAGAAATACTTTGACTCTTTTTCTAATGTCTGCTATTATCATGCCACACATGTTAAAGATACGACTACAAAGAATTGGACGGAAAAACGAGGCGGCATTTCGCTTGGTTGTTACTGATTCAAAGAACGG
>JAGOQI010000014.1 GCA_017991515.1 Minisyncoccota bacterium | reverse complement strand
AATATATATATAGGTTCCACTATAGCTCAAACATGGAGTAGATATTTTAATGGAAAAATGAGTGAACCAAGAGTTGCTTCTGTTGCTAGGTCTGAAGATTGGATTTTAACTGAATATAATAATCAAAATTCTCCTTCAACTTTCTATAGTATAGGATCAGTATCTGCTTCAAATTTCTCATCTTCTTATACAGTCGGTGGTAACTGGACAAATACAGGATCTATAACTCCTGGTACAGCAAATGTTATTCTTACAAACTCTTCTGGTAACGGATTAACATTTGCAGGAGGCGGAGCTATTTATAACAATGTCTGGTTCAATAGAGGAATAAGTACAGGGTCTATAACTATTTCAGGAAACAATACTTTCAATGATTTTAAAGACACAGGAACAGAAGCTCATTCAATACTTTTCACAACAGGTTCAACAAACAATTTCTCTTCTTGGAGTGTTTCAGGTTCAGCAGGAAAATTGATAACAATAAATAGCACAACTACTGGTACTCACAACTTAGTTATGTCTAGCTCAGGTTCAGCTATATCAGACTATTTAAACATTCAACACTCTAACGCTACTCCAAGTTCAAGGTGGTTTGCAGGAAACAATAGTGTCAACAATCAACTTGTTACTACTGCTGGAAGCGGATGGATATTTTATTCAAAAACTATTTATATGGGAATTGGAGGAACTGCTGGAGGAGAAATAAATAACGGTGTTACAGGTACAGGTGCTGCAGCTACTGCCATACTAACTGCAAATGTAGTTACTAGTGTTAATGTAACATCTGCGGGAACAAATTATAATTCAACAGTTATATCTTTCTGTGGCGGAGGTGGTTCAGGAGCTACAGGTTTTGCTGTACTAAACAGTGGAAGTGTTGCATCTGTCACAGTTAGCAGTGGTGGTTCAAACTATACAACAGCACCAAGTATACTCTTTGGTGGTATGTGTGGAGGTGGTAGCGGAGGTGGTGGAGACTCAGAAGGAGGTTCTGGTGGGGGAGAAGGTCAAGGAGGAGGAGGCGGAGGAGGAGGCGGTGATCTTGGATTTATATTTCCAAAATGGCATCTTGCCTACATAGCAAGTCCTTTTTTGATGATGTTGTTTACACTATTAGGATAATGGTTAATGTATTGTGAACTTGCTTTAGGATATGATAGAATTGCATCTAATAAGTAGAATATATCAATATGTCAGAAAGTGAAAATCTAATAAACACAAATAAAAAACCAAGAAAGAAAAATGTATTTAAAAAGTACTTAGGTTTGATACTAGTATTATTAGTTGTTGTCTTGGCATTAACTTCAGTTTATTTTTATAAAAAAAGTGTCGGAGTTACTGATAAAGTCTCTCAAGAAGAAGTAAAGAGTTTAGTACAAAAAGTAAGTCGACTAGTTGTTGTTCCAACTGATGAAACCCCGACTATCGCTACTGTCTCTGATCCTGAAGCTCTTAAAAATCAAGCTTTTTTCATAGATGCTAAAAAGGGTGATAAGGTACTAATCTACAGTAATGCCAAGAAAGCTGTTCTTTATGATCCAGTAGCAGACAAGATTGTAAACATTGCACCGCTCAATTCTGAAACCCAAACACCAACTACTACTCCAGTGACACCAAAATCCTAAAGCATGATCTCTATGTTATTATTAGTGCATGATTGTCAGTAGGACGCACTTATTTTTTAAGAAATTTTTTGGAGTAGCTTTACTCTTAGGTCTTGTTTATGTTCCAGTAGTATCAGCTAGTGATATGACTAGTTCAAATTTTATTATTCGTGATCCACTAGTTGGTACTGGTGGAAGTTATGGTTCTTCAGCTAGTTTTCAAGCTTTTGGTTCAGGAGATTTAACAAATATAGGGAGGTCAAGTTCGACAAGTTTTGAAGGTCGATATGGATTTCTTTGGTTTCCATATGTTATTCAAGGAGTTTTTAATGCAGTAGCTAATGGTTCAGATGCAGATCTAACATGGGGTGCGTCAAGTTCAGGTCTTGGATGGAATGTTTCTGGATATAAAACAGGAAAATCATCTGTACCTGGTGGCCCATACACTTATACTGATGTTGGTCTTGTCACTAACTATACATATTCATCACTGACACCAGGGCAGTATTGTTTTGTTTTACAAACTTATGAAGCTTTTGGAAATGTTATCGCTACATCTGCCGAAGAGTGTATTGATATTTTGCCAGCTCTTACTTTTGCTGTTTCCACTAGCTCTATAACTTTTGGAAATCTTTCTTCTGTTATAGCTAGGTATGCAGATACTAGTACCGGAAGCTCTAGTAATGTTGTAGCTCATACAATGGCAGCTTCTAGTAATGCGCCTTATGGCTATACTATAACCTACGAAGCACCTACGCTTACAAGTGGAGCTAATACTATCACTCCAGCAACTATTGTAAACTCTGCCACAGGAACAGCAGGAACAAAGCAGTTTGCACTTTCTCTCTCTTCTTCAGGAAGCGCCACAATCCCTACTGATTATAATCAAACTATAGGTTCAGGAAACTGGAAATTTGTAGCTAATACTATAGAGCCAATAGCAAGTACTAGCGGATTTACTGCAACAGAAACATTTAGTAATAGGTTTATTTCAAATATTGATGCAGGAACTCCAGCAGGTAACTACAGTACAAACATAGTGTATGTAATCACTAGTAATTTTTAGTTTAAACTCTATCTTCTTATCAGAAAGGTGTGGACAACTAAGGGTTTTTTATTGTTATATACATGTATTATTGTTATAATAAATACTAAGTACTGGTAAGTGCTTGTATTAACCTTAGTTAAAAATAAATTTATTATGATAAAGAAAATTATTAGTTCTCTCTCAATTTTAGGAATTCTTTTTGGAACGATAGGTACACCTTTGGTTGCAAATGCAGCCCAAATGACAGGTGTGAAAGACACTCTTTCAACTGTGACAATTAACCAACCTGCAACTCATGTGATAACTGCAACTCTTGCAGGTGCAAATACATTTGCAACAGGAGAAAGTATTACTTATGATTTTGCTGATGCAGATTTTGCACCAAGCGCTATAGGTACATGGCAACCAGCAGACTTTATCTTTAATGATGGTACAGCCAGAACAGTTGTTGCTGTTAGTGCAACTTCTGGTGTTCCACCAACCTGTACAGCTGGAGTAAATAATGTAGCCGTAACAATAACTTTAGCTACAAATACTTTTGCGGTTGTAGCTTGTAGTACATATACAGCTTCAGGTGCAGCTCCAACAACAACATTCACTATTAATGGAACAACAGCAGCTGGTACTGGTACTTTCACAAACAAAGCTACAGATGTTGAGTCTTCTGTTTATACAATAGTTGAGTCAGGTGCAGATAGTGCAACAGGTGCTGTTGTTGCAGAGACAAATGGTACTGTAAATATCACAGCTACTGTTTCTCCAACACTTACCTTCTCAAATGATGATAATGCTATAGGGTTTGGAACTCTTACTTCTGGTGCAGGACGATGGGCAAATGGAGCGGCCACAGGTTCAGCTTCTACAGTAACAGCCCACACTATGGCTATCGGAACTAATGCGACAACAGGCTACACACTTACCTACAATGGCCCAACTCTAACTTCTGGCGCCAACACTATTGCCGCAGCAACTATATCAGCTGATGCAGACGGAGTACCAGGTTCAGCTCAATTTGCTCTTGGTGCAACAGTAACTGGTACAGGAACAGTAACAGCAACATACTCTACTTCAGCCAATGATTACAAATTTGTACCTAGTACAGTTTCTCAAATAGCTTCTGCTACAGGACCAGTAACATCTGATTCTATAGCTGTTAGATATTTAGCAAATATTCCAGCTTCACAACCTGCAGGTAACTACGCTACAAATCTGGACTATGTTGCTACAGGTAACTTCTAATTCTTAATATAAAAATAAAATGTTTAGGAAAACAACACTCAGGCTTACAATTTCAGCGCTGGCATTAATGGTATGCTTTGGTATTCCTAATCAAGCTCATGCTCTGACTATCACTCCTATTCGTTATGAAATATCAGGTGATCCAGGACAAACACTTACCGAAAAAATGGGTCTTGTAAATGAGACTAAAACAACTCAAACATATTATGCATCTTTTTCTAACTTTGAAGCTCAAGGAGATACAGGAAGTCCAACATTCATAGATGCCAAAGATGGTTTGGGTACTTGGATTACTACTGAACAAGCTTCTATCACACTTGCAGCAGGTGCTCAAAAAGAAATAGAATTTAAAATCGCAATTCCAAAAGATGCAGAAGCAGGAGGATACTTTGCTGCTATTTTTTGGGGTACTTCTCCAGGAGGAGCTCCAGGACAAGTCTCTATTGGTACTAAGACAGGTCTTTTGATACTTCTTTCTGTTAATGGAGATGTGCAAGAGCAGGCTGGTCTTGTGGACTTTTCACTGCACAATAATGACCATTTCTACAAAACACTTCCTGTTGGTTTCCAATATAGATTCTCCAACCAAGGAGGAGACAGAGTAAAGCCAGAAGGAGATGTAGTTATTCGCTCTATATTAGGATGGACAGCTAAAAAGATAGATGCGAACCCAAATAATGGTAATGTTCTTCCTGGAACAACTCGAAAGTTCTTACCAGAATGGTCCAAAAGAGATAGTGTTGATTTTCGAGATCAAGAAGTATTAAGAAACGAGTCTTATTCGTTTAAAAAAGCTCTTAATGATGAATGGCACAACTTTGCATTCGGTATCTTTAAAGCAAAAACAATTGTCTCTTATGGTAGTACAGATCAAGTAGCAAAGAGTAAGTCTGTTTATTTTATAGTATTTCCATGGGAACTATTACTAGTTATTATTATAGTTGGTATTCCAACATTCTTTATTCTTAGATTTATCGTTCGAAAGTATAATAGATCTGTTATTAGAAAAGCACAAAAAAGATTTGAAAATAATAAGTCGATATGATAACCCTATGTTCAATACGAGTAGGTACATCTTATTTTTCTTAATAACACTTATTTTATTTGCAACTACTAGTCGTGTCCTAGCTCTTACTATTGTTCAAACAGAAACAGTTTCTATAGGAGCTACAGTAGGGGTGCTACCTACAATTGATCCTTCTATTATAATTGGTACTGGTATTTATCAAAGTGGTGTTAAGTTCTCAGGATTTGCTTATCCTAATGCTATTGTCACGGTTATAAAAAAGGATGGAGATATTATTACAGTCAAAGCTGATACTGACGCAAAATTCTCTATATTTATTCCAGAGAATAATTGGCAACTTTTTACTCTTTTTGCCACTGATATAAACGGGTCTAAATCAACACTATTAAATTTTCCAACTATTTTATACTCAGGTATTATCACTGATATTTCAGGTATAAGATTTGCCCCAACTATTAATACAGATAAGATTTCTGTAAAACAAGGAGATTTCTTAACCATAGAAGGATCTTCTATTCCTAATACTGTTGTCGAAGTAGTTTTTGATGGAGAAGGAGGTAGAAGCTTTTCTCTTTACTCTAATAGTTTTGGTATTTACAAAGCTACATTACCTATGTCGTTATCTAAGGGGGACTATTTGATTACTTCTAAATATGTAGGAGACACAAGGACAAGTAAGGCTATTAAGATAACCATAGGAGATGCCTCAATTTTAAGAACAGATATTACTACTAATATCCCAGGAGATTGTAATTTTGATCAAAGAGTTACACTTGTAGACTTCTCTGTATTGGCTTTTTGGTACAACAAAAAAAACCCACCTAAGTGTGTAGATACTAATGGTGATAATATTATTAACTTAGTGGACTTTAGTATATTAGCTTTTTATTGGAATGGATAATATGAAAAAATTTTTAATGAATAAAAAAATATTAAGCTTTTTAACATCAATACTTTTATGTTTATCTTGTTTTAATTTGGCCAACGCTTCTATTTTTTCTTTAGATAGTGATAAAAATGTTTCTATTGGACAAAGAATTTCAGTTGATATTTCAGTTGATCCAGAAAATTTTAATATTAATTCTGTAGAATCAACAATTAATTTCTCTAGTGAATACTTTGATTTTAATGGTTTTAGTGTTACACAGAGCAGTATTCCTATTTGGGTAGAAGAACCTAAAGAAATAAGAAAAGGAGCTATTCATTTTGCCGGGGTTATTCCTGGAGGTATTGAAAGGCTCTATGACCCTATAGATACAAAAAATAAAGCTATCCCTATAATTAGATTATTTTTTATAACAAAGCAATCAGGTAGCACAGAACTTACATTTGGAGATTCTCAAATTTTAAAAAATGATGGCAAGGGAACAAAAACACCACTTACTTTTAAATCTTTAGAAATTAATATTTCTAAAGATAAGGTTGAGAGGTCTATTCTTGAAAATGATAATATTCCACCGCTACCTTTTAAAATTACTTTAATAGACAGATCTATATTTGGAAGAACTCCTAGACAGGCCGTATTTATTGCTGAAGATGAAGAAGGTGGTATACAAAGATATGAAGTTGCTGTAGGAAGTTTGAATTTTAAAAATGCCGAAAGTCCTTTCTCTCTACCATATAGATTGTTTCCTTATAATTTAACAGTTAGAGCTTACGATTTTTCTGGTAATTTTAGAGAACAACAAATAACCATACAAGGCGATAGTCCTTTAGGTATGTTTGTTTTGACTACTGCATTACTTGTTTTTATTGTATTGCTGAGGTATCGTTTTAATAAGAGGAGAAAATATGAAAATCCAAATTAAATCATTTATTTTAATTTTTTCTATTTTAGTCTTAGATACTAAGACTGCTTTTGCTGATGAAAAGTTTATTATTTTAGCTCCTAAAGAAGTTTTTGTAGGAGAATCTTTCTCTGTATCAGTTCTTGTCTCTAGTCCTTCTCAAGCAATGAATGCTATCTCTGGTTCTATTAAATCTTCAGGAGGTATTAGTTTGTCGAGTGTTAATAAAAATTCTAGTATTGTTAATTTTTGGACTAGTGAACCAAAGGTTATTGGCGTACAAATTCCTTTTGAAGGCGTTGTTTTAAATCCAGGGTACCAAGGTAATAGTGGTAATTTGTTTAAAGTATCTCTTGTGGCTCGTAGTGAAGGCGTCGGAACATTATCTTTTTCTGAAGGTGCGATACTAGCTAATGATGGATTGGGGAGTAATATTATAGATTCTTTAGCATCTGTTTCTATAAAAATAAAACCAAGTAGTATAAAAGTTGATTCTATCCCCAGTAGACCTATTGCTATAGTAACTACAAATGGATCAGGTAAAATAGTTGCACTCCCTGTTATTACTGAGTATCCAGAATCTATTGACTCCAAATCTAGACTTTCTATAAAAGGAAAAGGGGAACCAAATGCATTAACTAAAATTATATTTAAAGATATTTCAATAAAATCCTTAGGAGAACAGTTTATATATTCTCTCCAGTCTAAGAAAAATAAACCAACAGAAGCATTGGTTAGAAATGATGAAAAAGGTTTTTTTCAATATTTATCAGCTGAAAATCTTGTAGCTGGAGCTTATAATGTCACACCGTTTCTTGTAGAAGACGATCAGCAGACTCAAAAACCAGGTTTTGGAGTTCAGCTTTTAGTTAACAACAGTAAGATGGTTAAATGGCTAGTTGTCTTAATAAATGTATTAGCTCTACTTATCCCTATAGTATGTTTAATTATTATTATTATTTATTTTATTCCTTGGTATTCAAGGCTTAGAATGAAAATCCTCAATCATAAAATAAAAATAGAGGACGAAAGATTGAGTCTTTCAGAAAAAGAACTTAAGCAAAAAGAAGAAAATATCACCAGTGTTTAAAAAGGTGCTTCCTACTTTGTGATACAATTATAGATAATTAACATGGTTTTTACTCGTTTCAGTATTATTTTTTTACTAGCTATACTCTTAGCTCCTTTTTCTGCCCAAGCAGCAGTTTTAGCTCCAGATCAACAGATTTGGTTAGATAAAAAAAACAACACTATTATTGTTCGACCAGAAAAATCTTATCCTCCTTTTTCTTTTGTTTCCTCAAGTCCAAGCATAAAACCCAAAGGTTTAGCTGTTGACTACCTAGATTTAATCGCTAGGAAAATAGGTGCACAACCTAGATATTTAGAAGCTAAATCTAGGTCAAATATATTGGCTGATTTGAAGGCAGGAAAAGAAGGTATTGTAATGGCGCTTTCAGAAGATAGAGAAGACGCAGATAGTTTTTATTTTTCGGAGCCTTTTATAACTATTCCAGCAGTTATTGTTACTAGAAGAGACTATAAAAAGGGAAGTAAAGAATTAACTCTTGCAGATTTTAATGCGAAACAAGTTGCTATTACTAGTGACTATGCTGTCTCAGATTATATTATCAATAATTACCCTAGAATAATCGTCGAGCATGTAACAGACGACGAGGTAGGACTACAGAAGCTTTTACTTGCTGAAGTAGATGCCGCTGTTATGGACTTAGCGTCTCTTTCTTACTATACATCAAGAGACATTCTTTCTTATGTGACCATTGCAGGACAAACAGGTTTTGATTACAACCTAGCTTTTGCTGTTCCAAAAAATATGCCAGATTTACAAGTTATATTAAATGCTGGGCTAAAAGAAATAACTCCTTCAGAAAAATTAGTTATAAAAGATAGATGGATCACATTTCCTTCAGTTCAAGAAAACACTGACAAAAAATTATCTTTTTTGTCAGTAGGGACTCCTTTATGGATGGGGGCTAGTGTTCTCGGTGGTATTATAATAATAATTCTTTTGACGGGAATTATTATTCATACAAGAAAGCATCATTCTTTACACATAGCTTCAGTAATAAAAAAGAAAGAAAAGGATAATAAGATTAATGAATTAACAAATCAATTTAAAGAACTAGAAGATTCTAAGAGTTTGATAAAAGACGAACTTTCTCATATTGATGAATTAGAAAAAGAAATAAAAGATAAATTAGAGAATATAAGCTAATTTTTTATTTTAGAGCTTTCTTAATGAGCCGCTTAAGACTCGAAAGACCATCGCTTGTATTATTTGTTACGAATTTTTAATTTTGTAACTATTTGGAGCCGCTTGTCAGACTTGAAAGACCTTTCGCTTTAGTTATGCGTTGGCAGAACTCTACCAACTGTTTTTATTTATGGAGTGGTTGTACGATTCGGCTCGAACCTATTTCATCAAAAATTCATAAATGTATTAAATGCGGACTCGGTTTTGCGAAAGCTCTTTTTTGGGGACACGGATTTCGCAAAACCTCGGCTGATTCT